>JADLEG010000061.1 GCA_020846275.1 Alphaproteobacteria bacterium
CCATGATGCGTTTCTGCATGGGCGGGCCGTGGTTTCCCTACCGACTCCCATCGAGTAGGCTCAATGTCGGCGGACCCAGGCATCCGTCTCAGCCGTGGTTTCCCTACCGACTCCCATCGAGTAGGCTCTATATGCTGTGACGGGTTCCTTGGCAAGCGCCGTGGTTTCCCTACCGACTCCCATCGAGTAGGCTCACGCCCAGCAGCACCCACAGCACGGGCAGGCCGTGGTTTCCCTACCGACTCCCATCGAGTAGGCTTCGATGGGTTGCGCGCGCCCGTTCCATCGCGCCGTGGTTTCCCTACCGACTCCCATCGAGTAGGCTTGAATGGCAGAACCGCACCTTGACGCGCATGCCGTGGTTTCCCTACCGACTCCCATCGAGTAGGCTAACTTCTTGGCCACCGCAGCGCGCAAACGAGCCGTGGTTTCCCTACCGACTCCCATCGAGTAGGCTCCCCGCGAAGGCGGACCCGCTGCCAGCTTTGCCGTGGTTTCCCTACCGACTCCCATCGAGTAGGCTCGCGGTCGACGAGTTTCTGCGCACCGAACGGCCGTGGTTTCCCTACCGACTCCCATCGAGTAGGCTGACTGCGCATCGGCTGGCTGTCCGCCAAGTGCCGTGGTTTCCCTACCGACTCCCATCGAGTAGGCTCCGTTTCAGCCCCACGCCCTTGGATTTTGAGCCGTGGTTTCCCTACCGACTCCCATCGAGTAGGCTCGCGCCATCTAAGCCACTCCTGCCAAGGTGGCCGTGGTTTCCCTACCGACTCCCATCGAGTAGGCTAGAGCGGGACTGGCCATCGCGCCGAATTGCGCCGTGGTTTCCCTACCGACTCCCATCGAGTAGGCTGCGCGGCCTTGTCGCCATCCTCATACGTTGGCCGTGGTTTCCCTACCGACTCCCATCGAGTAGGCTCGAGGTACCGAAATAGGCCGCGTGGCTGAGGCCGTGGTTTCCCTACCGACTCCCATCGAGTAGGCTCGGTTTCGCGGATGGCCCTGAAAATGCTCTGATTTACGCCTTCTTACCGAAGCGCAAATCAGAGCAAAACCATCTGCTGCGGCGCGACTCGTTCGTTTTTCGACGCCTCGCCGAGCAGCAGACGCATGCGCGCGTACTGCTTGTCGGTCACCTGCAGCGCCCGCACGCTGCCGCGCTTGGGCAGGCTCTTGGTCACGCGCTGGACGTGCTTGTCCACCGCTTCCTCGCCCCTGCACACCCGCGCGTAGACCGACCATTGCAGCATCATATACCCGTCGTCCTTCAGGAAGTTGCGAAATCGCGTGGCCGCGCGGCGCTCGGGTTTGGTCCCGACCGGCAGGTCGAAGAAGACGAACAGCCACAAGACGCGGGTCTCCTCGGCCCTCATGGCGCCGGCGCCGGCAGCTCCAGTGCCTCGGGCAGCGACATCTCGATCGCGCGCACCAGCGACTCCGCCGCCCGCTCCGCCGCCACCAGCAGAGTGACGGTGTCGGCGCCGATCCTCGCTTCGACCAGCAGGACGCCGGCCATGGCGCGGCGATCGTCGACCGAAAGCGCGTCGCGCGACGGCCGGCCCTCGCCGGCGACCTTCCACGCCACACGGTCCACGAGGGGACGGAACGGCTCCAGCACGTCGTCGGCAAGGTTGAAGGCGTTGGTGACGCTGGCGTGATTGACACCGAAGGCGGGCAACAGGCCCGCGGCGACCAGCGAGCGGGCGACGCCGGCGCGCGCAACCGCGTAGCCGTAGTTCAGCAGCATGTTGCGCCGGTCGCCCTCGTCGTCGCGGCGGAAATCCGGCCACAGCCGCGCCCAATAGTGCCGCGCAGCGCGCGCCTCCACGTTGTCGGGATCGCCCGAACCGACATGGCGCGCCATTTCCGTCAGCGCACCGCCGCCGTCGCCGCGGAGCGCAACCAGGTTGGCCGCCTGGTTGTCGATCTTCGCGCGCACGATCCGCTGCCACAGGCGCTTCTTCAGCGGCGCGCCCATGGCGACCTGGCGGTGCGCGATCTCGCCCTGGCGGAAATGGCGGTGGAACGGCAGCGCGACGCCCGACGGCGTATGCTTCTCGTCGGTGGCGATCAGTGCGATGCCGGCCGCCATGCAGGCCGACAAGAGCGAACCCGACAGGGTGGATTGCGGCGTGTCCAGCACGATCCAGGCCACGTCCTCCAGCGCCAGGCGCACCTCGCCGTCGTCCTGCGCGACGACGACCTGCCCGTCCGCGAAGGACAGGCGCGACGGCCGCGTCAGGTGCAGACCGCGCCACGCCATGTACGCGTTTCCTTCGGGATTTCGAAACGCCGCCCGAGGCGGTCGACCGTGAACTTCTTCAGATACAACAAGCGTCTTGGGCCGATTCCCTCGATGCTCACAGACTTCGATTGGTGCGGCGACACGCTTATGTTGCCAGTGCCCCGGTGCATTCCCCTGAAATAGCCATCGATAAAGGTGTGATCGGGCTTTTCCATCTCGACGAACGACAATGGATAGAGGCTGAATGCGAACTCAAATTCGTCCATCATCTCGAACCATTCGGCTTCGTCCTTGAACGCCGCAACGGCTCGGCTGGGAGGCAGGGGCCAATTCTCTTTGTCCGCGACCTGATGCGGATAGACCGGCACCAGATAGAACTCCCACGCGCCCTTCTTGTTCTTCTTTCGGAACACGTCCACGCGCACCATCTCGCCGCGGTCCGCCGCGCCGTCGCGGATCAGCACGTCGGGCTTCTTGTTGGTTTTCAACCGCACCTTGGCGATGGGGTCGCCCTTGGGCGACAGTGGCCGGCGGTCCTTGGGCTTTCCCGCCGCGATCCATTCGCGCAGCGCCGCGATCAGCTTCGCATTGCGTTCGGAATCCTTGACGCGGCCGAGGTCCTTCTCGGTCAATGTATCGATGCCCCGACGTTCGTACACCAGCGTTTCGCCGTCGCGTTCGACGACCTGGCGAACCGTCGCGGCATGCGCTTCGCCGCGCGCGCGGCGGCGCTCGGCGCGCGAGACGAAGACCTGCGCCAGCTTCTCCCTGGCCTCCGCGACGAAACCGGGCCAGGGCGGGTCGAGGCGCGCGAAATCGCGGTGGCCACCGGCCGTCTCCGATTCGCGGAACGCGGACGTCAGCCGCTGCAACGCGCTTTCGCTCGTGGCGGCAACGATCAGCGCGTCGAGCGCATGATGGCGGTCGTCGTCCACGCGGTTGCCGTCGGCGTCCTTCTTGAGGCTCTGGAGTCCCCAGCCGCGGCGCAATCTATCCGTCAAGGGGCCGGGTCGCGCCAGGACCCGCCGCGCGCCATCCTCCGGGTAGTGTCGCTTCAGGGCGTCGGCCAGCAGCCGGGTCGCGTAGCGGGTATCGCCTAGATTTCGCGGTCGGAACTTCTCCTCCAGGACCGAGGCGTCCTTGAGGAGGTAGTTCCGCTTCTTGCGCCCCTTCATTCCCTTGGCGCCCTCCACGCCGATGACGAACGCGTCCCAGCGCCTTTCGTCGGCGCCGAACCATTCGAACGGCGTCATGCCCCGTTTTTCCTGGTTCGCGCCGGCAAGGCACAGCGTCTTGTTGACGAACGAATCGTCGCCTGATCGGCTCCAGGGCAGGATGTGGTCCACCTGGACCGAATTGTCCGTCGCGACGATCGCGTTCGGGTGGATCGGCCGGTCGCTGTAGAGGCACCGCCCGCTCTGTTCCTTCCAAAGCTCGAATCGCAGCAGATCCTCCGGCCCGGCCGGATCGACCCCGACGGTCTCCTTGAATTCGGCGCGGTGCTTGTCCTTCTCCTTGTTGCGCTTTTCGATGCCGTGCGCGATCTCGTCGCGCTCCTCCTTGCTCTTGCCCACGTCGCGCGCCAACTCGACGTGTATGCGGCCGGGCAGCCCGTATTCACGCACAACGGCGCGAACTTGCTTGATACCTTCGGTCAGTGCCTTGCGCGCGACTGGGTTGGCGATCCTGTCGATGTCGGTTTCGGGCCGCGCTGCGTGGTCGTATCCCGCCCCCTTGCACGCCTCGGAATAGACGAGCCCGCGCTTCAGATGCAGGATGATGTTGCGGCATGCCTTCGCGGATAGGTGTCCGGCGCGCGAGAAATCCGAGAGATCGCCATTTTCGATACCTGCCATGAGGGTTGACAAGATCAACGGATCGAGCGCGATCTCCTCCAGCCCCGTGCGGATCGAGCCGATATCCTCACGGAACGACAGAACGAAGGCGATGCGGTCCAGTTTGTCCGGCGTGGCGAGCAGGGTGCGGAACGCGTCGCCCAGCACCTTGCGCATCGCATAGGTGCCCGGCGCGGTATCGCCGGCGCGCGCCGTGACGTCCCGCTTGCCTTCCTCCTCGGCCGGGACGCCGTCGAACCGGTCGTCTTCGGCGAGGCCGAGCAGTTTGCGCAGGCGCTTGAAGGTCATGCCCTTCTGTCCGCCGAAATCCGCGCTGGCCGTTGCGACCTCCTCGGCGGTCAAGGGGCGTTCGATGCGCCCCGATTTGACCCGCAGCGCCGCGAGTCGCGAAAGAAAGCGGAAAAGCTCGAACGAATAGGACCTTCGCGCGGCGCGTTTTTCGCCGGGCTCGAACGGACAATCGCCTACCTTGTCCTCGCTGTCAGCGAGCGGGCGCTGGGAGAACGCGGCGTCGATGAACTGCCGCTCCAGTTCCTCCGATGCCAGGCCGTTGCCCATGCCACGCTGGCGGTCGAACAGCAGACAGACCTCTCGCTCCTGGTCGTTGCGCAGGATCGACCGCGTGTAGTCGCCATCCCTGTTGCGCTTACGGCTCGCGTATTCGGGATCGCGCGCGAACATCTCGCCGACCGTGCGAAACCCCGCCAAGCGGTCGCGTGTCGCCTGGATCGCCTTCAGCATAGCCGAGGAGTCCTTGGGCGCGTTGGCGCCGCGTTCGCGCTTGCTGTTCGACTTGAACCCGCGGTGCTTGGCGATGTGCCCCAGGGCGACCGCCAGTTCCGGCCCCGAAAGGCGCCTCTCCAGGGCCTCGGCGCGCAATACCCAGGGATCTAGGCCGGAAATCTTGAGCGCTCGCTTGCGCTCGTCGGCGATCAGGAGGTGCGTGCGGAATAGCCGCCGGATTTGGTTCATGCGCTGGCGTCGTCGGCGTAGCACCTTTCGCAGGCCGCGATGCTGTCGACGCAACTGGTTTGTCGGCGTGCGTTCCTTGTCGGTTTCGGGAACGTCGAAAGTGCGTACGCCGAGCGCCACGATGCGACCGCTCGCGGGCCCGCTCTCCTCGACGATCGCCCAGCCGCACGATCCAATCCCCAGGTCAAGCCCTAGGCGCCATGTCTCGTGAATTTCCATGCTCCCCGTCCTTGTTGTTCTTGGCCGGTTATCCACAGCCATTATTGACGTCCGCCGAGAGCGCTGCAATACTGGTAGCGGGAGTCGGTTGGGAAACCACGGTAAGGTGGTTTTCCACTCGAAGGATTACCCCCGGTCGCAAGGCCGGGGGGATTCCTTTTCCGCAATTTCCCCAGGCGTTTTGCCGCGTTCCGCGCGTCTTGCACCGCACACCCAAGCATGCTAGCAAACGCCCGCCTTGCCGGCGGGGGCTGCCGACAGGGACCGGTTCGTTTTGCGGTGCGCGTTTCAACCGCGCCGCTCTCCGGGGAAATGCCGGGTTCGAGACTGTAGGACGGGCGCACCATCGTGGCTGCCGAAACGACGGGTATGGCGGGACTGGCCGAACGCTACGCCGCCGCTCTCTATGAACTGGCCGACGAGGGCAAGTTGCTGGATCGGGTCGCCGACGACCTGCGCCGGCTCTCGCGCATGCTCGACGAAAGCGCCGACCTGGCGCGGCTGATCCGCAGCCCGGTCCTTTCCCGCCAGGAGCAGGGCCGCGCGATGAAGGCGATCCTGGAAAAGGCCGGCGTCGACGCTCTCACCGCGAAATTCGTCGGGCTGGTGGCGCAGAACCGCCGCCTGTTCGCGCTGCCCGCGACGATCAAGGCGTTCCTGGCCACGCTGGCGCGCCGGCGCGGCGAGATCGCGGCCGAGGTCACTTCGGCCCAGGCGCTGTCGCCGGCCCAGGCCGATGCCGTCACGGCGGCGCTGCGCACGGCCATGGGCGGCAACGTTTCGGTCGAAACGCGCGTGGACCCGTCGCTGCTGGGCGGCATGGTCGTGCGCGTGGGCAGCCGCATGGTCGATAGTTCGTTGAAGACGAAGCTCCAGAAACTGGAGCTCGCGATGAAAGGGCTTGGCTGATGGACATCCGCGCCGCCGAGATTTCGGCAATCCTCAAGCAACAGATCGCGAATTTCGGCTCCGAGGCCGATGTCGCCGAGGTGGGCCAGGTGCTGTCGGTCGGCGACGGCGTCGCCCGCGTGCATGGGCTGGATCGCGTCCAGGCCGGCGAGATGGTCGAGTTCCCGGGCGGCATCAAGGGCATGGCGCTCAACCTCGAGAACGACAACGTCGGCGTGGTGATCTTCGGCGACGACCGCTCGATCAAGGAAGGCGACACCGTCAAGCGCACCGGCGCGATCGTCGAGGTGCCGGTCGGCAAGGGCCTGCTCGGCCGCGTGGTCGACGGGCTGGGCAATCCGATCGACGGCAAGGGCCCGATCAAGGGCGCCGAGATGAAGCGCGTCGACGTGAAGGCGCCCGGCATCATCCCGCGCAAGTCGGTCAACGAGCCGGTGCAGACCGGGCTGAAGGCGATCGACAGCCTGGTGCCGGTGGGCCGCGGCCAGCGCGAGCTGATCATCGGCGACCGGCAGACCGGCAAGACCGCCGTCGCCATCGACGCCTTCATCAACCAGAAGGGCGTCAACGCCTCGGGCGACGAGAAGCGCAAGCTCTACTGCATCTACGTCGCGATCGGCCAGAAGCGCTCGACCGTGGCCCAGATCGTCAAGACGCTCGAGGACAACGGGGCGATGGAATACTCCATCGTCGTCGCCGCCACCGCGTCCGAGCCGGCGCCGCTGCAGTTCCTGGCGCCCTACACAGGCTGCACGATGGGCGAGTATTTCCGCGACAACGGCATGCACGCCGTCATCGTGTACGACGACTTGTCGAAGCAGGCGGTGGCCTATCGCCAGATGTCGCTGCTGCTGCGCCGCCCGCCGGGCCGCGAGGCCTATCCCGGCGACGTGTTCTACCTGCATTCGCGGCTGCTCGAGCGCGCGGCGAAGATGAACGACGCCAATGGCGGCGGCTCGCTGACCGCGCTGCCGGTGATCGAAACCCAGGCCGGCGACGTCTCGGCCTACATCCCGACCAACGTGATCTCGATCACGGACGGCCAGATCTTCCTGGAAACCGAGCTGTTCTATCGCGGCATCCGCCCGGCCATCAACGTCGGCCTGTCGGTGTCGCGCGTCGGCTCGGCCGCGCAGATCAAGGCGATGAAGCAGGTCGCCGGGCGCATCAAGCTGGAGCTGGCGCAGTACCGCGAGATGGCGGCCTTCGCGCAGTTCGCCTCCGACCTCGACCCGTCGACGCAGCGCCTGCTGGCGCGCGGCGCGCGGCTGACCGAGCTTCTGAAGCAGCCGCAGTTCAAGCCCTACGCGGTCGAGGAGCAGGTGGTGTCGATCTTCGCCGGCGTCCGCGGCTATCTCGACAAGGTGGCGGTCAACGACGTCACGCGCTTCGAGCAGCAGATGATGGCCGAGGTCAAGGCGAAGGCCCCGGACATCCTGGCCGAGATCCGCGACAAGCGCGAGCTGACGCCGGCGGTCGAGGAGAAGCTGAAGACCCTCCTGGACGGGTTCGCGAAGAACTTCGCGGCCTGATGCGCGCACTGAATCGGTTGGGGCCGTAGATGGCGACCCTCAAGTCCCTTCGCATCCGGATCAACAGCGTCAAGTCGACGCGCAAGATCACCTCGGCCATGAAGATGGTCGCGGCGGCCAAGCTGCGCCGCGCGCAGGAGC
>JADLEG010000062.1 GCA_020846275.1 Alphaproteobacteria bacterium
ACCGGCGTCAGCAGATAGCCGAGCGACACCGCGACGGCGGGGATCAGCCGCGCGACGCTGGTCGAGCTCCAGGTGATGATCGGCCCGGCGAGCAGGCCCAGATAGGCGAGCGGCAGCAGCGCGCGCGTGGTCGGCCGTATGTATCCCTGCGGCTCGAGCAGCAAGGCGAGCGGCACCAGCAGCACGGCGGCGAACAGCATCTGCCAGGGCATGACCTGCAGCGGCGACAGGTGCCAGCGATGCAGGCGGCTGTGCAGGATCGCCAGCGCCCAGCACAAGGCCGCGCCGAGCAGGTACACGTAGCCCGCGAAGGCGCTCGTGCCCGCGCCCATGCCGCCCCCCGCGATCTGGCCGAAGGCAGGCGACAAGAGCAGCGCCACGCCGGCGACGCCCAGCGCCACGCCGAGAAGCTGGCGCGCGCGCGGCCATTCGCCCAGGACCGGGCCGGCCAGCGGAACGACGAACAGCGTCGTCGTGTAGGCGAGGATCACCGACCGACCGGCCGGCAACAGCGCCAGGCCCAGGTTGACGAGGGTGAAGAACAGGCAGAGCTGCAGCGCGCCCACGGACAGCACGATCGGCAGGTCCGCGCGCGTCGGCCGTCGGAGCCGCCCGAGCGCGCCCAGCACCGCGAAGCCCGTGCCCGTGCTGATGACCGCGCGCCCGACCGCGTACCAGACCGGCGTCGCGTCGGCGAGCCCGTGCTTGATCGCCGGCCATGCCGAACCCGCGGCCGCGACGCCGAGGGCGAGAATGCAGGCGGCCTTGAGCTGGTTGTTCATCGGCGGAACGAGGCTACAGGCTTCAACATCTAGCCCCTTTGGCGCTGCCGCAGTCTTGCCGACCCAAGATGCCCCGCGCTCCAACGGATTCGGGCGAACCTCGATCCCTCCCCTACTTCGCCTGCATCCTGAGTGCGCCGTCCAGGCGCACGACCTCGCCGTTGAGCAGCACGTTCTCGACCATGTGCATGGCGAGGCGCGCGTATTCGTGCGGGTGGCCGAAGCGCTGGGGGAACGGCACGGTGGCGGCCAGGCTGTCCTGCACGGGCTGCGGCATGTTGAGCAAGAGCGGCGTGCCGATCAGCCCCGGCGCGATGGTCAGGACGCGGATGCCCTGGCGGGCGAACTCGCGCGCGGCCGGCAGCATCAAGCCGACCACGCCGCCCTTCGATGCGGCATAGGCGGCCTGGCCGATCTGGCCCTCGAAGGCGGCGACCGAGGCGGTCATGACGATCACGCCGCGCTCGTTGTCGTCGAGCGGCGGCAGGACGTTCATGTCGGCCGCGGCCAGGCGCATGGTGTTGAACGTGCCGATCAGGTTGACGCGGATCACGCGCTCGAAATCGGCCAGCGTCATCGGGCCTTCCTTGCCGACGATGCGCGCGGCCGGCGCGATGCCGGCGCAGCACACCGCGACGCGCGCGGCCCCGTGCGCCTGTTTCGCCGCGGCGAAGGCGGCTTCGAGCGACGCGGCATCGCCGACATCCGCGCCGAGGCCGAGCCCGCCAAGCTCGGCCGCGACCTTCTTCGCCGCGTCGGCCTGAAGGTCGATCACCGCGACCTTGGCGCCCGCCTTGGCCAGGTGGCGCGCCGTCTCCGCGCCCAGCCCCGACCCGCCGCCCGTCACGATTGCCGCATGGCCCTTGACGTTCATGGTCCCCTCCCCTTGCCGGCCGCGTTTCTAGCAAATCGCGCGCCGACTTGCGATATCGACCTCGGCTGCCTATCTAGGGCCCATGACCGGCACCAGCCCGCCCTTCGGCAGCCGCTTCGACCGCCTGCGCCTGGGCGCCAGCGACGCCGAGGCGCGCGCGCGGTTCTTCGCCAAGGTCAGGCGCGTGCTGGCGGTGGTGCCGTTCGTCGACGAGGCGCTGGCCGCGTTCTACTGCGCGACCGACGCCGCCACGCCCAACTGGGTCAAGCTGACGCTCTTGGGCGCCATCGCCTATTTCGTGGCGCCGGTGGACACGATTCCCGACTTCATCGCGGGCCTGGGCTATACCGACGACGCGGCGGTGCTGCTGGGCGCGGTCAAGGCGGTGGGCGCGCACATCACGCCGGAACACCGCACGCGGGCGAAGGCGTTTCTCCAGGACCAGGGGCCGGCGGCGTAGGAAAGAAGCATCCTTCGACAGGCTCAGGATGAGGAAGAAGAAAAACCATCCTCATGGTGAGCCTGTCGAACCATGAGGTCCGCCTACCGCGCGATGTAGTCGAAATTCTCCTTGATGCGCCAGCGCCCGCTGCCGTCGCAGGCCAGCATGTAGGATTCCTGCACATCGGTTTCGACGATGCGGCGTCCGTTCTTCAGCAGGAATTCCATCGTGTAGGTGTTGCGCACGAAAGCGAGCCTGCCGTCGATGCGCTCGATCACCGGGTCGGTGCGCTTGACGGCGACGGATTGCAGGCGGCCGAACAGGCCGCGGCGGTGCTCGAGGATCTTGGCGCGATCGCGCTGGATCTTGCCGGCGACCTGGAACGCATCGTCCTGCCACTGCGCCGCATAGAGATCGAAATCGAGCGTGGTCCAGGCGCGGAACAGCGCGTCGACTGGGCGCCTTATGTCCGCCGGCGCGGTCGAGCATTGCGCGGGCGCCGCCGGCGCCGCGGCGATGCCGCCGCTTGCGCGGGCGAGGTAGATGCGGGACGGCATCGGCGACAGCGACACCCAGGGGATCTGCTGACCCGACGTGCGCTTCTGCACGCTCAAGCCCGCCTCGTTGAACAACTCCAGCACGGTGAGGTCGGGCTTCAGCATCGCCTCGACCAGGGCCTGGGTGTAGGGGCTGTTGCCGGCGTCGCCGTCCATCGCGACGTTGCCGGGCTGGGTAGCGTAGCTGATCAGGGTCGCCGTGGGCGCGTCCATCGTGCCGAGGCCGCGCTGGTCGACGCCCGCCCCCGGCGGCAGCGGGTTGTTGCGACAGGCGTCGAGGATCACGATGTTGACCCGCCCGCCGCCGGTCTGCTGGAGCTGGCGGAAGAGTTGGCTTGCCGCCACCAGCGCGCGGTCGGCATCGGCGGCGGTGCTGAGCTCGGCGTCGGCCGGCGCCAGGTAGTTGCGCTCGCGGACCTGGATGCCGTGGCCGGCGAAATAGAACAGGCCGATCGTGCGGCGGTCGACGCGCTCGGCGAAGCTCCGGATCGCGCGTTCCAGCGCGCCGCGGTCGGGGTCGATGCTGGGCCCGCCGCCCACGAGGTCGAACCCCGCCAGCGACAAGGCGCGGGCCATGGCGCGCGCGTCGTTGGCCGGGTTGGGCAGCGGATCGAGATGCCGGTAGCCGGACACGCCCACCACCAGCGCCAGGCGCGGATCGTCGCCCGCGGGCTGCGCCAGAACCGGCGCGGACATCGCCAGCAGGGCCAAGAGGACGACGAGACGCAGCAGCACGCGCAAGCTCCCTCCGGTCGCGCCGGGACAAGCGGATGCCGCCGGCCTGATACCGCCGGCGCATGGCGCGCGGCCGGGCGGCAGCCTAGTATATCGCCCGGACGCCCGCGCGGCGTCGAGGGATCATGTGGGAGAGGGTCGATGAATCGCAGGCTATTCCTAGGCGCGGCGCTGGCCGTGCTGGCGGCGTTCGCCATCGGCGCGCCGGCCGAGGCGCAGCAGAACACGCTGGAGAAGATCAAGCAGCGCGGCAAGCTGATCGTCGGCGTCAAGAACGACTACAAGCCCTGGGGCTTCCTCGACCCGTCGGGCGCGCTGAAGGGGATGGAGATCGACATGGCCGAGGACGTGGCCAAGCGCCTGGGCGTCGGCATCGAGCTGGTGCCGGTGGTCGCGTCGAACCGCCAGGAATTCCTGCAGCAGGGCAAGATCGACCTGATCATCGCCACGATGGGCGACAACCCGAAGCGCCGCGAGGTGATCGGGATGATCGAGCCGAACTACTACGCCGGCGGCACCAACGTGCTGGCGCCCAAAAAGGCAGGCTTGAAGAAATGGGCCGACCTGAAGGGCAAGAAGGTCTGCGCCATCCAGGGCGCCTACTACAACAAGCGGGTGCAGGAGCTCTACGGCCCCGACCTGCAGGCCTTCGCCGGCATCCCCGAGGCGCTGACGGCGCTGGGCGCCGGCAACTGCGTCGGCTTCGTCTACGACAACACCTTCATCGAATCGACGCTCGCCGCCGGCGACGCCAAGTGGAAGGACTACGAGATGCCGCTGGTGACCGAGGACGAGCAGCCCTGGGCCGTCGCCGTGCCGCTGCCCGAGCTGAACGGCCCGTGGGGCGAGTTCATGAAGAAGGTCAGCGTGGAGTGGCACAAGAACGGCACGCTGCTGGCGCTCGAGAAGAAATGGGGCATCAAGCAGAGCCCGTTCCTGGCCGAGATGAACAAGAAGTACAAGGGTTGAGGCGCCAGGCCTGATTCCCTCACCCGCCCTCCGCTTCGCTTCGGGCACCCTCTCCCGACGGGAGAGGGGCCGATCCGCAGACCCTCTCCCAGCGCGGCGCCGTCCGGCGACGCGCGAACCGGGAGAGGGTGGCGAGCGACAGCGAGCCGGGTGAGGGCCTTCGCGCCGCTTCGCCCATGGACACCGTCGCCGCGTTCTTCAAGTGGCTGAAGGCCGCGCACGGCATCAACCTGACCATCGGCTACGATGCGTTCGACCGGGCGCGGTTCCTGGGCGGATTGCTCGCGACCGTCGAATTGTCGGCGCTGTGCATCTTGTTCAGCGTCGCGATCGGCCTGGCCGGCGTGTGGCTGCAGGGCGCGCGCAACAAGTGGCTGCGCGGCGCCGTCTACTGGTACATCCAATTCTTCCGCAACACGCCGCCGCTGGTGCAGCTCTATTTCTTCTACTTCGCGGTGGGCGGCGTCCTGCCGCGCATCGACGGCGGGCCGCCGATCGGCAATTTCGCCTGGGCGGTCATCACGCTGTCCTTCTTCGCCGGCGCCTTCAACGTCGAGATCTTCCGCTCGGGCATCGAGGCGGTGCCGAGGACGATGGGCGAGGCGGCCGAGGCGCTGGGGCTGACGCGGGCGAAGATCTTCTTCCTGATCCTGCTGCCGCTGGTCTTCCGCATCTGCCTGCCGGCGCTTAACAACAACCTGGTCAACCTGGTGAAGACCACGACGCTCGCCTACGCCATCGCCGTGCCCGAGCTGCTCTATGTCGCGGCGCAGATCTGGTCGGACGAGAACAACGTGCGCGAGATGATGAACGTGCTGCTGGTGACGTACGTGGCGATCGTCGGCGTGCTGGTGCACGCGATGTCGCGCTGGGAGCGGGCGATGCGCCTGCCGGGATTCGGGCAATGAGCCGCCCGCCGTCCCCGCGGCCGTTTCCGGTGCTGCTGCCCGTGCGCCCGCCGGCAGCGATCGCCGCACGGTGGGGCGACTGCCGCACCGCCACGATCCTCGCATTGGCCAGCGCGCCATTGCTGCTGATGGGAGAGGCGCTGGCCGCGCCGGGCGAGGCGGGCATCGTCGCCACCTTGTGGAAATGGACGCCGGTGATGGCGAGCGGCTTCGTGCTGAACCTGTGGATCAGCGTGCTGGCGATGGCGATCGGCACGGCCAGCGGCGCGGTGCTGGGCCTGATGCAGGTGTCGCTGCTGGCCCCGGTGCGCGGCGGGTCGTGGCTCGTGACCCAGTTCTTCCGCAACGCGCCGTGGCTGGTGCTGCTGTTCTACTGCATCCTGCTGATGCCCTTCGAGATCCGCCTGGGCGGGGTGGTGATCCCGCTGCCCGCCTGGATCAAGGCGGTGGTCGGCCTTGCCCTGCCGGTGATGGCCAACGTGGCCGAGGTGGTGCGCGGCGCCATCCAGTCGATCCCGACCGGCCAGTGGGACGGCGCCAAGGCCCTGGGCCTGACGCGGCTGCAGACCATGGGGCTGGTGATCCTGCCGCAATGCCTCAAGCGCATGCTGCCGCCGTGGATGAACGTCTACGCGATTCTGACCATGGCGACGCCGCTGGTGTCGATCGTCGGCGTGCAGGAGGCGATGAACCTGACCCGCGCGGCGCTGAACGCGGAGAGCCGCCCGGACCTGCTGATCCCGATGTATCTCTACCTGCTGGTGTGGTTCTTCCTCTACTGCTTCCCGATCGCGCGCGCGACCCTGTGGCTGGAGCGCCGCTATGGCGTCGCCGGCTGACCGCGAAGAACGGCGGGGGACGTGCGGCGCAGGGGAACGGATGCTATATAGCCACCGGCACGTCCCCGTAGCTCAGCTGGATAGAGCGGCGGTTTCCTAAACCGTAGGTCGCAGGTTCAAGTCCTGCCGGGGACGCCAAGATCGGCCTTGTTGCCGGTTCAGGCAAGGTGAGTTCCCCGCAACAGCCTGGCCGACAAGGCTGCCGCGCCAGCGCGGCGCGGCCGGTGCGGGCGGCCTGTGAACCACCTCACTCATCGCCGGCGGCTGTGGCGCCGCTCACAGCGCCGATCCGTGGCCTCCGCCAGGTTGCGCCCCGCTAGTCGGTCGTCGCAAGCGCCGGCAGCACCGCCAATAGCGCGCCGCGCAGGCGTTCGATGTCGTAGGGCTTGCGCAGGATCGTGAAGCCGTCGCGTCCCGCCTGCTCGGCGCTCTCGCTGAACCCGGTCGCCAGCACGACGGGAATCCGGGGCCAGCGCCGGCGGATTTCCCGCGCCAGGTCGAGACCGTTGCCCCCCGGCATGACGATGTCGGAGAGCACCAGGTCGGGCGGATCGGCTTCGACCAGCCGCAGCGCCGCCGCGGCACGGTCGGCGACCGCGACCACGAAGCCGAGCTGCTCCAGATGATTGCGCGTGGCGTCGGCGACGCCGGGATTGTCCTCGACCACCAGTGCCCGCCGGCCCGCGCCGATCGGCGCCTCGTTCTGCGCGGAAGCGGCTGCGGCCGGCGGCACAAGCGTCCCGCAGGGCAGGAAGAGCGTGACCACGGTGCCCTGGCCGGGCTGGCTTTCGATCGTGGCCGTGCCGCCCGACTGGCGCGCGAAGCCGTAGACCTGGCTCAGCCCCAGCCCGGTGCCCTTGCCCGTGCCCTTGGTGGTGAAGAACGGCGTGAAGGCCTGCTGCTGGACGTTCGGCGGCATGCCGGCGCCGGTGTCGCGCACCGCGACCAGCACGAACTCGCCGCGCAGCCCGTCCGGCTGGCCGTCCAGCCGCCGCCGCGACACGCCGACCTCGAGCCGGCCGCCCTCGGGCATGGCGTCGCGCGCGTTGACGGCCAGGTTCAGCAGCGCGATCTCGAACTCGCCGAAGTCGATCATGGCGACGCAGGGCCGCCCCTGCGCGCGGATGGCGAGCTGGATATCGCCGCGCAGCGAGCGCTGCAGCATCTCGGCCAGCCCGTCGAGCCGCGCGGCGATGTCGACCGCCTGGGGCGCCAGGGTCTGGCGCCGCGCGAAGGACAGGAGCTGGCGCGTCAGCCGCTCGCCGGTGCGCCCCGCGCTGTCGATCGCATCGAGCCAGCGGCGCTCCTTCTCGCCGGCGATCGAGCGGCGCAGCTGGCCGACCGCGCTCAGGATCACCATCAAGAGGTTGTTGAAATCATGCGCCACGCCGCCGGTCATCTGGCCCAGCGCCTCGAGCCCCTGCTGCCGGCGCAGCACCTCCTCGGCCGCCGCGCGCTTCTCCTCCTCGTCGCAGAGCCGCCGCGTCCGGTTGAGCGCGAAGACCAGCGAGGCGACCAGAAGCGCCGTCGCCGGCAGGCCGAACAGCAATTGCTGGCGCAGCGTTTCCATCCACTTCGCCCGCACTGCCGCGGTTTCGACCCCTGCCAGCACATAGACCGGATAGGTCGCGAGCTTGCGATAGCCCACCCGCCGCTCGCGCCGGTCGAGCGAGGATGCGGCCGTATAGAATCCGCGTTCGGGATTGTGCGCGAGAACCTCGGGCGGCCCCGGCGCGGTGGCGCGCTGGGCCTGGTCCTTGGGCGGCGGAAACCGCGCCAGGAAGCTGCCGTCCTCGCGGATCAGCGCGAAATAATCGCCAAGCTCGGCGAGATCCCCGAAGAAGCGCGCGATCTGGCCGGGCGGGATGCCGACATGGATCGTCCCGTTGAAGCTCTGCTCGGGCGGACGGCGCCGCGAGACGGTGAAGAACGGCGGGCGGTCCGGCAGCTTCGGCACCAGCACGGCGCCGATATGGGTGCCGGCGTCGCGCGCCACATGGGCACGGAAGTAGTCGCGGTCGCGGGCGTCGATCTCGGGCGCCGGATAGAGCGCGTCGGTCGCCAGGATGCGGCCTTCGCGGCTGGTGATCCACACCGATTCGTCCTCGCCCAGCGATGCCGCCATCCGGCGCATGTGGGCGTGAAGCCGCGCCGCGTCGGCCGCGATCTCGGCGTCGGCCATGTTCTCGGTCAGCGCGGTGACGCCGAGGATCAGCAGTTCCGCCGTGCGGAAGACCTTGAGCGTGTGCTCGCGGATGACGTCGAGCGCCCGGGCGATGTCGTCGTCGGTGTGGCGCCGCGCGTCCTGCCAGGCGGTGTAGGCGACGCCCGCGAACAGCGCGATGGGAAGAACCACGCAGCCAGCCAGCATCCATTGCAGCAACCGAAGGGTCGCATGCCGCGACGAATGCTGCCGCGGCGCACGGCCGGCATCCCGTTTCTGCATTCGCCCCACTACCCCCGGAACGAACCCTTGCGCGACACCATAGTCCGGTTGGCGGGCTTGCGTAAACGCGGGTGGCACAGGCCGGAACCGAACCGCGCCATCGGGCGTTGGCGCAGGGGAATATCGGAGACTTCGCGCCATGTTGCGGCTCGCCTTGCTTGCCGGATGCCTGATGATCGGCAGCGCCAGCGCCCAGGGGGTCGAGCCGCCGCGGGCGAGCGCGGACGCGGCGGACAAGGCGCCGACGCGCGCGGAGGCGATCCGCGCCATCCGGCGCAGCGGCTGTTCCCGGGTGCAGCGCCTGGCGCGGGACATGGAGGGCGCCTGGATCGGCGAGGCGCTGTGCGGCGGCCAGGTCGTCGATGTCGCGGTCAGCGAACAGGGCGAGGTTATTGCCTGGCCATCGGCGCCCGCGCTGGCGCGCCATCCCGATGCGCCGGCCCGCCAGCCGCCCCTGAACTGAGTGTGGCCGACGGCCCTGCTACGGAGCGTGCTGCGCCTGTTCGCGGGCGCGGCGAGAAAGTGGTACGCCGACGATGCGCCCACGCTGGGCGCCGCCATCGCGTTCTACACGGTTTTCTCGCTGAGCCCGGTGATCGCGACGATCCTGGCCATCGCCAGCGCGTTGTTCGGCCAGGAAGCGGCGCACGGCGCCATCTATGGACAGATACGCGAGATCGTCGGTCCGGCGGGCGCCGCCTCGCTGCAGGCTTGGATCGCCAGCGCGCATGAATCCGGCGCCGGCCGGTTCGCCAGCCTGGCCGCGCCGGTGGTCTTCCTGCTCGGCGCCTCGGCCGTGTTCGTCCAGCTTCAAGTGGCGCTCAATCAGATCTGGCGGACCGAGACGGTCGCCCCGCCGGCGCCGCCGCGGACGCCCAGCGGCCGGTGGCGCTATCTGGAATACCTGATGGCGTATCTGCGCGTGCGCCTGCTGGGTTTCATGCTTGTGGTCGGCGCCGGCTTCCTGCTGGCGGTGTCGCTGATGGCCAATGCGGCGATCGTCGCCTTCGCCAACGCCGCCGCACGGCACGTGGCGCTGCTCGCCGATTTCGTCTGGCTGGCCCAGATCGCCCTTTCGCTGGTGGGCCTGACCGGGATGTTCGCGGCGATCTTCAAGACGCTGCCCGACCGGCCGATCGACTGGCTCGACGTCTGGGTGGGGGCGGCGATCACCGCCATCCTGTTCGTCCTGGGCAAGGCCTGCATCGGGGCCTACCTCGCCACCACCGACCTGGTCAGCAGCTATGGCGCGGTCGGCACGATGGGGGTGCTGCTGATCTGGGTCTACTATTCGGCCCAGGTCTTCCTCTACGGCGCCGAGGTCACCTGGCTGTGGCGCGATGCCCGGGCCAAGACCAGGCGCGGCGCCGGGGTGGATTGCGGCAGCGTGCCGCCGGTCCGCCACATTTCCGCACTGTGACCTGCATCACATACCGGCCCGCGCGGCACCCCTAGGCTGCCGTCCGCTCGACGCTTCCCGCGATCGGCGGAGGAGGGTATTGCCGTGCTGGGTTCATTCATCCGGTTCTTCGCCCAGGATATTGCTTTCGGCCTGGCCTGCGCCGCGGTCAGCGTGGCGCTGGCGGTTGTCGGCCTGTGGGGCGTGGGCATTGCGCTCGGCGACGATCCGGCCCTCCTGCTGGCGCTGTCGCCCAAGGTCGGCCCGGCCACGCCCTGACCGGCCTTGCGCCTGCCGGCCGACGCTTTCATGCCATCGGGATCTTGGTGAACTGCCTCACTGCGACGGCGCGACCGCGCGCCTAGGCTTCGCTCCAGCCCACGCCAAGCGGGGCGGGAGCGAGGGAACCATGGTCGGATCGTTCATCAAGCTGTTCGCCCTCAGCGTCACCTTCGCGCTGGGCTGCACCGCCATCGGCCTGTCGACGGCCATCGTCGGCTTGTGGCTGCTGGCGGTGGCGCAGGACGGGGGCCAGTCGCTACAGGCGGCGCTGCATGCGCTGATCGCCAGCGCGCGCTGACCCCGCTCAATTCGCCGGCTTGGCCAGCTTGTCCCGGATCGCGCGCGGATTGACCAGACCCGGCGCATCGGCCTGGTCCTGGCAGTAATACTGTCCGTTGATCGTCGGGCGGCAGATCGTGATCTTGCCGTCCGCGCCGGTGAAGGTGTAGCCGCCGGTAAGGTTCGGACGCGAGGTCATGATGCGGCCCTGCGAATCGCGCAGCACCTCGCCGCCCTGGATCGTCGGCCGCGAGATCACGGTGTTGCCGTTGAGGTCGGTGAAGGTCTGGCCGCCCAGAAGGTTCGGATGGGTGGTCACCACGTCGCCGCTGCTGTCCTGGTAGGTCTGCTGGCCAAGCGCGCGCGCGACGCTGCCCGGCGTATAGGTGCCGGCGCTCGGAACATCGGGCCGGACACCCGTTCCCGCGACCGGCGGCGCCGGCGACGGCTGCACGTATTGCGGCGGCGCCACCTTGGGCGGCGTCTGGGCCTGGGCCGGGAATCCCAGCAGCAGAAGGGCCAAGACGGCCATCATCAAGGCCATGGCGGAGGCTCCACGCGTCGTGCCACAGCCGATGATATAGGCAAGCGGCGATGGATTGCTACCGCAGGGGAGCCGGACGCCGCCCGGTAGCCTCCGCCGCGCCGTTTTCCCAGCGCGGCGGTGCCGGCGCGACGACCGAGGCTAGCGCGTACGCGGCGGCAGAGGCTGCGGGTTCAGCATCACCCGGCCGCCGGGCGGCAGCGGCTGGGGGTTCAGCATCACCTTGCTGCCCGGCGGCAGCGGCTGCGGGTTCAGCATGACGCGATTGGCGTTGGCGTAGACGCCGGTCGAGGCGGCTTCGCCCGATCCGGCAAGGCCGACGGCGACGCAGAAGGCGAGAGAGCAGATACGGCGAGTTTCATGGGATCCTCCTGGCGGTCGGCATGAGGAACCCTAGCGCGGCCGGACCGGCCGGACTGTGAACCAGCTTACGCAGATGGCCGGCAATGCCGTAAGCTGAGAAAATGGTCCGCTTGGTTCTGCGCCTGGAATTCCCCCACCGCTTCGGCCTCGGCCGCGGCAAGATCGAGCTGCTGGAGCAGATCCGCGCGACCGGGTCGATCTCGGCCGCCGGCCGCGCCATGGGCATGTCCTATCGCCGCGCCTGGCTTCTGGTCGACAGCCTGAACCAGGCCTTCCCGCAGGGCGTCGTCGAGACGGCCCAGGGCGGCGAGCACGGCGGCGGCGCGCGGTTGACGCGGTTCGGCGGGACGCTGATCGACCGCTTCCGCCGGATGGAGGAACTGGCCCAGGCGACGCTGGCGCAGGAGTTGGCGGCGCTGGGCGCAGCCAATGCCGACGCCAAGGCCCCCGGCCGGGGGGCGAAACCCGGCCCGCGGCCGCCGCGCAAGCCGGCGCGTCGCGCCGCGCGCGCCGCCCAGGGCAGCTAGGTGTTCGGTCCCGCGGTATGATGGCACAGATCCGGGTGTCATCGACAAGGACGGGACATGGGCCAGGTTCTTCATGGCAGCGCCGCAACGACAGAGGCGGTCCGTCGAGCGATACAGCGTAGTCAAGAGAGCCTGAGAGCGCTGGCCAAGCGCTACGGGATCAATCAGAAGACGGTCGCCAAGTGGAAGAAGCGGACCTCGACGGCCGACCTGTAATTCCAGGGACAGTAATTCCAGGGGTGCACTCCACAATCGTTAGCCAATGAGCCGCTTCACCGCCGCCCGCAGCGCCGGCAGCACGTCTTCGCCGAACCACGGGTTCGTCTTCTCCCAGTGTCCCGTGCGCCAGCTCGGATGGGGCAGGGGAAGGAAGCGCGGGAGGTGTTTCCTGAAATCGCGCACGGTTTCGGTCATGGTCGCCTTGCCGCCGATGTAGCGGGCCTGCGCGTAGCTGCCGACCAGCAGGGTCAGTTCGATTTCCGGCATCAGCGCGAGCAGGCGGTCGTGCCAGAGCGGCGCGCATTCCGGTCGCGGCGGGGCGTCGCCGCCCCGCGGCAGCCGGCCCGGATAGCACAGGCCCATCGGCAGGATCGCGATGCGCGCCGTGTCGTAGAAACCCGCGCGCCCGATCTCCATCCACTGCCGCAGCCGGTCACCCGAGCGGTCGTCCCAGGGGATGCCGCTCGCATGCACCTTGGTGCCGGGCGCCTGGCCCACGATCAGCAGGCGCGCGGTTGCGGACAGGCGGAACACCGGCCGGGGCCCGAGCGGCAGGTGCCGCGCGCAATGCACGCAGGCGCTGGCTTCCGCCATCGCCGCGCGCAAGCCCGCGTCAGTCGCGATCGAGGAGCTTCGCGACATAGCCGGGCACGACCGACGAGGCGGGGCCGTAGATCGCCTCGTGGAACAGCGAGGCGCCCTCCGACGGCTCCAGGTTCAATTCGACCGTGTGGGCGCGCGCGACCTTGCGCGCCTCGGCGACGAAGCCGGCGGCGGGATAGACGTTGCCCGACGTCCCGATCGACAGGAACAGCCGGCACGCCGCCAGCGCGGCGTAGATTCGGTCCATCTCCAGCGGCATCTCGCCGAACCACACGACATGGGGCCGCATTCCACCCACGCCGCCGCAGGCCGCGCAGGCCAGCTCGACCGACAGGTCGTCGGGGCATTCGCCGACCGCGCCGCACGCCGCGCAGCGCGCCTTCAGCAACTCGCCGTGCATGTGGATGATGTTGCGCTGGCCGGCGCGCTCATGCAGGTTGTCGATGTTCTGCGTCACCAGCAGCACGTCATCGGGGCGGCCTTGCTCCAGCTCGGCCAGGGCGCGATGCGCGGCGTTGGGCCGGACGGCGTCGTCCAGCAGTCCGCGCCGGCGCGCGTTGTAGAAACCGTGGACGCGGCGAGGATCGGCGGCAAACCCCGCGGGCGTCGCCACGTCCTCCAGCCTGACGCGCGACCAGATGCCGTCCTTGTCGCGGAACGTGTCCAGCCCGGATTCCTTCGAGATGCCGGCGCCGGTGAGGATCACGATGGAGGGCGATTCAGGTGCCACTCGACATGCCGTTCCGTGCTGGGGAAAGTCTTGCGCTTCGACAGGCTCATCCTTCGACAAGCTCAGGATGAGGTCCGGGGATAGCATGAGATGCCCAACCCGACATCCTCATCGCAACCCGACATCCTCATCCCAACCCGACGTCCTCATCCTGAGCTTGTCGAAGGATGAGCTTGTCGAAGGATGAGCGGGCAGTCTGAAGCAAGCGCCCGGATCTTCAAGAGCTGCCCAGACAACGGAAACGCCCACCCGCATCTTCTTTGTCTGCACCGGCAACATCTGCCGCTCGCCGACGGCCGAGGGCGTGTTTCGTCACCTGGCGCAGCGCGCCGGGCTGGCACATCGCTTCCATCTCGATTTGGCCGGCACGCACGGCTACCCCATCGGTCGAACCGCCCGATCCGCGCGCGACCGCGGCTATGACCTGGCCGCGCTGCGCGCGCGCCAGCTCGTCGCGAAGGATTCGCGGCGTTCGACCTGCTGCTGGCAAGGGATCGCCTGATGCGGCGCATGGCGCCAAGGCCCCGCCGGCGGAGACGGGATGCGCGATGTCAGACGCGGCCGAGCAGCGCCAGCACCAGCACCACCACCAGCACCGTTCCCAGGGCGCCGCTGGGTCCGTAGCCCCATCCCCGGCTGTAGGGCCAGGCCGGAATGGCGCCAAGAAGCAGCAGGACGAGAACGACAAGCAGGATCGTGCTGAGCATCGCGGGTCTCCCGATGAAACGACTGCCCGCTAACGCCCGCGGCGGCATCCGGGTTCCCCCGGAGGTGCCTTGACCGAGGCACCCACTACCGCGCTGCAACACAGCGGCAGACGCCCGCGTCGGCCGGCGCCGTTCTCACCCCCCGCCGAGTGGGTAGGTCGCCTCCTCGCGGTAGACCGAGTGGCCCTTGCCGGGGTGGCTGGAGTAGAGCGCGAATTCGCCCATGGGGACCGGGCCGGCGCGGAACAGGCTGTGCGACTCGCGGAAGGCGAGGATGCGCTGGGCCGGCGCGTCCTTCAGCCGCGCCAGCGTGACGTGCGGGGTGAACTTGCGCTGCTCCGGCGGCAGGCCCGCGCGCTGGACGGCGTTCTCGACCTTGGCCTGCAGGCGCAGCAGCAGCTCGCTGCGCTCGACCCCCGCGTAGAGTACCCGCGCCTTGTCGGCGGGACCGAAATGGTCGACCGAGGCGAGCGTCACCGCGAAGCCCGGCACCTGGATGCGCTGCAGCTCGGCGTCGATGTCCTCGGCCTGGCCCATCTCGACCTCGCCGATGAAGCGCAGCGTGATGTGGTAGTTCTCGGGCGGGTCCCAGCGCGCGCCGGGCACGCCGCCGGTGAGGAACGACAGGCGCTGCCGGACCTCCTGCGGCAGGGCAAGGCCGACGAACAGCCGGATCATCGCCGCGTTCCTATCCCGCTCGGCTGCCTATCGCAACACCGGGTTGGGATTCTCGGCGTGGATCGCCTCGATCCCCTCCAGCACCTCCGGGCTCAGCCGGATCGAATCGGCCAGCGCCAGGTTCTCCTGCAACTGCTCGGACGTCCGCGCGCCGACGATGGTCGACGCCACGAACGGCCGGGTCATCGTGTAGGCCAGCGCCATGCCCGTGGGCGAAAGTCCGTGCTTGCGCGCAAGCTCGACATAGGCCCGGCTGCCGGCCTGGGCGCGCGGCCAGCGGTAGCGCAGCCAGGGCGGGTTCTTCGGATAGGCGTTGAGCCGCGCCTCGGCCGGGCCGCCGTCCGCCTCCAGGTACTTGCCGGTCAGAAGGCCGAAGCACAGCGGCGAATAGGCCATCAGCGGGCAATCCTCGCGGATCGACGCCTCGGCCATGCCGACGTCGTAGCCGCGGCTCATCAGGTTGTAGGGGTTCTGCACCGCGGCGCAGCGCGGCAGCGCCGGGTTCTCTTCCGCCCTACGCAGCAGCGTCATCAACCCCCAGGGCGTCTCGTTCGACGCACCGAAGGCGCGGATCTTGCCGGACTTCCTGAGGTCCGCCAGCACCTCAAGCGTCTCCTCCAGCGGGATCGGGTCGTCCTTGGGCGCGTGCCTGTAGCCCAGCTTCTCGAAGGTATTGGTCTGCCGCTCGGGGAAATGCGTCTGGTAGAGGTCGATATAGTCGGTCTGCAGGCGCTTCAGGCTGCCCTCGACCGCCTCGGTGATGTGGCGGCGGTCCAGCCGCGTGGCGCCGCCGCGGACATAGGGCAGGCGCCCGCTGCTGCGGCCCACCACCTTGGTCGCCAGCACCAGCTTGTCGCGCCCGCCGCGCGCCTTCAACCAGCGCCCGACATGGCGCTCGCTGTCGCCATAGGTCTCGGCGCGCTGCGGCACGGGGTAGACCTCGGCCACGTCGAAGAAGGTGACGCCGCCCGCGCGCGCCACGTCCATCACGCGGTGCGATTCCTGCTCGCCGGTCTGCTCGCCGAAGGTCATGGTGCCCAGGCACACGGAACTGACGGTGATGCCGCTGCGGCCGAGGCTGCGATACTGCATGGAAACTCCGAAGCGGACGGAAGGAATATGCCGACGCCCGAGGGAAAGGCGGGCCTAGACGAACAGCGTCAGCACCCCGGTATAGCCGTAAAGCCTGTTGTGGGAAATCTCGCCGTTGGCGAAGAATCCCACCAGCGGGAAGTCGCCGACAGCGTCGCGGATGCGCTTCAGCTCCTGCGAATCCTTGCCGAACAGGTTGGGCCCGCGCGCGACGCAGGAGACGTAGATGCCGCCCTTGGGCGTGGCTTTCGCGCGCTGCTTGATCTGCTTCAGCATGCGGTCGAGGTCCTGCTCGGCGGCGGACTGGTCGCGGCGCACGAACAGGATCGGGTCGCCGACGGCGACCGTCGCGCCGATCGCCACCAGCCCGCGCTTGGGATCGATGCCGGTCAGGTTGCGCACCATGTAGTCGCCGGTGTCCGAGCCGGGCACGGGAAGCGCTGCGTGAATGTAGCCCGCGACGCGGCGCAGGTCGCGCGCCAGCAGTTCGCCGATATCCTCCTTGAACACGTCGAGCGCGGGACGGCCGTCGATCGTCTCGATCACGTTGTCGGCGCATTCGGTGATGCGCCGGATCGGCCCGATCGGCGAGCAGCCCTGGGTCAGGCCGGTCGCGACCGCGACGTCGCCGGCGAACATCACGCCCGACAGCCCGCCTTCCGTGACCTTGCCGGCGAGCTGCGGGAATCCGCTGCGCGAGGCGGTCAATCCGCCCACCACGAAGCCCAGGTCCTCGGCCAGCGCCGAAACCAGCGCGGGCAGGGCCGTGGCGCGCGGATCGGCATGGACCAGCGCCACGGTGGGATGGCGATGCTCCATCCAGCGCTGGTGCGCCTGCTTGATCGGGCGCGTGTCGTGCTCGAGCCGCGGCAGCAGGCGGTATTCGTCGGGATCGCAGGCCGCGACCATCATCGCCAGCGCCGGCTCGTCGTAGTACTCGTGGCCGGTCGCCAGCACGCCGATGCCGGCCGTGCCGACCCAGTCGCGCACGCCGGTCACTTCCTTCAGCACCGTCGCGATGTCGTCGAGTTCGCCGGCGAAGCGGTCGGCGACGTAGATGAAGCCCAGGCGATGCTCGGGCCCAAGCGGCCCCATGGCGTTGAGGCAATGCGCGATCCCGGCCCGCCAGTCGGAATCGGCCACGTGGGCATAGCGGATGTCGTGCATGATTGCGTTGCCCCGGCTATCCCGCCTGGCGCGCCTGGCCGACCAGGCGCTCGACATAGGGCAGGATGCGCTGGACCATCGCGCCGATTCCCTCGGCGGTGGGGTGCATCCCGTCGGGCTGGTTCAAGGCCGCGATCCCGGCCACGCCGTCGAGGAAGAACGGGTACAGCTCGACGCCGTACTTCCGGGACAGCTCGGGATAGATCGCGTCGAACCGGCCGGCATAGTCGCGCCCCAGGTTGGGCGCCGCGCGCATGCCCGCCAGCAGCACCTTCACGCCGCGCGCCTTCAATTTGCCCAGAATGGCATCCAGGTTCTGCTCGGCCCGGGTGGGGTCGAGGCCGCGCAGCATGTCGTTGGCGCCCAGCGCCACGATGGCGGCGTCCGGCTTGTCGCCGAGCGCCCAGTCCAGCCGCGCCAGGCCGCCGGCGGTGGTGTCGCCCGACACGCCGGCATTCAGCACGCGCACGTCGAGGCCCTTGGCCTTCAGCGCCTGCTCGAGCTGGAAGGTGAAGCCCTGGCCGGCGGGCAGGCCGTAGCCGGCGGTCAGGCTGTCGCCCAGCGCCAGGATGCGTGTCTCGGCCGCGGCCATCGGTAGTGCCACGGCATTGACAAGCGCGAGCAGAAACCCATATCGCACAAGGGTCTTCGACCAACGGGCGGCCGCAGGGGCGAGCGCTCGCCGCAGCGCGAAGGGGCGGGCGATCCTGATGAACGAAGCTTCCGACGACACCGGCGTCACCTCTGATCCGATCGTCCTTCTGGACGACGTGCATCTTACACTGGCGAGCGCGGCCGGCGCGGTCAACATCCTGCGCGGCATTTCGTTCCGGGTGCGGGCGGGCGAGACGGTGGGCATCGTCGGTCCCTCGGGTTCGGGCAAGTCCACGCTCATGATGGTCACGGCCGGGCTCGAGCGGCCCAGCGCCGGACGCATCCGCGTCGCCGGCCACGACCTGCTGACGCTCGACGAGGATGCGCTCGCGCGCTTCCGTCGCGATCATGTGGGGATCGTGTTCCAGTCCTTCCACCTGGTACCCACGATGACGGCGCTCGAGAACGTCGCGATCCCGCTGGAGTTCGCGGGCCGCGCCGACGCTTTCGCGCGCGCCGGCGAGGCGTTGGGGCAGGTGGGGCTCTCGCACCGGCTGACCCATTATCCGGGCCAGCTTTCGGGCGGCGAGCAGCAGCGCGTGGCGCTGGCGCGCGCCTTCGCGGTCCATCCCCGGCTGCTGCTGGCGGACGAGCCCACAGGCAATCTCGACCAGGCGACCGGGCACCAGATCATCGACCTGCTGTTCGACCTGCGCCAGCGCCACGGCACCTCGCTGCTGCTGATCACGCACGATCCCGAGCTGGCCGAGCGCTGTGGGCGCATCGTGCGCATCCACGACGGGCGCATCGCCGAGGATACGATCGTCGCCGCATCGCCGCGGCGCGCGGTGGGCTGACGGCATGGCGCTTTCCATCTTCGCGCAGGCCGCGCGCATGGCGCGGCGCGAATTGCGCGGCGGCGTGCGCGGCTTCCGCGTCTTCCTGGCGTGCCTGGCGATCGGCGTCGCGGTGATCGCCGGCGTCGGCTCGCTCGGCCGCGCGATCGACGCCGGGCTCCAGGCCGACGCGCGGCTGCTCTTGGGCGGCGACGTCGAACTGCGCCTGACCCATCGCCCGGCCGATGAAGCCGAGCGCGGCTGGATCGCGCGCGCGGGCCGGCTGTCCGAGGAAACCGAGCTGCGCGCCATGGCGCGTGCCGGCGAGCGCCGGAATATCGTCGAGCTGAAGGCGGTGGACGGCGCCTATCCGCTCTATGGCGCGGTGGGCTTGAGCGGCGGGATGCGGCTCGCCGACGCACTGGCGCTCCGTGACGGGCGCTGGGGTGCCGTCGCCGATCCCGACATCGCGGCGCGGCTGGGGGTCAAGCCGGGCGACCGGCTGCAGCTCGGCGAGATCGAGCTGGAGCTGCGCGCCACGATCGAGCACGAGCCCGACAAGGGCACCAGCCTGTTCCGCTTCGGCCCGCGGGCGATGATCGCCAGCGAGGCGCTGGCCGCCACGCGGCTGCTGCAGCCCGGCAGCCTGGTTTACTACGCCTATCGCCTGGCCCTGCCGGCGAGCCGCGATGCCGGCGCTTTCCTCGAGGAAACCGCGAAGCGCTTTCCGCAAGCGGGCTGGCGCATGCGCAGCCATGCCCAGGCCGATGCCGGCGCGCAGCGCTTCATCGACCGGCTGACCCTGTTCCTGACCCTGGTCGGGCTGACCGCGCTTTTGGTGGGCGGCGTCGGCGTGGGCAACGCGGTCAAGAGCCATCTCGACGGCAAGGTCGCGACCATCGCCACCTACAAGTGCCTGGGCGCGCCAGGCCGGCTGGTATTCCTCGCCGGGCTGCTGCAGGTGCTGGCGCTGGCGGCGCTGGGCTCGCTGATCGGCATCGCGCTGGGCGCGGCGGTGCCGATGCTGGCCGCGCCGATCCTGGCCGACAAGCTGCCGGTGGCGGCGCGCATCGCCGTCTATCCCGCGCCGCTGCTGCTTGCCGGCGCCTTCGGGCTGATCTCGGCGCTGGCCTTCTCGGTCTGGCCGCTGGCGGCCGCGCGCGAGGTGCCGGCTGCCGCGCTGTTCCGCGACCTGATCGCCCCGGCAGGGCGCTGGCCGCGCCTGCCCTACATCGCATTGACCGTGATCGCGGCCAGCGCGCTGGCGGCTCTGGCAGTCGCCTGGTCGGTCGACAGGCGCGTGGCGCTCTGGTTCGTCGCCGGCGCCCTTCTGAGCCTCGCCGGCTTCCGCCTGATCGCCTGGGCGCTGGTGAAATTGACGTCGGTCCTGCCGCGCCCGCGCCGGCCGGTGCTGCGCCTGGCGCTCGCCAACGTGCATCGTCCCGCCGCGCCGACCGCGAGCGTGCTGGTCTCGCTCGGCATGGGCCTCAGCGTGCTGGTGGCCGTCGCGCTGGTGGAAGGCAATATCGGCCGGCAGATCACCGAGCGCCTGCCCAACGCGGCGCCCAGCTTCTATTTCATCGACATCCAGCCCGACCAGGTGGCCGACTTCGACCGCACCGTGGCGGCGACCGGCGCGGGCGACGTGCAGCGCGTGCCGACGGTGCGCGCGCGCATCGTGCGGGTGAACGGCGAGTCCGCCGACACGCGCGCCGTTCGACCGGACGTCTCGTGGGTGCTGCGCGGCGACCGGGCGTTGACCTACGCCGCCGCCATGCCGCCGAAGACGCGCCTGGTCGCCGGCGAATGGTGGCCCACCGACTACAGCGGCCCGCCGCTGGTCTCCTTCGACGCCGAGGCGGCGCGCGGCATGGGCGTGGGCGTCGGCGACACGCTGACGGTCAACGTGCTGGGGCGCGAGATCACGGCCAGGATCGCCAACCTGCGCGCGATCGACTGGGGCGACCTGACGATGAACTTCGTGTTGATCTTCGCCCCCGGCGTGCTGGAGGCCGCGCCCCACACGCATCTCGCCGCCGCGCATGTGGACGCGGCGCAGGAGGAGGCGCTGTTCAAGGCGGTGACCGACCGCTTCCCCAACGTCTCGGCGGTGCGCGTGCGCGACGCGCTCGAGGCGGCGGCCCGGCTGGTGTCGCAGGTCGGCATCGCGGTCCGGCTGACCGCCGGCATCACGATCGCGGTCGGGGCGCTGGTGCTTGCGGGCGCGGTCGCGGCCGGGCACCGCCGGCGCGTCTACGACGCGGTGGTGCTGAAGGTGTTGGGCGCCACGCGCCGCGAGGTCGGCATGGCCTTCCTGGTGGAGTACGCGATGATCGGCCTGCTCGCCGCCGCCGTGGCCGCCGCGATCGGAACCTTGGCGGCCTGGGCGCTGGTCACGCGCACGATGGGCATGGAGTGGTATTTCCTGCCCGGCACGGTCGCGGCGACGGCGGCCTTGGGGGTCGTCCTGACCATGGCGCTGGGCTTCGCCGGCACGTTCCGCGCGCTGGGCCAGAAGGCCGGCCCGATGCTGCGCAATCCCTAG
>JADLEG010000063.1 GCA_020846275.1 Alphaproteobacteria bacterium
GTCGCTTTTTCGGGATGATCGGGGCTGAACGGCCGCGTAACTCGGTATCATATCGCACCGATTGACGACGCCGGTAAAGCCTGATCTGCGCTCCGGAGCAGGGGCCCCGCCGCCCGGCTCCGGCTTTCGATCGTGCCCCGAAGTGCTTGGTTTTGCAGTCCGATGAGAGACGTTATAGTGTCCGGATGTCGCGGCGCGGCGGGAACAGGTGAATGACCGAACACGGCCCCATTCTGGCGATCGATAATCTCCAGACGCACTTCTTCACAAAGGCCGGTGTCGCCAAGGCGGTCGATGGCGTCAGCTTTTCGGTCAAGCGGGCCGAAATCCTGGGTCTGGTGGGCGAGTCCGGATCGGGCAAGACCGTGACCGGCTTTTCGATCATGGGCCTGGTCGATCCGCCGGGCCGGATCGTCGGCGGCTCGATCAAGTTTCGCGGCCGCGCACTGGCCAACTTTCCCGAGCACGATTGGCGCGCCATCCGGGGCTCGCGGATCGCCATGATCTTCCAGGACCCGATGATGACGCTCAACCCGGTGCTGCGGGTTGACACCCAGATGATCGAGGCGGTGCGGGCGCACCACGATGTCAGTCGCGACGAGGCGCGCCAGCGGGCGCGCGATGCGCTGGGCCGGGTCGGCATCGCCTCGCCCGACGAGCGGCTTGCGTCCTATCCGCACCAGTTCTCCGGCGGCATGCGCCAGCGCGTCGCGATCGCGATCGCGCTGCTGCACAAGCCGTTGGCGATCGTGGCCGACGAGCCGACCACGGCGCTGGACGTATCGATCCAGGGCCAGATCCTGCACGAGATGCAGTCGGTGGCGGCGGAAACCGGCGTCGCGCTGATCTGGATCACGCACGACCTGGCCATCGTTTCCAGCCTGGCCGACGAGATCTGCGTGATGTACGCCGGGCGCATCGTCGAACGCGGCCCGGCGGACGAGGTGCTGACCCAGCCGCTGCATCCCTATACGCGCGGCCTGCTCGATTCCGTGCCGGGCGAGATCGCGCCGGGCAGCGTGCTGCCCCAGGTGCCCGGCGCCATCCCCTCGCTGCTTCGCCTGGGGCCGGGCTGCGCGTTCCGCCAGCGCTGCAGCCGCGCCGGCGAGCGCTGTGCGGCCATGCCGGCGCTCGAGCCCCTTGCGCCGGGGCGCGCGGCACGGTGCCACTATCCGCTGGTTGCCGCATGACCGCGCCGTTGCTGGAATTGCGCGACGTCTCGATGCGCTTCACAAGGCAGTTGTCGCTGGGCGACCGGCTCGCGGCCCGGATCGGGGCGGGCATGCCGCCGACCACCGTGCGCGCGGTCGAACGCGTGTCGCTCGGCATCGTCGCGGGCGAGACGCTGGGCCTGGTCGGCGAATCGGGTTGCGGCAAGTCGACGCTGGGACGGATCGCGGCGGGCATCCTGAAGCCGACCGCGGGCGAGGCGCTGATCGACGGCGCGCCGGTGATGGCGGGCGGCAAGCGGCCGCGCAAGGTGACGACGCGCGTGCAGACGGTGTTCCAGGACCCGTTCGCCTCGCTGAACCCGCGCCAGCGCGTGGGCGCGGCGATCGGCGAGGGGCCGATCGCGCACGGGCTGGTGCGCGCCGACGGTGCGGCGGCCTATGTCGCCGACCTGCTGGGCCGCGTCGGGCTCGATCCCGGCTTCGCGCAGCGCTATCCGCACCAGTTCTCGGGCGGGCAGTGCCAGCGCATCGCCATCGCCCGCGCGCTCGCGATGCGCCCGGACCTCTTGATCTGCGACGAGCCGGTCGCCTCGCTCGACGTGTCGATCCAGGCCCAGGTGCTGAACCTGTTCCTCGAGCTGCGCCGCGAGCTGAACTTGACCTGCGTGTTCATCAGCCATGACCTGGGGGTCGTGCGCCATGTCAGCGACCGCATCGCGATCATGTACCTCGGCCGCATCGTCGAGCTGGGGCCGACCGCCACGATCTACGCCGCGCCCAAGCATCCCTATACCCAGGCGCTGCTGGAGAGCGTGCCGAAGCTCAGGCGCAAGCGAGGCGGCACGCGGCACGATTTCCGCCCGATCGCCGGCGAACTGCCCTCCCCGCTGGCGCCGCCCGCGGGCTGCCATTTCCACCCCCGTTGCCCCAAGGCGATGGACCGCTGCCGCGTCGCGGCGCCCGAGCTGCGGCCGCTTTCCGCTGCGCAGGCCGTGTCCTGCCACCTCTACGGCTGAGGCGCTTGGATGCTGGAAATCTATGTCGACGCCGATGCCTGCCCGGTGAAGGAGGAGGTCTATCGCGTCGCGCGCCGCTACGGGCTGAAAGTGTTCGTGGTGTCGAACGGCGGCGTGCGCGTGCCGGACGAGCCCGATATCGAGCGCGTGATCGTCCCCGGCGGCCTCGACGTCGCCGACGACTGGATCGCCGAGCGGATCGGCGCGGGCGACATCGCGATCGCCGCCGACGTGCCGCTGGCCAGCCGCTGCGTCAAGAAGGGCGCGCGGGTGATCGCGCCGGACGGACGGCCCTTCACGCAGAATTCGATCGGCAACGACCTGGCCACGCGCAACCTGATGACCACGCTGCGCGATACCGGGCAGATCCGGGGCGGCGGACGGCCGTTCACCCCGCAGGACCGCTCGCGCTTCCTCGGCGCGCTCGACACCGCGATCCAGGCGATCAAGCGGACCGGAAAATAGCGCGCGGCCGCGCCTCAGTCCTTGCCGCTCCAATGCACCAGGCGCGCCTCGATCACGCGGCAGATACGGTCGAGCGAATAGCCCATTGCCGCCATGATCAGCACGCCCACAAGCACGATGTCGGTCTGGATGAAGTCGGCGGCGCTGAGCGCCATCCAGGCGATGCCGTCGCTGGTCGCCACCATCTCGGCGCCCACCAGCATCGTGACGCCGATACCGACCGAGACGCGGATGCCGGTGAAGATGCCGGGCAGGCTGGCCGGCAGCACCACGCGGCGGAAGATCGTCCAGCGCGAGGCGCCGAGCGATTCCGCCGCCTGGATCTTGCGCAGGCTGACCGAGCGCACGGCCTGCATCGCGCTGATCGACATCAGCGGGAACAGCGCCGTGATGATGACGATCGTCTTCGCCAGCTCGCCGATGCCGAACCAGATGATGAACAACGGCAGCAGCGCCAGCTTGGGGATCGGCCGCGTCGTCTCGATCGGCGGGTCCAAGAGCGCGCGCACGCTGGCGCTCATGCCCATCATCAGTCCCACCGGCACACCGACCACGATGCAAAAGACGAAGGCGATGCCGAAGCGCATCAGGCTGATCAGGATATGGTGCGCCAGGCTGCGCCCCTGGTAGCCGATGTTCCACAGCTTGACGAAGGCCTGCCACACCGCGAGCGGCGAGGGCAGGAAGATCGATTCGACGACCGGCGGCCACAGGCCCGAGCCGGTGAGCGCGGTCCACGCCAGCAGCATGACCGCGAAGGACGCCAGGCTGAGGGTGCGGCTGCGGCGCGCTGCGCGGCGCCCGGCGCCGGCGTCGTCGGCCGCCTCGCCGGCCTGCACCGCGATATCCGGGTCGAGGTTGCGCGCGGTCATCGCCCGACGCCTTCCTGGCGCTGCGCCTCGATCGATTCGGCGCGCAGCAGGCCCACGATCTCGCGCTTGGCCTCGGTGAAGGCGGCGCTGGTGGTGACGTTGCGGTCGGCGTCGGCGTCGAACCCGACCGCGTAGGCGGCCTTCAGCCGGCCGGGCCGCGCCGTCATCACCACGAGATGAGTGGCGAGGAACAGCGCCTCCTCGATGCTGTGGGTGATCCACAGCACGGTCTTGCCGGTGCGCCGCCAGATGCGCTTGATCTCCTCCTGCAGCAGTTCGCGCGTCTGCTGGTCCAGCGCCGCGAAGGGCTCGTCCATCAGCAGCACCGCGGGGTCGTTGGCGAGCGCCCGGGCGATGCCGACGCGCTGCTGCATGCCGCCGGAAAGCTCGTAGGGATAGCGCCGCGCGAAGCCCGCCAGCCCGACCATCTCGAGGTAGGTCATCGCCAGGTCGCGCGCCGCGCCCGCCGCCTGCCCGCGCGCGCGGGGGCCGAAGGCGACGTTCTCCAGCACCGTCATCCAGGAGAACAGCGCCCCCTGCTGGAACACCACGCCGCGCTCGGCCCCGGGTCGCTCGACCGTCCGGCCGTCCAGCCGCACCTCGCCCGCGGTCGGACGCTCGAACCCCGCGACGATGTTGAGCAGGGTCGACTTGCCGCAGCCCGAGGGGCCGACGATGCACAGGAACTCGCCCTCGCCGACATAGGCGTCGGCGCGCGCCACCGCCAGCACGGCGTCCGGCCCGCGGCCGAAGCGCTTCGACACGCCGTCGAAGACCAGCTTGGCCGCGGCTTTCCGTTCCGGGCGATCCAGCTCGATCGGCGCGATCGACACGTCCTCGGCCGCCCGCCCTCACACCATCTTGGCGAGGAAGCTCTGGTCGATATAGGGCGCGAAGCTGGGCGGGATGTCCTTGAGCTGGTCCTGCGACTTCAGGAACTCCGCCTGCTTGACGATCGTGCGGGTGACGCCGGTTTCCTTCGACCCGGGCAGGCCCATCCACTTATCGGTCGCCATCTCCTTGGGGCTGACCGAGTGGAAGGTCTTGATGTACTCGGCGGCGAGCTGCGGCGTCATGTTGAGGTAGGGGCCGATGATGTCGATCACCTTCTGCGGCTCCTTGTCGTACATCGTGCAGATCTGGTCGTAGGTCTTCAGGTAGCTCAGCACGAGGTCGGGATGCTTCTCCTTGAACTCGTTGCGCACGATGATGCCGTCGAACACCAGGATGCCCTTGTCGACCAGGTCCCCCGTCGTGAACAGCAGCTTGCCGTTGTCGGCCAGGCAGTCGGCCAGCACGGGATGCCAGATGAAGGTGGCGTCGATGTCCTTGCGCTTCCACGTCGCCAGGATCGAGTCGGGCTTCAGGTTGACCAGCGTCACGTCCGACGCCTTCATGCCCACCGTGTCGAGCGCCGCCAGCATCGAGAAATGCACCGAGGTGTTGAACGGCAGGCCGATCTTCTTGCCCTTGAGGTCCTTCAGGCTGGCGATGCCGGCATCGTTGCGCACCGCCAGGCATTCGCTGTCGGTGATGTACTTCTCGACATAGACCATCGACATCTTCAGGTTGTTGGCGAAGGCCACCACCATCGGGCTCGAGCCGATGTTGCAGATGTCCATGCTGTTGCCGGCCATGGCGGCCACGATCTGCGGCCCGGCGCTGACCGTCACGAACTCGGTCGTCGCCTTGTCGCCGAAGCCCTTCTGGTAGGCGCCGGTCGCCTTGCCGAAGGTCTGCGGATTGGCCGAGCCGAAATGGCCCAGGATCGCCTTGGCCTGCTGCGCGCGCGCGGCGGTCGGGAACATCATCCCGCCGGCCATCGTCGCAACACCCATGTTGGCCGCGACCAACCCCAGCTCGCGGCGCGTCAATCCCGATTTGATGCCTGACATGTCCGATCCCCCTGTCGCGTAATTGCGAGAAAAATTAGATCACGATCCGCCGCCCGGACTCAACCTAAAGCGCATCAGCGTTCGCCGGACACGAACGCCGCCACCGTCGGGTCGGCGCAGATCGCCCTCATCTGCTCGGCGTCCGGCAGCTGCGGCTTGTCGCGCATCGCGTTGACCATGCACAGGAATCCCATCGCCTCGCCGGCCGAGGCGCGGAACTGGTGCCAGGTCATCGGCGGGATCGACACCAGGTCGCGCGGCTTCACCCGCCGCACCGCGTTGCCCACCAGGCAGGTGCCATGACCGCGCAGGATCATCACGGCATGCACGTGTTCGTGGCGCTCCAGCGTGGAATACCCGCCCGGCTTCATCTCGAAATAGCGCAGCTGGCAGCCGAGCGCGGGATCGTCGAACAGCACCTGGCGCGATATGTCGCGGAACGGCGCGGAGCCCGCCTGCTTGTATTCCATCTCGGCCACGCCATTCCAGCGGAAGCCGTCCGTGGCGGCGCGAAACAGGGGCGATCGATCCATCGGCGGCCTCGCTATCCGGCAATCTGGCCGGCTTGGGCTGGGCCGGCTTTGACTTGGCCGGCTTTGACTTGGCGCGTGAAGGCGGCGGCGGCCTCGGCCAGACGCTCGCGCGCCTGCAGCAATCCGCCGCCGATCAGCAACATGGTATCGCGGCCGTAGAAATCCAGCATCTCCGGCACGCGCTCCGGCGTCATGCCGCCCGCCGGCACGGGCACGCAGGGCTTGAGGCCCGCCAGCGGCCCGCGCGCGGCGTCGGCGATGGCCCGGCAGGTTTCCGGCGTATAGCCGAAGCGGCCGCCGTGATTGGGGAACACCGTGGCGTCGGCGCCCAGCATGCGCAAGAGCTTGCCCAGCAGCAGCGCCGGCGCGATGCGCGCGGCGCCGGCCATGGCGGGATGGGTCATGAAGCCGACGCCGGGGAATTCCCGCACCAGCGCGTGGAAATTCGCCAGTCCGGCGATCATCGGCGCGACCAGCACGGCATCGATCCCTTCGTCGCGCGCCAGCCGCACCTGCCGGCGCATGTCGTCCAGGTTGCCGCTGAGGCTCGGCACGTAGCAGGTCCGCGCGCCTGACCGGCGCAGCGCCGCCGCCACCGCCGCCACGCGCCGCGCGAACGGGCTGTAGGCCTGGTCGGCCAGGCCGTGGTCGTCCTTCACGAAGTCGATCCCGCCATCGCCCAGCCGCGCGGCGATGGCGCCCAGGGCGTCGGGCGCCAGGCCCTGCGGCTTCAGGGCCGAGCAGCTCATCGCGCGTCCGACCGCCCCGCAGCGCGCGCGCAAGCCCTCCAGGCCTCGGCGCGGCCCGCCGAAGCCTTGAACCACCGCGTCGGGCAGCTCGGCGTCGTGCAAGGTTATATCGTCATGGATCGAAGAATTGCCGAACAGCATGTTGAGGAGCTGGCCCGGCTCCGGTCCGGTCGTTGCCACCGCGAGCCCGATCCGCACCTCGAACTGGCCCGGGACCAGCTCGGCGATCGTCTCGACCCGCCCGACGATGTCGCGCAGCACCCCGGCATCGGCGATCGCCGCGACGGGCATCTCGACGCTCTGCTCGACCGCCAGCGCCTGGGCGCGGGCCTCGATCGACGCAGCTTCGCCGCGGATGCGATAGACGGCAGTCAGGCGGGGCAAGGCTCGCTCCCGGGTCGTGCGACGGCGCCGCAGTCTACCAGCCCGCGCGCGCCATCAAACGGCTTGACCGCGGCCGCCGGCGCGGGCCATTCTGCCCCCACTATAACCATAATGGCGGTTATAAATGGAGCCGGCCGCGAGTTCCTTCAGCTGGCGCGGGTTTCGCGCCGGGCTCCGCGGCGCGGGAACGCCCGCGGCCGGCGGGTTCGTGTTCGGCGTCGCCTTCGGCCTGCTGGCGAGCCAGGTGGGCCTCAGCCTGGGCACCGCCGTGCTGATGAGCATGATGGTCTATTCCGGCACCGCGCAGTTCGTCAGCCTGCAGGCCTGGGGCGACCCGATCCCCGTCGCCGCGATCTGCGGGGCGATCCTGGCGGCCAACGCGCGCTACATCCTGCTGGGCGCCTCGGTGCGGCCATGGTTCAGCGGCGTGTCCTGGACCAAGGCCTATCCGTCCCTGTTCCTTTTGTCCGAAGCCAACTGGGCGCCCACCCTGCGCGAGCGCCTGGAGGGACGCCTCGACGGCGCCTACATGGTGGGATGCGGCGTGGTGCTCTACGTCTCTTGGACGGCCGCGACGGCGCTCGGCCATGCGCTGGGCCGGGCGATCAGCGATCCACGGGCGCTCGGCCTCGACTTCGTCCTGCCGGCCTTCTTCATCGTGGTTGCCGTCGCGGTATGGCGCGGCCGGCGCGACGTCCTGCCCCTGCTGGTCGCGGTCGCCGTCGCGCTGGCGGTCGACCGCTTCGTGCCGGGCCATTGGTACATCCTGGCCGGCGGGCTCGCGGGCAGCGCGGTCGCCGCGGCGCGGGCCGACCATGACGCCTGAAACCCTGGCCGCGCTGCTGGCGATGGCGGGCGTTTCCTATGCATGCCGGGCCGGTGGCTTCCTGATGATGCGCTTCGTGCCGCTGAACTCGCGTCGCATGCGCGCCTGGCTGAACGGCATCCCGATCGCGATCATGGGCTCGATCCTGGCGCCCACGCTGGTGAAGGGCGGGCCGGCCGAATGGCTGGGCTTCGCGGTCGCCGTGATCGCGATGAAGGCGACCGGCAGCGATCTTGCGGCGGCCGCTGCCGGCGTCGCCGTGGTGGCGCTTGTGCGAGGCTTCCTGGCCTAACGGCTCACGCCGCCTTGGCGATCTCGCCCTTGCGCCGCGCCACGAACGCCTCCAGCGCTTCCACGCGCGCCGGGTCGAGCGGCGGCGGCTGGTAGTTGGCGAGCAGCGCCTTGTGGATGGTGTGCGCGCGGTCGGTGGCCGAGCGCGATCCCGCTTCCTGCCAGGACTGGAAGTTGCGCCAGTCCGAGATCATCGGGCGATAGAAGGCGGTTTCGTAGCGCGCCATCGTGTGGGCGGCGCCGAAGAAATGCCCGCCCGGCCCCACCTCCGCCATCGCGTCCATCGCCACCGATTCGCGGTCGACTTTGATCGGCTGCAGGAACTCGGCCATCATCTGCAGCATCTCGGCGTCCACCACCATCTTCTCGTAGGATGCGACCAGCCCGCCTTCGAGCCAGCCGGTGGCGTGATAGACCATGTTGGCGTGGCCCATCACCGCCGCCCACAGCGACATCTGCGATTCATAGGCCGCCTGCGCGTCCACCATGTTCGACGCGTTGGTGTTGGACGAGCGATAGGGCAGCTTGTAGCGCCGCGCCATCTGGCCGCCGGCAAGCGTCGCGCGCGAATACTCCGGCGTGCCGAAGGCGGGCGCACCGGACTTCATGTCGACGTTCGAGGTGAAACCGCCATAGACCACCGGCGCGCCGGGCGCGATGTACTGCAGATAGGCGATCACCGACAGCGCCTCGGCGTTCTGCTGTGTCAGCGCGCCGGCCAGGCTGACCGGGCTCATCGCGCCGGCGAGCGTGAAGGGCGTGACGATCAACGGCTGGCGCGCCTCGACCATCGCGGTGGCGCCGTCCAGCATCGCGCCGTCGACGCGCAGCGGCGAGTTGGTGTTGATGTTGCCGATCAGCATCGGCTTCTTGGCCATCGTCGCGCGATCGACGCCGGCGGCGATGCACATCATGTCGATGCCGTCGTTGATCCGCTCGCCGCCGATCGCCGACGGGCTCCAAACCTTGTCCGTCAGCGTGATGAACGACAGGTAGACGTCGAGATGGCGGATCTCCGGCGCCAGGTCGATCGAGGCGACCGGCGTGCCGCCGATGAGGTGCAGCGCGTTGATGCTCTGCTCCAGCTTCACCAGCTCGCGGAAATCCTTGAACGTGCCCGGGCGGCGCCCGCCGTCGAGGTCCGAGCAGTTGGGCGGGCCGCCCACGCCGCCGAAGTTGATGTGGTTGCCGCCCATCGTTACCGCCCGCTCGGGATTGCGCGGGGTAATGACGAACTCGGACGGCGCCTTCGCCACCTGCTCCAGCACCCAGTGGCGGTCGAAATGGACATGCTGGTTGGCGCGGTCGACCTTCATGCCGGCCTTGGCCAGGCGATCCAGCGATTCCGCGCTCCAGAAATCGACGCCGAGATTCTCGAGCACGTCGAGCGAGGATTCGTGGATGAATTCCACCTGGTCGGCGCTCAACACCTCGATCGGCCGGTAGGGGTTGACGAGGCTGCGCCAGGGCAACTGCGTCGGCAGGCCGGTGTTGCCGCCGGATCGGCGCTCGGCGCGGCGCGAGGAAAGTCGGGTGGCTGTCACGGGCGTGGCTCCCCCTGCCGGTTAGGCGGGAAGCCTAGCCCAGGCGCGCCGGCCCCGTTGCCGCAAAAGCGACCAGAAGGGGTCGCTCAGCCGATCAGCAGCGCCAAACCCGCCGCCGCCACCCCACCCCCGGCCAGGCGCAGCGAGAGGGCCGGCCAGGCCGGCAGGCGGTCGAGACCAAAGGCGATGCCGATGCCCAGCAGGTGCAGCAGGCCGGTAGCGGCGACGAAGCCCAGGACATAGGTCGCGCGCGAGGCCAGCTCGGGCAATTCCGCGCCATGGGCATGGCCGTGGAACAGCGCGAAGACCGCCACCACCGCCATCGCAGCCATCGTGGGCAGGCCGACCCGGGTGGCCAAGAGGACGCCGAACACGATCAGCGACGCAGCGATCCCCGTCTCGACGCCCGGCAGGTGGACGCCCGCGAGGGCCAGCCCGCCGCCCAGCGCCATGACGCCCATGAACGTGGCCGGCAGCGCCCAGAGCGCCCCGCCGCCCGCGACGGCGCCCAGCGCGCCCACGCTCACCATGGCCAGCAGATGGTCGAGTCCCACGAAGGGATGCCCGAACCCCGCGCCCAGGCCGCCGCCGATTCCGATGCCCGTATGGGCCGCCGCCGGCGACGCGATCATTGCCGCTACCGCCGCCAAGGCTAGACCGAGGGAACAACCTGCACGCCGCATCCCGACCTCCTGCAACCCGCTTCGACGGCATAGCGCCCTGCGACGGGCCTGCTTGTCAAGACGCGAGTTCCCACCCGGCTGACAGCGCCGCCGCGACACCCTAGGATGTCGGCCGCATGGGCATGGCAGGCAATATGACGCCGGATCGGCGGCGCGCGTTGCGGTTGCTGGCGGCCGCGAGCCTGGTCATCGCCACCGCCGCGTCGAGCTGGGCCCAGTCCGGCCCCGTCGGCGAGCCCGCCGGCGAATGGCGCCAGCAGACCTACCTGATCCCGCTGCCGCATGACGGCGATCGCGGCATGCACACGCTGGTCCTGCGCCCGCCGGGCGACGGCAAGCGGCCGCTGGTGGTGATCAACCACGGTTCGCCGGCCGACCCGTCGCAACGCCCGTCGATGAAGCCCGGCTTCAGGACGGCGGCCATGTGGTTCCTGAAGCGCGGCTTCGTCGTGGCCCTGCCGATGCGGCGCGGCTATGGCGAAACCGGGGGAAGCTGGGCTGAGGAATATGGCAAGTGCGGCTCGCCCGACTACCGCCGCGCGGGACTGGAAACCGCGAAGGACATCGCGACGGCGGTGGACTACATGACCGCCCTGCCCTTCGTCGAACCTCAGCGTGCGATCGTGGTCGGCCAGTCGGCCGGCGGCTGGGGCAGCATCGCGCTGGCGAGCTTGAACCCGCCCAAGGTGGCGGCGATCGTCAACTTCGCGGGCGGACGCGGCGGCTATGCCGACAACAGGCCGAACAACAACTGCACGCCCGACCGGCTGGTCCAGGCCGCCAGCGAATACGGCAGGACCGCGCGCCTGCCGATGCTGTGGCTCTATACGGAGAACGACCTGTTCTTCAATCCGACCCTGTCCCGGCGCATGGCCGAGGCGTTCACCGCGGCGGGCGGCAAGGCCGACTA
>JADLEG010000064.1 GCA_020846275.1 Alphaproteobacteria bacterium
CCGTGACCGAGGCCAAGGGCTTCGGCCGGCAGAAGGGCCATACCGAGCTCTATCGCGGCGCCGAATACGTGGTCGATTTCCTGCCCAAGGTGAAGCTGGAGATCATCATCGACGACAGCCAGGTCGAACGCGCGGTCGAGGCGATCATGACCGCAGCCAAGACCGGCCGCATCGGCGACGGCAAGATCTTCGTGTCGCCCGTCGAGGAAGTCATCCGCATCCGCACCGGCGAACGCGGCTCCGAGGCCGTCTAGCCCCACCCTGCCCGCTGCACCACTCCACGCGGTTCAAAGACAAGACGAGAAAGGATCGAGAGACGATGAGCGCAGAGATGACCAAAGTGATGAAGATGCTGAAGGACAACGACGTCAAGTACGTCGACTTCCGCTTCACCGACCCGCGCGGCAAGTGGCAGCATCTGTCGCATCACATCGTCACGGTGACCGAGGATTTCCTGACCGACGGCATCATGTTCGACGGCTCGTCGATCGCCGGCTGGAAGGCGATCAACGAATCCGACATGGTGCTGATGCCGGACCTGAAGACCGCGGTCATGGACCCGTTCGCGGCGCAGCCCACGGCGATCATCGTCTGCGACACGTTCGAGCCCGGCACCGGCCAGGCCTATTCGCGCTGCCCGCGCTCGATCGCCAAGAAGGCGGAGGCGTACCTGAAGAGCGCCGGCATCGGCGACACCGCCTATTTCGGTCCCGAGGCCGAGTTCTTCGTGTTCGACGACGTGCGCTATTCCGTCGGCATGAACAAGGGCTTCTACGAGGTCGACTCGGACGAAGGCCCCTACGTCACGGGCAAGAAGTTCCCCGACGGCAACACCGGCCACCGCCCGCCGATCAAGGGCGGCTACTTCCCGGTGCCGCCGGTGGACGGATACCAGGACCTGCGCTCCGAGATGCTGACGACCATGCACCAGATGGGGCTGAAGGTCGAAAAGCACCACCACGAGGTGGCGCCCTCGCAGCACGAGCTGGGCATCGCCTTCGACGAACTGGTCAAGACCGCCGACAACATGCAGATCTACAAGTACGTCGTGCAGATGGTGGCGCACAACTACGGCAAGACCGCCACCTTCATGCCGAAGCCGATCAAGGGCGACAACGGCAGCGGCATGCACGTCCACCAGTCGATCTGGAAAAAGGGCAAGCCGCTGTTCGCCGGCTCGGGCTATGCCGACCTGTCGGAGACGGCGCTCTACTACATCGGCGGCATCATCAAGCACGCCAAGGCGATCAACGCCTTCACCAACCCGGGCACCAACAGCTACAAGCGCCTGATCCCGGGCTTCGAGGCGCCGGTGCTGCTCGCCTACTCCTCGCGCAACCGCTCGGCGTCGTGCCGCATCCCCTACGTGTCGAGCCCGAAGGGCAAGCGCGTCGAGGTCCGCTTTCCCGACCCGACCGCCAATCCCTATCTCGGCTACGCGGCGATGCTGATGGCCGGGATCGACGGCATCCAGAACAAGATCCATCCCGGCGACCCGATCGACAAGAACCTCTACGACCTGCCGCCGGAAGAGCTGGCGCAGGTCCCGACGGTCTGCGGCTCGCTGCGCGAGGCGCTCGGCTGCCTGGCCGCCGACAACGCGTTCCTGAAGAAGGGCGACGTGTTCACCGACGACCAGATCAACGCCTATCTCGAGCTGAAGTGGGAAGAGGTGTACGCCTTCGAGCACACCCCGCATCCGATCGAGTTCCAGATGTACTACAGCTCCTGACCGGAGCGGCTGAAACCCTGGGTTCTGCAAACTTCCACGAACGGAATGCGTAGCAGCCCGGTGTAGCAGTCAACGCAGTGAAAATTGAGGGGCCCCGTCGAGCAACCGGCGGGGCCTTTCAGTTGATCTAAGCCTCTCGGAAAGCGCGCCAAGCTGACCAGATCAGGATCAACCCAAGCCCGATCTTGAGGCCCTCGGCCGGTGCGTAGGGCGCCATTGCAGCACCGCCCACCGCACCGATGATCGAGCCGAGCGCCATCAGCCCCAAGAGGGCGACTGACGCCAAGCTGAGAGACCCAATGCGGTAGTACCGCCACAGCCCCGTGGCGACGGTCGGGATGCTCACCAACATGCCGGCCATCCCTGCCGTCTTGATCGGGGCACCGAAGGCGTAGACGAAGATGGGGATCAGGAGTTCGCCACCGGCGACGCCGAGCAAGCTGCTGACAAGGCCGACGCCCACCCCGAGGCCAACCCCGACCATGCACCGAGCGAGCGTTGAGCCGGCCACCCACGGTCCGGTGATCGCTCCGGTCAGCCCTTCCACGATCAACAGCAAACCAATGCCAAGCAGCAGGACCAAAATCGTCCGTGACAGCGCCTGGCGGCTCAGCCGGTGCAGCACGCCCGAACCGAGATACGCGAAGACGACCGCGCCTGTCGTGAGCGAGGCGATCTCCAACAAGAACGGGGCAACCTCGGGGATGGCTCCGGCGATCCACCGCGTAGCGACAGCCGTGAGCAGCGTAACGAAGCTGACCGTGAGGTTGATGGGCACCGCCGCATGCGGCGCATATCCAAGAACTGCGACCAGAACCGGAAGGCGGAACTCCGCCCCGCCCAACCCGATCAACCCGCCAAGAACCCCGATCAGAAGACACGACAGGAACGCGACTGCGCTTGTGCTCATCGGCGCATCGTATGGTGCGTCGTATCCACTTGGATATAGCGTGTTATTATGCGTTTTTCTGCGTCTTCTTCCGTTCGGGCGGCGTCCGCACATCCGCCGCCTTGTGTCGTATCCGTCCGTAGCCGTACCGGTCGCGGCATGGCGGCGAGGACGCAGAACTCCAGCTAGCATGGGCCTTCCATGGCTTCCGGCACGGATCGCCAATCGACTATTCGTCCCGATCCTTTTTCGGTCTGGCTTAGGAGCGAGAACTCCCTACACTCGGGGCCCCGCCGGCACATGCCGGCGGAGTTTTCTTTTGGGGGCTCGGCGAGCGTCGGAGGGGCCTTTCAAGTCGTCGAGAAGTCGCGCACCCGAAACTCGACCTAGCGCACCCTAGGTGAGCGGCGGGCGGCGCAAGCCGGCTATCCCGGCCCCGTCACCCAGAGCCACTTCGGCGAATGCCTGCCTACTAGCCAAAGCCTCAAGTACAAGTCGTGTTCGATGCCCGCGCCCCACGAAAAATGATCGGCTTGGTCGAAGGTCAGCGTGCGCTGTGAGTTGGCTGGCACGGTGACATTGCAAGGTTCGCCGTCCGGGCACCATTCCACACTAACCACCCTCCCCATGGCGGGTACGAGCCGAGTGAACCATCGTCGCTCCACCCATACCAGGTCCATGTAGTGGGCGTTGGTAGGCGTCTTCGATGCGTTAAGAAGCACGAGCTTGTGGCCAATTTGCTCATCGGTATTCAACGCCGCAACAAGATCGAGCCTCAGTCGTCTATCCTGAACGAACTCGTAGATACGAATCACCGCAAGCGCGGTGGCCGTGAATGCCCCAAAGACGCTCAAAGCGAATGTGGCTGTTGCTTGGTTCAACTCAAGCCCCCTGTCGCCGACCTCCGAACCCTACTCTGCTGCGTTGCCGTCCGCTCGCGCGAGCATATCTCGGTAGAGCCGGCTTTCTTCATCTTGTCGCTTGCGGAGAACTTCAAGCCGAGCGCGCGCCTCGGGCGTGTCCGCCGCGGCCACTGCCTGCGCCGATTCGAGTACACTCACCTTGCCTTTAGACATCGTGATGGACATTGCTTCAAAGTTCTCAGGCAGATCGCCAAGCGACACCGGCCCGATGTCTGGCTGAATCCCCGATAGCATGACCAAGCTCGCCCCTGCGGCGTCCTTAGTCCGCTTATTGGGCGCGATTTTGTAGACGTGAAGGAGACTGCGGACGATTTCTTCCTTGGGATGAGGTAGGAGGCTCGCGTCGTAAAATCGGACACCTATCAGCGGGTGCGCTTCGATGAAAGCACCGAAATCCGCTGCGATGGTCGAATGCTTCTCCTCTTCGGTCGAGGCCAATGTGGCGTTGCCGCTGGCCAGCGATGTTCCCCTTACTCCGCCGTCGCGGAGCACGTCACCCAACCTCTCCTCGATCCTCAACCGTAGGCCACGCACCGCGTCCGCGCGCATGTGGTCGTTGTTCTTCCGATAGGCCGCTTCGCGCTTGACCATCGAGTGGTAGATGCGGCTAACCCAGAACCTCGACATCGGCTTTGGAACAACGAGAAGGCCCGCCAAAATGCTAACTACAACGATCACCGCGACCGCAAGCCCGCCCTTCACTGCACCGAAGCTCCAGAACATCACACCGACTAGAGAGACGATCGCGATCCACGTACCAATCGCTATGTAGGCTGACCACGGCGGCGTGACGGCGTCCTGAAAGCCGGTGCCTTGCTTCACGTCGGAGATCTCGAGGCCGACGACCTTGCATGCCTCGGTCCGACCCAGGTTAAAACGAAAGATGACCGCGACAGCGACAATAGCGGCCCACAGCAACGGCTCGTTCATGCCCATCCCCCGACAAGTCAGGCAAGGTTACTCTGCATGCGGTTGTGCAACCATAGAGAATATTGCCGCGTTGCCTCGAGTCACCCGGAAGTAGCTTTGAGGGAGACCCTGTTTAGGTGACAATTTCTGAAGCCTTCCCTGTTAGGCACGACGCTGGGCTATCCCCCGGTTCCGGCCCCTGATCGCGAGGCTGCGCCCGTTTCCTTGGCCCCGGCTCGCCGTGATGCGCGCAAGTACTCCGGGTTGGTGTCAGGCAGCCGGCGAACTCAACGTGAACCAGCGGAGTCGTGGGGTGCCTCTGCTGGGCCACCGGTCACTCCGCCGCCGCCGCGAGGCCCATGCGGAAATTCCGTCTGACTGTCCTCGCGCTATCGCCTTGATTGGACTCGAAACGTGCATGCGTGTCTGTGATAGGCAGCATACGATATTCTTCTTGACGGTTTGATTTCGAGGGCAAGAACTCCCTAAACTTCGAGCCCCGCCGGCACATGCCGGCGGGGTTTGTCTTTGGAGGACGGATGGCGAGCTATCGCGAGCGGCTGATTGGCACCTGGCGGCTGGTGTCGTTCGAGGCAAGGAATGGCGCCGGCGAGACCTATTACCCGATGGGCCAGGGGCTGGTCGGGCTGCTGCTCTACATGCCGGACGGGCACATGTCGGTGCAGCTCATGAGCCCGGCACGCCCGCAATTCGCCTCGCCCGCCTATGGCGCGGGCGACGACGCGGACTGGGCCAAGGTCGCGCGCGGCTATTTCGCCTATGCCGGGCGCTTCACCGTCGACGAGGCCGCGCCTGCCGTCACCCACCATGTCGAGATGGCGCTCAATTCCTACTGGCCCGGCCGGGCGCAGACCCGGAACATCCGCCTGGATGGCGACGAGCTGGAGCTCAGCGGCGAGTCGCATGCCAAGACCGGCGACACCGACACCGCCTATGTGCGCTGGCGGCGCACCCCGTAGCGGCCGGGACGCCGACGCCGACAAAGCGGCGGACGTGCTAGCGTGGCCGCCGGGGGCATGCTCCCCGGCCACGCGGGTCGAGGAAGGCAACGATATGCTGGGTTGGTTTCAGCGGCTGATGCCGCATACCGGGCTGTTCTTTCCGCTGTTCGCGCGCCACGCCACGACGGTCACCGCCGCCGCCGAGGCGCTGCGCCGGATGCTGGAGGGCGGCGACCAGGTTGCGAAGCACGGTGCGGCGGTCGTGCGCCTGGAAGAGGAGGCCGACGCGGTCACGCGCGACGTCCTGATCGGCATCCGTACGACGTTCGTCACGCCGTTCGACCGCGGCGACATTCGCGACCTGATCCGGGCCATGGACGACGCGATCGACCAGATGCAGAAGACCGCGAAGGCGATCATCCTGTTCGAGGTCACGCGCTTCGAGCCGGACATGCGCGCCATGGCGGACGCGATCGTCCAGGCCGCCCAGCTCGTCGTCCGCGCCGTGCCGCTGCTCGAGAACATCGGCCAGCACGCCGGCCAGTTGAACGAGATGTGCCTGCAGCTCACCCAGATCGAGGGCCACGGCGACGAGATCCACGATCGCGGCCTGAAGAAGCTCTACGAGACCAGCAAGTCGGGCGACCCGATGGACTTCATGCGCGGCAAGGAGATATACGACCATCTGGAGCAGGTCATCGACAGCTTCGACGACGTCGCCAACCAGATCCAGTCCGTCGTGATCGAGCACGCCTGAGCGGCGGCGGAGAAGCGCGATGGATGCGACCGCCCTGGGCGTTCTCGTCGGCCTGATCGCCGTCGCGCTGGTGTTCGACTTCCTCAACGGGCTGCACGACGCGGCGAACTCGATCGCCACGATCGTCTCGACCCGTGTCCTGCCGCCGCGGGCGGCCGTGTTCTGGGCGGCGTTCTTCAACTTCATCGCGTTCCTGTTCTTCGGCCTGCATGTCGCCCAGACCATCGGCACCGGCATCATCGATCCGGCCGTGGTGGCGCCCCGGGTGATCTTCGCCGCGCTGATGGGCGCGATCGCGTGGAACCTGATCACCTGGTGGGCCGGCATCCCGTCCAGCAGCTCGCATGCGCTGATCGGCGGCCTCTTGGGCGCCGGGACGGCCAAGGCCGGCCTGGCGGCCATCGCGTGGAAGGGCGTGCTCACGACCGTCGCGGCGATCTTCCTGTCGCCGCTGTTCGGCTTCCTGCTGGCGCTGGCGATCGTGCTCGCGGTGTCCTGGGCGTTCGTGCGCAAGACGCCGCTGGTCGTCGATCGCACCTTTCGCATCCTGCAGTTCGGCTCGGCGTCGCTCTATTCGCTGGGCCATGGCGGCAACGACGCGCAGAAGACCATGGGCATCATCGCCGGGCTGCTGTTCGCCGGCGGCCATCTGGGCGAGCGGTTCTACGTACCGCTCTGGGTCGTCCTGAGCTGCCAGGCGGCCATGGCGCTCGGCACGCTGCTGGGCGGCTGGCGCATCGTCCGCACGATGGGGTCCAAGATCACCCGCCTGACGCCGATGCAGGGCTTCTGCGCCGAAACCGGCGGCGCGGCGACATTGTTCCTGGCGACCTGGCTCGGGATTCCGGTCTCGACCACGCACACCATCACCGGCGCGATCGTCGGCGTGGGCGCGGCCCGCCGGGTCTCGGCCGTGCGCTGGAACGTCGCCAGCAGCATCGTCGTCGCCTGGGTCGTGACCATGCCGGCGGCGGCGGCCGTCGCGGGCTTGTTCTATGCGCTGGCGGCCTGGGTGACGTGAGCGGGGCCGAGGCCTCCTGGCGCGGGACGCGCGCCGACGCTAGCTTAGGGCGCGGGACATCAAGGGTGAGAGAGACCAAGCGATGGATCGAGCCAACCGCTTCCTTGCCGCCATGGTCGCAATCGCGGCGGCGCCGCTCGCGGGCGCGCCCGCCTTTGCCCAGGCGGACCTCGCCTCGGGCCAGAAGCTGTTCCAGCAGCGCTGCGCCGTATGTCATTCCCTGAAGGCCGTCGAAAAGAAGCCGACCGGGCCGGACCTCGAGAACATCGTCGGGCGCAAGGCCGGCGCGAGCGACTTCGGCTATTCAGCGGACATGAAGGGCGCGGCGATCGTGTGGGACGAGAAGAAGCTCGACGAATATCTCGCCGCCCCCGCCAAACTGGTGCCCGGCACGACCATGCCGATCGGCGTGCCCCAGGCGGCCGACCGCGAGGACATCGTCGCCTACCTGAAGTCGATCTCCAAATGAGCGCCAAGCCGCCGTACGCCATCCGCCCGGCGCGCGCCGCGGACGTAGCGCGCATCCACGCGACCGTCGACGCCGCCTACGCGAAGTACATCGCGCGCATCGGCAAGAAGCCCGGGCCGATGCTCGACGACTATGCCGCGCGCGTGGCGGAGGGCGCGGCGTGGGTGCTCGAGGCTGACGGCCGCATCGCCGGCGTCGTCGTGCTGCTGCCCGAGGACGATCACGTCCTGCTCGACAACGTGGCGGTCGATCCGGCCTTCGCCGGGCACGGCTTCGGCCGCGCGCTGATCGACTTCGCCGAGGCCGAGACGCGCCGGCGCGGCTTCGGCGAGGTCCGCCTCTACACCCACGAGAAGATGACCGAGAACATCGCGATGTACCCCCGCATGGGCTACGAGGAGACCCATCGCGGCGAGCAGGCCGGCTACAGCCGCGTGTTCATGCGCAAGAAGCTCGCCTAGCGGCGGACGCGCGCGCCGCCGCGACGGGACCGGCCAATGACCGCCTACGACGCGTTGTTCGAACCGCTGACGATCAAGGGCGTCAGCATCCGCAACCGCTTTCTTTCGACCAGCCACGCGCCCGGCTACGCGACCGGCGGCCAGATCACCAGCCGCTACATCCGCTACGAGGCCGAAAAGGCAAAAGGCGGCATCGGCCTGAACCAGTTCGGCGGCGCCACCGCGGTGTCGCCCGAGAACTCGTCCTATTACGGACAGATCGACGGGTCCGTCGACGCCGTCGTTCCGCAGTACCGCCGGATGGCCGCGGCCATCCACGAGCACGGCTCGAAATGCACCGTCCAGCTGACCCATGGCGGCCGCCGCGAACGGTGGGACATCGCCAACTGGCTGCCAACTTATTCCTCGACCACCGCGCGCGAGATCGTCCACGGCTCGTTCCCGGTCGTCATGGAGGACTACGACATCCGGCGCGTCGTCCGCGACTTCGCCCGCGCGGCCTTGCGCGCGCGCGAGGGCGACCTGGACGGCGTCGAGGTGTCGTGCCAGGCGGCAACCTTGATCGAGCAGTTCTGGTCGCCGGCGCTCAACCAGCGGACCGACGGCTATGGCGGGTCGCTCGCCAATCGGATGCGGCTGGGGCTCGAAATCCTCGAAGCCGTCCGCGCGACCGTCGGCGACGACTATGTCGTCGGCATCCGCATGCCCGGCGACGAGATGCTCGAGGGCGGGCTTTCCCGGGACGATTGCGTCGAGATCGCGCGAAGCTACGCCGGCAGCGGCCTGATCGATTTCATCAGCGTGGTCGGCGGCAACGCGACCGACTACCAGGCCGAGGCCCGCATCTGGCCGACCATGTGGGTGCCGTCCGCCGCCTACCTGCCGCTGGCGAGGGCAATCCGCGCCGAGGTCGAAGGCAAGGTGAAGATATTCCATGCCACGCGGATGACCGACGCCGCGACCGCGGCGTTCGCGCTGGAAAGCGGGGCGGTCGACATGGTCGGCATGACCCGCGCCTTCATCGCCGACCCGCATCACGTCAACAAGCTGCGGTCCGGGCACGAACAGGACATCCGGCCCTGCGTCGGCGCCGGGTATTGCGTCGACCGGGTGATCAAGGGGCTCGATGCGTTCTGCGCGCACAACGTCGCGACGGGTCGCGAGGAGACGATTCCGCAAGTCGTCGCGCCGGCCAGGGGATCGAGAAAGAGGATCGTGATCGTCGGCGGCGGCCCCGCGGGCATGGAGGCGGCGCGGATCGGCGCGCTGCGCGGCCACGACATGGTGCTGTTCGAGGCGGCCCCGAAGCTGGGCGGGCAGCTTCTGCTCGCCGCGGCGGGCTGGAAGCGCGACATGGCGGGCATCGCAGCATGGCTGATCGGGCAGGTCGAAGCGCTGGGCGTCGACATACGGATGAATGTCCTTGCGGATGCCGGCGCGGTCACTGCTGAAAGCCCGGACGAAGTGATCATCGCGACCGGCGGCCTGCCGAATGTCGGGAGCTTCGCGGGAGCGGAGCTTGCGGTGACGAGCTGGGACATCCTGTCGGGCAGCGTCGCGCCCGGCCAGAAGGTGCTCGTCGTCGATGAGAACGGGTCGGTGCCGGGAATTCTTGCGGCGGAATACGCCGCCACGCGGGGCGCATCGGCCCGCGTCGTCACGCCCGACAAGGAGCTGGGCCGCGAACTCGGCGGCACCAACCTGGGCGCGCACATGACCGAGCTCTACAAGCGCGACGTCGAAATCGTCACCGATACGCGCGTCGTCGCGCTGCGACGGTCCGGCAACGTCATCGAGGCGGTCATGGAAAATACGTACAACGGCCGGAGGACCACGGCCTTGTTCGACCAGGTGATCGGCGAGAACGGGACGCTTCCGAACGACCAGCTCTACCTCGACCTGAAGCCGGGATCATCCAATCTCGGCGAGATCGACCTGCGGAACCTGGTGGAGCTGAAGCCGCAGACCGTGAACAGCAATCCTGCCGGCCGGTTCAGGCTCTACCGCGTCGGCGACGCCTGGGCATCGCGCAATCTTCACGCCGCCATGCTGGACGCGGCGCGCGTCGCGCACGTCTTGTAACCGGGCGGGGATGCGGGGCGCGCGGAAACCGCGCCGATTGCCCTACTTGTCGGGGCGTGGCGCCGGGCTGGCGGGGTGGTTGTCGTCGTTGGCCGAGGCGGGCAGGCGCTTTGCCCCGCCCTTCACCCGCGCGGCTTCCTGCTCGACTTCCTCCAGCCGCCGCAGCGGCCGCAGCAAGTACGGGCTGACATAGAGCTGGTCCGTCAGCGGCGGAATTTTCCCGCGACTATCCACAAAGTTACCCACAAGGTGTTCGCGCGGCCCCGCGATCCTGTACCACATCTTGCAGGGTACGGGAAGCAAACCCTCCGTCGCGAAGGGTTTTCGCGACGCCGCAATCCGGCGGGCGCGCTACCCGTCACTTCGCGCCAGTGGCCTTCCAGCCCTTCGCGCGGCGATCCATGTCGGCGATCTGCTCCTTGGTCATCATCGCCGACAGCTTGTCCTTGATGATCGGGATCTCGAAGCGGTCGTTGTTGGCGCGCGGTGCGGTCTTCTCGGCGATCGAGTACCACAGATAGGACTGCGCGATGTCCTTCTTCACGCCCTGGCCCTTGGCGTACATGTTCGCGACCTTGAGCTGGCCGGCGTAGAAGCCGCGGTCGGCCGACTTCTTGTACCAGGCGAAGGACTCCGGCCCGTTGCGCGGCACGCCGATGCCGCCTTCGTAAACGATGCCCATCGTGAAGATGGCATCGATCTTCCCGGCATCGGCCGACTTGCGATACCACTCGGCGGCGTCCTTGTAGCTCGGCGGCACACCCATGCCCATGTGGTACATGCTGCCGACGAGATACATCGCGTCGGCATTGCCCTGCTTCGCCAGCGGGTCCAGTTCCTTCCACGCCGCCGCGAAGTCCTGCTTCTCATAGGCCTCGCGGCCCTCTTTGTAGCCTGCTTCCGCCGTCCCGATCCCAAGCGTCAGGATAGCCGCCGCCAGGGCTATCCGCGCCGTCGCGCCCATGCGTTTCATGCACTTTCTCTCCGCGCGTCCAAACGAATGACCAAGAGTTTCATCCCCATAGGCCGAAGTGCCGCCCCGTGCAAGCGAACAGCGCACGCCCCTGTCGCTACCCGCGCGATCTTGATATCCACAACCTGAGGGCGTAGGATTCTTTCCGGTGCAACCCAGTCCGGAGGGTGCGATCGAAAGCATGACTCCACCGACTCAGTGGTAACCAGCACCTGTGTATGGCCCGGCCGCGCGGCCGGGCGATGCGCCCCATGGGGCCATCCATAGAAACCCCGCCCACGGCTCGCCGCGCTTGGCGGGGTTTCTGCGAGCGCCCCCTCAGCGAAACGCGCTTCCTTCTGGTCTCGCCCCGGGGCTAAAGGCATCCGCCGCTTGGGAGTACAGGCGCTCCGCGATAGTCTGGCCTTCATCGCGCATCTTGGCGGAGGCAATCGTGACCGTGTTCAATGTCGTGCGTTTCAAGGTCAAGCCCGGCATGGAGAAGGCTTTTCTGGACGCGCATAGCGGCGTGGCCGCAAGCTGGCCGGGCATCCGGCACGCAAACATCATCAAGACCGGGGACCAGCGCTACTGCATCATCGCGGAATGGGAGAGCATGGAGGCGCTTGTCGCCGGCCGGCCGCAGATGATCGCCACGCTCGACGGCTTCCGCCACACGCTCGATGATCTCGGCGGCGGCCTGGGCATCACGGACGCGGTCTCCGGACCCGTCGTGCTGGCGATCAAGTAGCTAGCCGGGGAGCCGTCGGCAGAGGACCGCCGCCCCTACCCTTTTGCTGACCCCGCCGGCGGCACCGGGCGCGGGCGTCCCTTGTCGTCGATCGCGACATAGGTGAAGCGACCCTGGGTGACCTGCAGCCGGGTGCCCTCGCCGCGCCGCAACACCCAGGCCTCGATCTCTGTCGTCATCGAGCTGCGCCCGACCCGCACGATCTCGACGTAGCAGCACAGCACGTCGCCCACGCGGACCGGCTGGTGGAAGGTCATGGACTCGACGGCGACGGTAGCCACGCGGCCCTTGGCCCGCTCGAAACAGGCCACCCCGCCCGCGATGTCCATCTGGCCCAGCACCCAGCCGCCGAAGATGTCGCCGTTCTGGTTGGTGTCGGCCGGCATCGCCAGGGTGCGGATCA
>JADLEG010000065.1 GCA_020846275.1 Alphaproteobacteria bacterium
AACACCATGCTCCAGCTCCGCCCGAACTGCGAGTGCTGCAACCGCGACCTGCCGCCCGAGTCGATGGACGCGCGGATCTGCTCGTTCGAATGCACCTTCTGCCGGACCTGCGCCGACGGCGTGCTGAAAGGGGCCTGCCCGAACTGCGGCGGCGAGCTGCTGCGCCGCCCGATCCGCCCGGCGGGGAAGCTCGCGAAATTCCCCGCCTCGACCGAACGCAAGTTCAAGCCCGAGGGCTGCAAGCAGGTGGCGTAGACGGGATCAGTTCTGTTCGTCGGACGAGCCGGCATAGGCTCGTATTCGATCCGGCGTGACGATCCAGAGCTGACCGGCGACATCATGGCGCTGGAGCGCGGCTGCCAGTGTATTGATGGCAGCCAGCATCGATTGTTGCACCGCCGTGGGTGCATAACGCAGCACACAGACGCCGGCGGTCCCAGCAAGCGCAAATCGAAGCGGGTTCGCAAAATCGAGATCGAGGGTTATCAGGCAACGTTCTTCTGCGCGGCAAACCTCGAAAAGTCGATCGTCGGATGCTCCGTCCAGCCGTTGCTGATGACGGTCGTCACGTCGTGGCCGGCCTGCGCGAAAGCTGCGACCGCGGAAGCGCCGAGGTTTTCGTCCAGCTTGAGCCGCGTCATGCGGCTCCAAGGTCCAGATCGCGCAGGCGGCTCATCTCGGCGCCATAGGCGATGCAGGCGCGGATGTCATCCTCGACCAGTCCGGGATGGTCGGCCAGGATTTCCGCTACCGGCGTGCCCGCAGCCAGCTTATCCAGGATCAGCGATACCCAGATGCGGTGGCCGCGGATGCACGGCTTGCCAAAGCAGACCTTCGGGTCCGCGGTGATGCGATCCAGCAGCGCTCGATCCGCCATGGGGATGCTCTTATCAAAAAAATAGTAGCATATGTGGGTGTCCTACGCCTTGATCCTGGCGCTGGTGGGATCGTACATCGGCTTCAGCGAAGCTTTCGCCGGGAAGCGGTCGCGGGCGATTTCGATCTCGTACTTACCCGCGAGCACGAAGTCCGCCGTGCATTCCCCCTCCGCCTTCACGTAGCCCAGGCCGATCGCGCGGCCGATCGTGTGGCCGAACATGCCCGAGCTCAGGTAGCCCACGCGCTTGCCGTCGCGCCAGATCGGCTCGTTGTGGTAGAGCAGCGGCTTGTCGCTCTCCATCGCGAACTGGACCAGGCGCTTCGCCGGCTGCTTGCCGCGCTTGCCCAGCAGGGCCTCGCGGCCGATGAACCCGCCCCATTGGCGATCCTGGGGCTTGTCCCAGGCCACGCAGAAGCCCAACCCCGCCTGGATCGGGTCGTCGTCCGGGCCGATGTCGTGGCCCCAGTGGCGATAGGCCTTCTCGATGCGCAGCGAGTTCATCGCGTGATAGCCCGCATGCCTCAGGCCGAATTTTCCCCCGGCGGCGACGATCGCGTCGTAGACGCCCTGCACGAACTCTGTCGGGACGTAGAGCTCGAAGCCCAGCTCGCCGACATAGGTGATCCGCGTGGCTCGGACGCGAGCATAGCCCAGGTCGATCTCGCGCGAGGTGCCGAACGGGAAACCGGCGTTCGACAGGTCGTCCGGCGTCAGGCTCTGCAGCAGCTCGCGCGACTTCGGCCCCATCACGCCGAGCGTCGCCCAGGCCGAGGTCACGTCGGTCGCCACGCAATGCGCGCCGTCCGGCATGTTGCGTTCGAGCCAGTCGAGGTCACGACGCTGCGAGGCAGCCGAGGTCACGACCATGAAGCGCTGCTCGTCCAGCCGCGTGACCGTCAGGTCGGCCTCGATGCCGCCCTGCTTGTTGAGCCATTGCGTGTAGACCACGCGGCCCGCCGGCACCGCCACGTCGTTGCACGACACGTGGTTCAGCACGCGCTCGGCGTCCTTGCCCTGCACCAGATACTTGGCGAAGGAGGATTGGTCGAACAGTGCCGTCGCCTCGCGGCAGGCCCGGTGCTCCGCGGCGGAATGCGGGAACCAGTTCTGCCTGCCGTAGCTGTATTCGTATTCGGCCTTGGCTCCCCTTGGCGCGAACCAGTTCGCGCGCTCCCAGCCCGCGGTTTCGCCGAAGCAGGCATTGGCGGCGGCCAGCCGGTCGTGCAGGGCCGACTTGCGCGCGCCCCTGGCGCTCTCGACCTGGCGGAACGGCCAGTGCATCGCGTAGAGCAGGCCCAGCCCCTCGATGGTGCGGTCGTGCAGGTACTTGCGGTTGACCTGGAACGGCAGCATGCGGCGGATGTCGACGTCCCACAGGTCCATCGGCGCGCGGCCGTCAACGATCCAGTCCGCCAGCACCTTGCCGGCGCCGCCCGCGGACTGGATGCCGATCGAGTTGAACCCGGCCGCGACGAAGAAGTTCTTCACCTCGGGCGCCTCGCCCAGCAGGTATCGGTCGTCCGGGGTGAAGCTCTCCGGCCCGTTGAAGAAGGTCTGCAGCCCCGCCTTCTCCAGCGCGGGGATGCGGTGCATCGCGCTTTCGAGGTGCGGCTGGAAATGATCGATGTCGTCGGGCAGGGTGCCGAACGCGAAATCCTCGGGGATGCCGTTCATGCCCCAGGGCTTGGCGACCGGCTCGAAGCAGCCGACGAGCAGCTTGCCGGCATCCTCCTTGACGTAGATGCAACGGCCCGGCTCGCGCAGCACGGGCAGGTTCTTGGGCAGCTCCGGCATCGGCTCGGTCACGACGTAGAAATGCTCCGAGGCGTGCAGCGGCACGGCGACGCCCGCCATCGCGCCGGCCTCGCGGCCCCACAGCCCGGCGCAGTTCACGACATACTCCGCGCGCACCTCGCCCTTGTCGGTTTTCACGCCGACGGCGCGGCCGTTCGCGACCGTCACGCCGGTGACCTTGGTTTGCTCGACGATGCGAACGCCGTTCTGCCGCGCGCCGATCGCCAGCGCGCGCGTGACGTCGATCGGGTTCAGCGCCCCGTCGCGCGGCAGGAACACCGCGCCGACCATGTCGTCGGTGCGCAGCAGGGGATATTTCTCCTTGGCCTGCGCGGGCGTCAGCACCTGCACTTCCAGCCCGCAATTGCTCGCCATCGACGCGCCGCGCTTCATCTCTTCGAAGCGCTCGTGGTCGCACGCCACGCTGAGCGAGCCGTTGCGCTTGTAGCCGATCGCCTGGCCAGTCTCCTTCTCCAGCCCCTCATAGAGCCCGGCGGTGTAGACCGCGAGCTGCGTCAGCGCCTGGGTCGCGCGCAACTGGCCGATCAGCCCGGCGGCGTGCCAGGTGGTGCCGCAGGTCAACTCCTTGCGCTCGAGCAGCAGCACGTCCTTCCAGCCGCGCTTGGCCAGGTGGTAGGCGACGGAACAGCCGATCACCCCGCCGCCGATGACGACGACGCGGGCCTGGGTGGGGAAATCGCTTGCCATGGGTGTATCGCTCGGATGGGGAAAGGAGGGCAGAACAACTAGCGCCAAACGCCCCGGGCCGTCGAGCCTCGCCTTACGCCCGGGGGGCGCGTGCGACATAGTCGCGCGGGGTGCGGCCCAGCGCGCGGCGGAACATTTGGGTGAAGGCGCTGGCGCTGCGATAGCCGAGCCGCCGCGCGACCTGGCCGACCGGCGCGCCGCTGGCGAGCTGCGCCAGCGCCTCGACCAGCCGGGCCTGCTGGCGCCAGGCGCCGAAGCTCATGCCGGTCTCGCGCCGGAACAGCCGCTCCAGGTTGCGCGCGCTGGCGCCGACATGCTCGGCCCAGTGCTCCAGCGTCGCGTCGCTCTGGGGGTGGCTGAGCAGCGAACCGCACAGGCGCTGCAGCCGCCGGTCTTCCGGCATGGGGATGCTCAGCTTCAGCCGCGGCGCGGCCTTCAGCTCGCCCAGCAGCAGGCGCATGATCATGCCGCCCCGGCCGCGCGGGTCGTAGAGCACCGGCTCTTCCATCGCGGCGTCGACCAGCGCGCGCAGCAGCGACGACACCTCGATCACCACGCAACTCCGCGGCATGGCGCGGGCGGCCTTGGGCTCGATATAGAGCGTGCGCATGGCGACCTCGCCCTGCATGCGCAGCGCGTGTTCCTCGCCCGGCGGCACCCACAGCGCGCGCCGCGGCGGCACCACGAAGGCGCCGGCCGCGGTGGTCACCCGCATCACGCCGGTCGCGGCGTAGATGAGCTGCGCGCGGCGGTGGCGGTGGGGCGCGATGGTCGCGCCGTCCTTGAACGGCTTGGGCATCGCCGCCACCGGGCGCGGCACGTGCTGGTAGTCGCTCGGATCGGTGCTGCGATCGGTGCTGCGGTTCATGTCCCAAACGCGACAAAACTTGGCCGAACAGCGTGGACCGGACAGGCTATCCTGCCCGGCATGGCCGCAGCAAGCATGCATGGAATGCCCATGGACCGCACCACGCGCATGGTGGCGCTGATCAATGCCGCCCATTTCATCGACCATTATTTCCTGCTGATCTTCCCCACCGCCGTGCTCGGCATGGGGGTCAGCTTCGGCCTCAGCTACGGCGAGCTGCTGACGCTCGCGACCGGCAGCTTCATCGCCTTCGGCGCGGGCTCCCTGCCCGCGGGCTGGCTCGGCGACCGCTGGAGCCGGCGCAACATGATGGTCCTGTTCCTGGTGGGCATCGGCGGGGCGGCGATCCTGACCGGCTTCAGCGCCACGCCGCTGATGCTCGCCGCGTCGCTGACCGTCCTCGGCGTCTTCTCGTCGATCTACCACCCGATCGCCGGCGCCATGCTGGCGGTCAACGCGGGCGACAGGCTCGGCCGGCGCATGGGGCTGAACGGCGTGTTCGGCAATCTTGGCGTCGCCGGCGCCGCGCTGATCACCGGCGCGCTGACGCAGTGGCTGGGCTGGCGCTGGGCGTTCTTCGTTCCGGGCCTGCTGGCGATCGCGATGGGGTGCCTGTTCTGGTTCCAGGTGCCCGACGGCGCGGGCGTCGGCCCGAAGAAGGCGGGCGCCGCGCGGACGATCCCGCGCGAGCTGGTGATCCGCGTGTTCGCGGTGCTGGTCCTGGTGATCATGACGGGCGGGGTCGTGTTCCAGGCCTCGACGGTGTCGCTGCCGAAGCTGTTCGCCGAGCGCGTCGCCAACCTGGCCGACTCCGCGGCGGCGGTGGGCGCGCTGGTGGCGGCGATCTTCACCGTCGGCGCGATGGCGCAGCTCGTCGTCGGCCAGGTCGTCGACCGCTTCGGGCTGAAGGCGGCCTTCGTCGGGGTCTCGGCCTTCTCCGCCCCCGCGCTGCTCGGCGCGGCGTTCGCGTCGAGCTGGCTGATGCTGCTGTGCGCCGGCGGCATCATGGTGGCGATCTTCGGCCAGGTGACCATCAACGACACCATGCTGGCGCGCTACACCACCGACGAATGGCGCGCGCGGGTCTTCGCGGTGCGGTATTTCCTGGGCTTCGCCGCGGCCGGCGGCGCCGTGCCGCTGGTGTCCTACCTGCACGACCACGCGGGCGGCTTCACGACCGTGTTCGTGCTGCTGTCGGCCCTGGGCTCGCTGGTCTTCGTGGGGGCGCTGCTGTTCCCGTCCGACCGCCCGACCCCGGCCGCCCGGCTGGCGGCGGCGGAGTAGCTCTAGATCTTGATCTTGCGGTCGGGGAAGGCCTTCGACCAGTACTTCACCGTGACCGACTTGCGCAGCCCCTCGGTCCAGAACGGGTCGTCGCGGTAGATCGCGTCGGCCGCGGCGCGGTCGACCACGTCGACGATCCACATGCCGCCCTGCGGCGCGGCGCCGGCGCCCTCGCGCAGCGAGCCCGCCACCAGCACGCGGTCCTTGTTACGCTCCAGCCAGTCGATATGCGCCTGCATGTGCTGCTCGCGCACCTGCAGCTTGCCGGGATCGTCCTCGAACAGGATGACGTAGAGCATGTCGGCTCCTAGGCGCGATGCGCCATGCGCTCGGTCAGGATGCGGTCGAAGCCCGTCAGGCGCGCCATGACGCGGCCATAGACCGTGTCGGCCGGGTAGTTGCCCTGCGCGTCGGCCTCGCCCACCGGCGTGCCGGTGAACTGCGCGATCGCCTGGTCCACCGTGGCGACGCTCCAGATGTGGAACTGTCCCGCGCGCACGGCGTCCACAACCTCGTCGCGCAGGGTCAGGTTGCGCTCGTTCGACTGCGGCACGATGACCCCCTGCCTGCCGGTAAGTCCCCGGTCCCGGCAGGCGCGGAAGAAGCCCTCGATCTTGAAGTTGGCGCCGCCGATCACCTGGGCGTTGCCGGCCTGGTCCATCGAGCCGGTGATCGCGACGTCCTGGCGCAGGGGCAGCCCGGACAGGGCCGAGACGATGGCGCAGGTCTCCGCCATCGACGCGCTGTCGCCCTCCACCCCGCCGTAGTTCTGCTCGAAGGTGATCGAGGCGGCGAAGGACAGCGGGAAGCGCTGCGCGAAGCGGCCGTTGAGGAAGCCCTCGATGATCAGCACGCCCTTCTGCTGGATCGGCCCGCCCATCTCGGTCATGCGCTCGATGTTGATGACGCCCAGCCGGCCGACATAGACGCTGGCGCTGATCCGCGAGGGCAGGCCGAAGCCGTGGTCGCCCAGGTCCAGCACGGTCAGCGCGTTGACCTGGCCCAGCGCCTGGCCGTCGGTCTGGATGTTGATGATCTTCTTGCGGATCGATTCCTGGCTGCGGTCCTCCACCCGGGCGTTGCGCCGCCGGCGCTCGGCCAGCGCCTGGCGGATCTGCTCGACGCCGATCACGCCGCCATTGCCGGCGGGCCGCAGCGCGCCGGCCTCGGCCAGTACGTCCTCCAGCATCTCGAACTTCGAGGTCAGCTTGTCGCGCGCATCCGCCCAGCGGGCGGCCTGGCCCAACAGGTAGCCCACCGCCGCGTCCTCCAGCGTGGCGCCCTTGGCGTGCTTCGCCGCTGCGTCGCGCAGAAGCTGGGCATAGACCGCCAGGTTCTCCGGCGTGGCGTCCATGTCGGGATCGATGTCGGCCTTGATCTTGAAGTGGTCGAGGAAGTTCGGGTCGGCCGAGTAGTAGGTGTAGTACCAGCGCGGCGCGCCGATCAGCACCACCTTGACCGCCAGCGGGATCGCCTTGGGCGCCAGCGATTCCACCAGCGCCGGCATGTTGCCGCGCTGCGGCTCCTCGATGCGCAGCTCGCCGTCGCGCACGGCGCCCTTCAGCGCCTCCCACACGCCGGGCTCGCGCGCCACCGCCTCGGCGCGCAGCACCAGGATGCCGCCGTTGGCGCGATGCAGCGCGCCGCCGCGGATCATGCGGAAGTCGGTTTCCAGCGCGCCGCTGACCGCGCGGTACTCGATCGCGCCGAACAGGCGCTGGAAGGTCGGGTTGGGCTCCAGCACCACCGGCATGAAGGGGTTGTCGGTGTTGTCGACGATCAGGTTGACGGAATAGCGCTCCAGCGCCTGGTCGCGATGGCCGGCCGGCACCTCGGCCATGATCTGGTCGAGATGCTCCAGGATGTCCTCGCGCAGTTCGATCAGCCAGCGGCGCAGCCCGGCATGATGGGCGAACTCGCTCTCCAGCTGCATCATCGGTCCGTCGATGATGCCGTCGGCGATCTCGCGGCGGATGTCCATCACCACGCCGCCGGCCTGCTGCTCGGCCTTCTGCGCGTCGGCGCCGATCGTGCGCATGCGCTCGCCAATATCGTGCGCCGAGGTGGTCAGCTTCTGCTGCTCCTCGGGCGAAAGCGTCTCCCACGGCCGCGGGTTGCCCTCGGCATCGATGGCGATGATGCCGACGCCCTGCTCGCTGCGCTGGATCTTCAGCCCCTCCTTGCGGGCCTGCTCCTCCAGTTCGGCATAGGCCAGCTCCAGCCGCTCGCGCAGCTTGGCGCCCGCGCCGCGCAGCCTTGCGGCGTATTTCGGATCCTCGAAGGCGGCGTGGAGCTGCTGGCGCAGGGTCGGGATCAGCCCCGCCATGCGGTCGCGCAGGTGCCGCCCGACGCCGCGCGCGACGCGATAGGGCTTGGGCTTGTGCGGGCGGCGGAAGTTGAACAGATAGACCCAGTCGTCGGCCGCCGGGCGGGTGGCCGCCTTGCTGGTCAGGTAGTCCAACGTCGCGGTCATGCGGCCGCTGCGGTTCTCGCCGAGGACGAACACGTTGAAGCCGGGATCGCCGATCGACAGGCTGAACTTGAGCGCCTGGCCGGCGCGCTTGTGCGAGGAGAAATCGAACGGGAAGACCTGGCGGCCCTCGACCGGCGCCGGCACGGCGAAGCGCGGCAGGCCCAGATCGTCGCCCAGGATCGTCTTGGCGGCCATTATCGATTTCCCCCCAAATAGTTGCGCCGATCTTCCAAGGCGCGGCCCTGGCGGTCAAGCGCGGTTTGGGGCGGGCGGGCCAGCGCGATTGGTGCTAGATCATCGCCCGCCATGCCCGCCCTGATACCCAGCAGCATCTGCGTCTATGTCGGCCTCGACCTCGTGGGGGACGGGCTGATGAAATTGCCGTTCCTGCGCGCGCTGCGCGCCGCCTGGCCGGATGCGCGGGTGACCTGGCTGGCGGGCAAGGGCCGGACGGTCTTCGCGCACGATCTGGCGCCGCTGGCCCAAGGGTTGATCGACGAGGTGGTCGAAGACGCCGGCATCGGCTCGCACTGGTTGGAGTTGCTGCGCCGCCCCCTGGCCGGCCGGCGGTTCGACCTGGTGATCGACACCCAGCGCCGGGTCTTGACCAGCCTGATCGTCAAGCGGATCGCGCACGGCGTCTTCGTGTCGGGCGCGGCGGGGTTCATGCTGTCCGACCGCCGCCCGCCCGTCGTTGGCGCCAAGCCGCGGTCGATGGTGCGCCAGATGCTGACGCTGATCGAGACGGCCGCGGGCGCGCCGGCCCGTCCGGAGGCGCCGCTCCGCCTCGACGCGGCAAGCATGGACGCCGCCCGGCGTCTGCTGCCGGACCGCCCGGCCTATATCGGCCTGGCGCCCGGCGCCGGGGGGCGGCACAAATGCTGGCCCCTCAATCGGTTCATCGACCTCGCGCAGCGCATCGCCAAGAGCGGTCGCGTGCCCGTCTTCATCCTGGGGCCGGGCGAGGAGGAATGGTCGGATCTGTGCCGCACCGTTCCCGGCGCGCGGTTGGTGCTGCAGGACGCGGCGGCGCAGGGGATTGCCGTCACGCCGATGCTGACGATCGCCGTGGCGCGGCGCTTCGCCGCCGCGGTCGCCAACGACAGCGGCGCCGGCCATATGCTCGCCGCTGCCGACATCCCGCTCGTCTCGCTGTTCGGCCCCACCCAGCCCGAGAAATTCGCGCCGATGACCAAGCGCCTGACCGTGCTGCGGGCGCAGGACTTCGGCGGCGCGGCGATGGACGCAATTCCGCTCGAGGCGGTCGAACGAGCGCTAAACCGGATTGCCGCGATCTAGGTCTTGTTTCCAAATTGGAAACACGCTAGGGTTCGCTGATGCGCGTGATCGCCAAGCGCACGATCCGGCAGTTCTGGGATCAGTATCCGGATGCCGAGCGGGCGCTGCGGGACTGGTACGCCGTCGCCCCGAAGGCGGACTGGGCTGGTCCGGCGGCGGTGAAGGAGCAGTTCCGCAATGCCAGCATCGTCGGGCGCAACCGCGTTGTGTTTAACATTGCCGGCAATAAGTATCGGCTGGTGGCGATGATCCGATACGACTACCGCTACCTTTTTATCCGGTTTGTCGGAACCCACCGCGCGTATGACAAAATCGATGCGAGCAAGGTGTGATGAGCATTCGACCCATTCGTACCGAAGCGGATTATGATGTGGCATTGCGGGCCGTCGAGCGACTGTGGAATGCGCGCAAGGGCAGCGCCGCGGCCGACCGGCTGCAGGTACTCGTCACGCTGATCGAGGCCTATGAGGCGAAGCATTGGCCGATCGACCCGCCCGACCCTGTGGACGCCATTGCCTATGCGATGGAACGCAAGGGTTTGTCGCGCAAAGACCTCGAAGCATTTATCGGGTCGCGGGCGCGGGTGGCCGACATATTAAACGGGCGCCGCCGGCTAACCATGGAGATGGCTTGGAAGCTGCATCGCGGGCTGGGCATTCCCGCCGAGGTCTTGCTCCGTCCGGTCGCTCTGCGCCGGCGCGGCGGCCCTATCGCTCGCGCTGCGTAGCCGCCTGCGGGTAAATCCGCATCAGGTAGGCGAGCAGCAACAATCCGGGCAGGGCGGCCGCGGTGCT
>JADLEG010000066.1 GCA_020846275.1 Alphaproteobacteria bacterium
ACTTCAAGGTCGACAAGAAGCCCCAGCCGCTGCCGCCCGGGCAGATGCGCGAATTCGCGCGGCTGGCGACCGGCAAGGACCGCGACCTGTCGGCGGAAAGCCGGCTGAAGCCGGCGGGGATGAACCGCTAGCGGCTCCTCCCGTACTCGCGCACCAGCCCCTCACCCAACTGCGGCTAGGCGCTTCGCGCCAAGCCTTCGTATCCCTCTCCCCGCCTTGCGGGGCGAGGGACTGGTCGGCGGGGCTGCTGACTAGACTGGCTTCAACAAGGCGTGGCGCTTGCGGCCGGCCGACAGCTTGATCACGCCTTCCGCGTTGACGTCGCCCATCGTGACCTTGCGGTTCTCGTCCGTCACCGCCACGTCGTTCACGCGCCCGCCGCCGCCCTTGATCATGCGCCTTGCCTCGCCGTTACTGGCCGCGAGCCCGGCGCGCACGAAGGCGAGGTAGGCGGCGATGCCGGCGGCGAGTTCGCCCCGCGGCAGGTCGATCACCGGCAGGGCCTCGCCGATGCCGCCTTCCTCGAAGGTGCGCCGCGCCGTCTCGGCGGCTTCCTCGGCGGCTTGCCTGCCGTGGCACAGCGCGGTGGCCTCGTTCGCCAGGGTCTTCTTCGCCTCGTTGATCTCGGCGCCCTGGAGCTTCTCCAGCGCCGCGATGCGGTCGAGCGGCAGGTCGGTGAACAGCCGCAGGAAGCGGCCGACATCGGCATCCTCGGTGTTGCGCCAGAACTGCCAGTAGTCGTAAGGGCTGAGGCGCTCGGCGTTCAGCCACACCGCGCCGGCCGCCGTCTTGCCCATCTTGGCGCCCGAGGACGTGGTGATCAGCGGCGTGGTCAGGCCGAACACCGCGCGGTTGTCGATGCGCCGGTTGAGGTCGACGCCCGAGACGATGTTGCCCCACTGGTCCGAGCCGCCCATCTGCAGCCGGCAGCCATGGCGGCGGCCCAGCTCCAGGAAGTCGTAGGACTGCAGCACCATGTAGTTGAACTCGAGGAAGGTCAGCGGCTGCTCGCGCTCCAGCCGCAGCTTCACGCTGTCGAAGCTCAGCATGCGGTTGACCGAGAAATGCCGGCCGACTTCGCGCAGGAACGGAATGTAGCTGAGCTTGTCGAGCCAATCGGCGTTGTTCACCATGATCGCGTCGGTCGGGCCGTCGCCGAAGGCGAGGAACTTGTCGAAGATGCGCCTGATGCCGGCGATGTTGCGATCGATCTCCGCGTCGGTCAGAAGCTTGCGTGCCTCGTCCTTGCCGGATGGATCGCCGACCTTGGTGGTGCCGCCGCCCATCAGCACGATCGGCTTGTGGCCATGGCGCTGCAGCAGGCGCAGCAGCATGATTTGCATCAGGCTGCCCACGTGCAGGCTGTCGGCCGTGGCGTCGAAGCCGATATAGGCCGGCACGGCGCCCTCGACGGCGAGCGCGTTCAGCGCCTCCTCGTCGGTGCAGGCATCCATCATCCCGCGGGCGCGGGCGGCGGCGACGAAATCGGCGCGGGCGGCCATGATTTGGCTCCGGGTCGGGCATTTGCTAGAAGGCCGCGTGGTTTACCGCAGGGACGGGGGTTTCTCAACCTCCGGCATGGGGCGCGAGGGGCAGGGGTGACGAACGCCGTCTGGTGCATCGGGATGATGAGCGGCACGTCGCTCGACGGGATCGATGCCGCGCTGCTGCGCGGCGACGGCGAGGAGCGCATCGAGACCGGTCCCGCCATCACCGTGCCCTATGACGATGGCTTCCGGGCGCGGCTGCGCGGCGTGCTGGGGGGCGTGGGCGACGTGCCGGCGGTGGAGCGCGAACTGACCCTGCGCCATGCCGAGACCGTTCGCCGCCTGCTGGGGCAGGCGGGCCTGCGCGCGGCCGACATCGCCCTGATCGGCTTCCACGGCCAGACCATCCTGCACGCGCCCGACAAGGGCCGGACCTGGCAGATCGGCGACGGGGCCCTGCTGGCGGCCGAGACGGGCATCGACGTGGTGTGCGACTTCCGTTCGGCCGATGTCGCCGCGGGCGGACAGGGCGCGCCGCTGGTGCCGCTCTATCACGCCGCCTTGGCCGCAAGGCTGGAACGGCCGCTGGTGGTGCTCAATATCGGTGGCGTCGCCAACGTGACCTGGATCGGCGCGGGGCAGGACGCGGACGGCAATCCCCGGCTGCTAGCCTTCGACACCGGGCCGGGCAATGCCCCGATCGACGACTGGGCGCTCCGCCATACCGGCAAGGCCGTGGACCGCGACGGGGCGCTCGCGCGGGCCGGGCGGGTCGACCGGCAGGTGCTCGCCCGGCTGCTCGACAATCCCTATTTCGCCGCCCGCCCGCCGAAATCGCTCGACCGCGACGCCTTCGACCTCTCGCCCGTCGCAGGCCTCGGGGCCACCGACGGCGCCGCCACGCTGACGGCGTTCACGGCCGCTTCGGTGGCGCGGGCGGAGGGCCATTTTCCGGCCCCGCCCCGGCGCTGGATCGTCGCCGGCGGCGGACGCCACAATCCGGCCCTGCTGGCGGTGCTGCGCGAGCTTCTGTCGGCCCCGGTGGAGACGGCGGAGGCGGTGGGATGGGACGGCGATGCGCTCGAGGCCCAGGCCTTCGCCCATCTGGCCCTGCGCTCCGTGAAGAGGCTGCCGCTGAGCCTTCCGACCACGACGGGGCTGCGGCAGCCGACTACGGGAGGCCGGCTCCACCGCGCGCCTGGGCGCTCCTGAGCGCCTAGCGTCCCGCGGCCGCCTTCTTGGGCGGGGGCTGCTGCTTCTCCGGCTGCAGGCGCTGGGTCAGGTATTCGGTCACGATCTCGGCCAGCTGCTCCATCTGGTCGGCGAAGAAGTGGTTGGCGCCGTCCGCGACCTTGAACTGGATATGGATGTCCTTCTGGTGCTTCAGCTTGTCGACCAGCTTCTGCACCGCCTCCTGGGGCACCACGTCGTCGTTGTTGCCGTGCACGATCAGGCCCGAGGCCGGGCAGGGGGCCAGGAAGGTGAAGTCGAACAGATTGGCCGGCGGGGCGACCGAGATGAAGCCGCTGATTTCCGGCCGGCGCATCAGCAGCTGCATGCTGATCCAGGCCCCGAACGAGAATCCGGCGATCCAGCAGCCTCGGGCATTCGGGTTGTAGGTCTGGAGCCAGTCCAGCGCCGAGGCGGCGTCGCTGAGTTCCCCCTCGCCGCGGTTGAACGTGCCCTGGCTGCGCCCGACGCCGCGGAAATTGAACCGGAGGGTCGAGAACCCCAGCCGGGCAAAGGTGTGGAACAAGGTATAGACGACCTTGTTGTTCATCGTGCCCCCATATTGGGGGTGCGGGTGCAGGATCAGCGCGATCGGCGCGCTGGGGTCCTTGCTGTGCTGGTAGCGGCCTTCCAGTCGGCCGACGGGTCCGTTAATGATGATATCGGGCATGGTGCACTCGCTGCTGAGCCGGGGCCTGGACGGCAGATTTCGCCTTAATCCGATTGCTTTAGTAGGGCTTCACGCCCACGTGCTTCGTGCGTTCGTCAAACAAACTTGACCTGCCTAGTAGGAGAACTTATATCTCCTTTCGCGGCTTGCTGACGAACCCCGGCTTCGGGGCGAGCCAGCGGGCGGGTGGGGCGCCGCCGGTGCCAGCCTCTATATCATAGTGATGGGCTATGGTTTTCAAGCGACTTCGCGAGGAAATCGACGGCACGATGCGGCGGGACCCGGCTGCGCGCTCGCGGTTGGAAGTGGCGTTGCTCTATCCGAGCGTCCATGCGGTCCTGCTGCACCGGGTCGCCAATTCGCTGTGGCGGCGGAACTGGAAGTTCCTCGGCCGCGCGATCTCGCAATTCGCGCGCAGCCTCACGGGCATCGAAATCCATCCCGGGGCCACGATCGGACAGCGTTTCTTCATCGACCACGGCATGGGCGTCGTGATCGGCGAGACCGCCGAGATCGGCGACGACGTGATGCTGTATCACGGGGTGACGCTGGGCGGCACCTCGCTGCGGCAGGGCAAGCGCCATCCGACGCTGGAAAGCGGCGTGATTGTCGGCGCCGGGGCGAAGATTCTGGGGCCCATCACGATCGGCGCCAATGCGCGGATCGGGGCCAACGCGGTGGTGGTCAAGGACGTGCCGGCCGGCGCCACGGCCATCGGCATCGCCGCCCGCGTCGTGCCGCCGCGCGAACAGCGCAGCGAGTTCATGGCCTACGGCACGCCGACGACCGACCTGCCCGACCCCGTGGCGCGCGCCATCGGCGGCCTGGTGGACCAGATCGACAAGCTGTCGGCGCGCATCAACGAACTGGAAAACAAGACGCAGCTTCCCGACGCGGTGGCGACGAGCCGCGTCGAAGGCGAGAACGCGGACGTCGAACGCGTGACCAAGTTGCCGATCAGAACCCGCGGCTGACGGCAAGGCATCAAGCGCCGGCGACGAACGGAAGGAACAGGACAAATGAAGCTGAGCACCAAGGGACGGTACGCTGTCATGGCGATGGTCGACCTGACGCGCAACAGCAACGGCAGTCCGGTGGCGCTGGCGGACATCGCCGAGCGCCAGGAGATCTCGCTCTCCTACCTGGAGCAGCTCTTCGCCAAGCTCCGCCGCGGCGGGCTGGTGCGCAGCGTGCGCGGGCCGGGCGGCGGCTACCTGCTGGCCCACGCGGCCGACGGCACGCGCATCTCCGACATCATCCTGGCGGTGGACGAGCCGATCCGCGCCACGCGCTGCGCGCCGGGCTCGCCCTCGGGCTGCCGGTCGAACAAGAGCCGCTGCCTGACCCATGACCTGTGGGAAGAGCTCGGCAACCAGATCCACCTCTACCTCAGCTCGGTGACGCTGGCCGATGTCTGCGCGCGGCGCATCCTCGGCACCAGCGGCATGATCGGGCAGCAGCCGGAGCAGCAGCACCAGCCCGCCGCCGAGGCGCCGGTCGCCGCCGCGGTGGCGGCGCAGTAGCCGGACGCCCCTGGGATCGATGCAATGACCGGCCCCACGGCACAGCCGATCTATCTCGACCACAACGCGTCGGCGCCGATGCCGCCGGCGGTCGTGGCCGCGATGGCCGAGGCCGTTGCCGAGCCCGGCAATCCGTCGTCGGTCCACGGCTTCGGGCGCGCGGCGCGGCAGCGGATCGACGGCGCGCGGCGGGCGGTGGCGCGTCTGGTCGGCGCGGCGGAGCAGGAAATCGTCTTCACCTCGGGCGGCACCGAGGCGAACAACCTGGCGCTTGGCGGCGTCGGCGCGGAGCGCATCCTGGTATCGGCGATCGAGCATGACAGCGTGTTGCGCGCGGCGCCCCAGGCTGAACGAATTCCGGTGACGGCCGACGGCGTGGTCGACCTCGATGCGCTGGACGCCATGCTGGCGCGCGGCGGCGGCGCGCTGGTCTCGATCATGCTCGCCAACAACGAGACCGGCGTGATCCAGCCGGTGGCCGAGGCCGCGGCCGTGGCGCATCGCCATGGCGCAATGATCCATTGCGACGCCATCCAGGCGGCCGGCCGCATGGCGGTGGATGTCGGCGCGCTGGGCGCGGACCTGCTGAGCCTTTCGGGCCACAAGCTGGGCGGCCCGACGGGCGTCGGCGCGCTGGTCGTCCGATCGGGCATCGCGCTCGCGCCGATGCTGCGCGGCGGCGGCCAGGAGCGCTGGCGGCGGGCGGGCACCGAGAATATTGCCGGCATCGTCGGCTTCGGCGCCGCGGCCCAGGCCGCCGGCGAAGCGAGCGGCGACACGGAAATGCTCGGCGCTTGGCGCGACGATATCGAGCGCCGCATCCGTGACATCGCGCCGGACGTCCCCATCTATGGATCAGAGGTCCCGCGGCTGGCGAATACGAGCTGCCTCGGCATGCCGGGCGTGAAGGGCGAGACCCAGGTGATGGCCTTCGACCTGGCGGGCATCGCGGTCAGCGCGGGTTCGGCCTGCTCCTCGGGCAAGGTGACGCCGTCGGCCGTGCTGTCGGCCATGGGGGCAGCGCCGGACGCGGCGGGGGAGGCGATCCGGGTGAGCCTGGGCCGGGGCAACAGGGCCGAGGATGTCGACCGCTTCGTGGCGGTCTGGCGGGATGTGTATCAGCGCGCGCGCCGCCTGCGACAGGCGGCGTGACGAAAGGGACGAGCAATGGCAACGGAAGCCAAGAACATGGCTCAGGGTGAAAAGATGAACGGCGCCAATCGGCCGCCGCTGCCGATCTATCTCGACTACCAGGCCACGACGCCGACCGATCCGCGCGTGGTGCAGGCGATGCTGCCCTGGTTCACCGAGAAGTTCGGCAATCCGCACTCGCGCAACCACGCCTATGGCTGGGAAGCCGAGGAGGCGGTGGAGAAGGCGCGCGCGCAGATCGGCGCGATCATCGGCGCCGACGAGAAGGAGATCGTCTTCACGTCCGGCGCCACGGAATCGAACAACCTGGCGCTGCAGGGCGTCGCGCGGTTCTACAAGGACCGCAAGAACCACTTGATCACTGCCGTCACCGAGCACAAATGCGTGCTCGACACGATGCGCCACCTCGAGCAGGAGGGGTTCAACGTGACCTACCTGCCGGTGGCGAAGGACGGGCTGATCGATCTGGCCGAACTCAAGGCTGCGATCACCGACAAGACCGTGCTGGTCTCGATCATGGCCGCCAACAACGAGATCGGCGTGATCCAGCCGCTGGCCGAGATCGGTGCGATCTGCCGCGAGCGGGGCGTGTTCTTCCATACCGACGCCGCCCAGGCCGTCGGCAAGATCCCGCTCGACGTCAAGTCGATGAAGATCGACCTGATGAGCATTTCCGGCCACAAGATCTACGGGCCCAAGGGCATCGGCGCGCTCTATGTCGGCCGCAAGCCGCGCGTGCGCCTGCAGGCGCTGATTCACGGCGGCGGCCAGGAGCGTGGCATGCGCTCGGGCACGCTGCCCACCCCGCTGTGCGTCGGGCTCGGCGAGGCCTGCGCCATCGCCCAGCGCGAGATGGGCGCGGAGGCCGAGCGGCTGAAGCGGCTGCGCGACCGGTTCTACGCGCAGATCAAGAAGCGCCTGCCCGAAGTCTACCTTAACGGCGACCTGGAGCGCCGGCTGCCGGGCAACCTCAACCTCAGCTTCGCCTATGTCGAGGGCGAGGGGCTGATGATGGGCATCAAGGATCTATGCGTGTCGTCGGGCTCGGCCTGCACCTCGGCGTCGCTGGAGCCGTCCTACGTGCTGCGCGCGCTGGGCGTCGAAGAGGAAATGGCCCATACCAGCCTGCGCATCGGGTTCGGCCGCTTCACGACCGAGCAGGAAGTCGACTACGCCGTCGAGCATATCGTCAGCAGCGTCAACCGCCTGCGCGCGATGAGCCCGCTTTGGGAGATGGCCCAGGAGGGAATCGACTTGAAATCGATCCAGTGGGCAGGGCACTAAAGAGGCAATCGGGCGCCGAACCGCGGTCTGGCGCCATTTGGAGGACCAGGACATGTCGTACAGCGAAAAACTGATCGACCACTACGAGAACCCCCGCAATGTCGGGTCGCTGGACAAGAACGCGGCCGACGTCGGGACGGGCCTGGTCGGCGCGCCGGCCTGCGGCGACGTGATGAAGCTGCAGATCCGCGTCAACGAGCAGGGCATCATCGAGGACGCCAAGTTCAAGACCTTCGGCTGCGGGTCGGCGATCGCGTCGTCCAGCCTCGCCACCGAATGGATCAAGGGCAAGACCCTCGACGAGGCCGAGACGATCAAGAACAACCAGATTGCCCAGCATCTGGCGCTGCCGCCGGTGAAGATCCATTGTTCGGTCCTGGCCGAGGATGCGATCAAGGCCGCGGTCGCGGACTATCGCGCCAAGCACGCGGGCAAGTCCGAGGCGGCCGAGTAGGCCCTGCGGAAAGCCAGAGAGAGCAAGATGGCCCGACCACAGGCAATCAAGATCACCGATGCCGCCGCGGCGCGCGTGCAGGCGCTGCTGGCCAAGCGCGGCAAGCCGTCGGCCGGGATCCGCATCGGCGTCAGGACCAAGGGCTGCTCGGGCCTGTCCTATACGATCGAGTACGCCGACGAGAAGAACAAGTTCGACGAGGTCGTGGAGGACAAGGGCGTCACGGTCCTGATCGACCCCAAGGCGACGCTGTTCATCCTCGGCACCGAGATGGATTACGTGGAGGACAAGCTGCAGTCCGGCTTCGTGTTCAAGAACCCGAACGAGAAGGGCCGGTGCGGCTGCGGCGAGTCGTTCCACGTTTGAACTTCCCGCCTAGGGGCTGTATCGATGCCGGCCGGTGTGGTCCCCACCCCCGGCCGGTCGAGTTTGAGGGCGAGATTCCGCGATGAACCAGGCGACCCCGCATAGCGCTTCCGGGCGTGTCGCCGCCCTGCCGCCCTGCTGGTCGTGCCGGGCCGGCGGCGGCGGCGGCGAGCTGTTCTGCGCGGCCTGCGGCGCGGTCCAGGCGCCGGGGAGTGCCGACCATTTCGATCGCCTGGGGCTGCCGCGCCGCTTCGCCGTCGACCTGGCCGAGCTGGACCGGCGCTATTTCGCGCTCCAGCGCCAGCTGCATCCCGACCGGTTCGTCCGCCGTAGCCCGCGCGAACGCGCCCTCTCGCAATCCCAGGCGGCGAGCCTGAACGACGCCTATGAAACGCTGCGCGATCCGCTCAGCCGCGCGGTCTACCTGCTGCGCCTGCAAGGGGTCGAGCTCGAGCCGCCGGGCGGCCAGACCATCAGCGATCCCGACCTGCTGATGGAAGCGATGGAGATGCGCGAGGCGCTGGCCGAGGCCGGCGATGCGGCCGCGGTCGCCGCACTGGCGCGCCGGATCGAAACCGAGCGCGCCGCGGCCCTCGCGACCCTCGGGACGGCTTTTGCCGCGGGCAGCCGGGACGAGGCGCGCAAGGCGACGTTGCGCCTGAAGTACCTGGGCAAGCTGGCCGAGGACATCCGCGCGCGCCGGACGGTCCCGGCTGCCACCAAGGCCGTGTCGTGAACCTGCTGCAGATCCACGAGCCCGGCGAGACGCCGATGCCGCACGACGGCGAGCGCAACGCCGCCATCGGTATCGACCTCGGCACCACCAACACGGTGGTCGCGGTCGCCGATCACGGCCGCCCGGAAGTCATCCGCGGCGACGATGGCCAGGCCCTGATCCCCTCGGTGGTCGCCTACCGGGCGGACGGCACGGTGGTGGTGGGCGAAGCCGCGCGCCGGCACGTGCTCGATGCGCCGGAAATCGTGGTCAGCTCGATCAAGCGCCTGATGGGCCGCGGCATCCAGGACATCAAGCAGCTCTCGGGCTCGCTGCCCTACGACATCGCGCCGCCCGAGCCGGGCGAGGGCGGCATGGTGCGCCTGGCCATCTCCGGCCGCCGCCTGTCGCCGGTGGAGATTTCCGCCGACATCCTGCGCGCCGCCAAGGCCCGTGCCGAAGCCTCGCTCGGCCGCGTCGTCGAGCGCGCGGTCATCACCGTGCCGGCCTATTTCGACGACGGCGCCCGCACCGCCACGCGCGACGCCGCGCGGCTGGCCGGCATCGAGGCGCTGCGACTGGTGAACGAGCCGACCGCCGCCGCGCTCGCCTACGGCCTCGACAAGGGCGCCGAGGGGCTCTACGCGGTCTACGACCTGGGCGGCGGCACGTTCGACATCTCGCTGCTGCGGCTCGAGAAGGGCGTGTTCCAGGTGCTCGCCACCGGCGGCGACGCCGCGCTGGGGGGCGACGACTTCGACCACGCGATCGCCGAGCGGTTCCTGGCCGAGCGCCGCACGGCCGGGAAGATCGCCACGCTGGACAGCGCCGACGCCAAGCAGATCCTGGTGACGGCGCGCCTGGCCAAGGAATGCCTGACGGAAAAGCGCGACGGGCGCTGGACGGTGGAGATCGGCGGCCAGGTCACGCACCATCCGCTGGACGTCGGCACGCTGGAGCGCCTGATCGCGCCGCAGGTCGAGCGCACCATCCGCATCTCGGCCGGGGTGTTCGAGGATGCCGGCACCGATCCCAAGGCGATCCAGGGCGTCGTGCTTGTGGGCGGCTCGACGCGCGTGCCGGCCGTGCGGCGCGCGGTCGAAGCGTTCTTCGCGAAGAAGCCGCTCAGCGACATCAACCCCGACGAGGTCGTGGCACTGGGCGCGGCGCTGCAGGCCGAGGCGCTGACCATCGGCTCCGACAACCTGCTGCTCGACGTCACGCCGCTGTCCCTCGGCATCGAGACGATGGGCGGGATCGTCGAGAAGGTGATCGATCGCAACACGCCGATCCCGGTGGCCCGCGCCCAGGAATTCACGACCTACCAGGACGGCCAGAACGCGATGATGATCCACGTCGTGCAGGGCGAGCGCGAGACGGTCGACCAGTGCCGCAGTCTGGCGCGCTTCGAATTGAAGGGCATCCCGCCGATGACGGCCGGCGCGGCCCGCGTGCGCGTGACCTTCGCGGTCGACGCCGACGGCCTGTTGACCGTCGGCGCGCAGGAGAAATCGACCGGCATCGAGCAGAAGGTCGAGGTGAAGCCTTCCTACGGCCTCAGCGACGACGACATGGCGC
>JADLEG010000067.1 GCA_020846275.1 Alphaproteobacteria bacterium
GCCTGCAGCCGATCTACCGCATCGAGAAGAACCCGCTGCCCTGGCTCGACGACATGCTGAACGGCGCCGAGCACACCAACTTCTTCGAGAACCGCGCGACCGAATACTCCAAGGCCGCGACCGAGGGTTCGTGGGAAGAAGCCTTCGACTGACGCCGGCCGGGAGGCGATGATCGACGCGCCTCCGCCCCGGGATGCGGCGGCGGCGGTCGACGACCGCCCGGTCGACGCCGATCGTGCCCTGCTGGCGGCGCACGGGCAGCGCCTGCTCGACCTCGCCCGCGCCTCGGTGCTGCACGGATTCGAGTTCGGCCGGCCGCTGCCCGTCGATATCGGCAACGAGGAGCCGGCGCTGGCCGCGCTGCGCGCCTGCCACGTGGTGCTGCGCGTGACGTCGCCTGCCGCCGCGAGCGACCAGCGTTGGCGGGCCGGCGGCATCCGGCCCTGGCGGCCGCTGCTGGCCGACGTCGCCGGCAACGCGTTTGCCGCCGCCTTCGCCGATCGCCGCCACGCGCCGCTCAAGGCCGCCGACCGCTTCGACCTGTCGATCGAACTCAGCCTGCTGGGCTCGCCCGTGGCGGTCGATCTCGCCGACCCCCGCGCGCGGGCGCGCATCGTGCCGGGGCGCGACGGCGTGCTGGTGGAATGGCCGGGCGGATCGCTGGCGCTCTATCCCGAGGCCTGGGCCTTCCGCCCCACCCCGGCCGAGTTCGTCGCCGAGGCGATGCGCCGCGCGCTCGCCCGCGGCCTCGATCCGGCCGAAACGCCGCAGGTCTACCGCTTCGCGGTGGCATCAATGTCCGACAGGCCTTGAAACCGCGCGCGCCCCGCGCCAATCGACGAACGCGCCGCGCAGCAGTGCAACCATGGCGGTGAGCGCGCCGAGGAAGCTGAGCAGGTGGCCGAGTTCCCAGCGCCAGCGATAGGCGGTCCAGTCGACCGGCAGGGTGGTTGCCGTCCAGCCGGCGACCGCGGCGTTGACGGGGGCGTTGAAGACGAAGAACACCGCCAGGATGGCGGTCAGGCAGCAGGCCGCGATCAGGGTCGGCCGGAAGACGGCGCGGCGGCGGCGCGCCAGCCAGGCCAGCGCCCAGGCGGACGCGAATGCCACTATCTCGAACGGCGCCGTCACCGGGCCCCAGCCGCGATAGAGATGCTGCTGGACTGCCAGCCACAAGGTTCCATCCAGCGCCAGCTTGTTCGGCAACTCGCCTACATGCCCGCCCAGCGCCGCCAGCGGCACCGCCAGGCAGACCAGGCCAAGCCATCGGATCGCGTCGACCATCGCGGCCTCCTATCCCGTGCGTCGCGTGAACAACGCAGCGCACGCGGAAACGTGCCTGGCCGCGCCATTCTTTTGCGGCAGGGAGAGGGTCAACCGGTGGTCAGTTCACCGCGCAGCCCGCGCTGGATCAGCTTGATCGATTCCTCGCGGCCGTAGAGCGCCACGAAGGAGCCGAAGCGCGGGCCCTGGCTCTGGCCGAGCAGGATTTCGTAGAGGGCCTGGAACCACGACCGCAATTGTTCCTTGGCGAAGTGGCGCTTGCCGACCTCGAACACCTCGTTCTGGATCCCCTCGGCGGCGGCGTCCGCCGGCAGCTTCGCCAGCGTGTCCGACAGGTCCTGCAGCGCGGTCTTCTCGATATCGGTCGGCGCGCGGAACTTGCGCGTCGGCTTCACGAAGTCGCGGTAGTAGGCGATCGCGCCCTCGGCCATCTTGTCGAGCAGCGGATCGTTCTGCGGCGACGCCTCCGGCGCGTAGCGCTGGATGAAGCCCCACAGCACCGCCTTGTCCTCGGCGTTCACCACGCTGGCGAGGTTGAGCAGGATGCCGAAGGTCAGGTGCGCACGGCCGCCCGGCGCCGCCGGCGGCTGGCCGTTGTGGATGTGCCAGACCGGGTTCTCCAGGCGCGGCGCCAGGTCCTGGCCCGGGAATGCCTCGAGCTGCTGCACGTAGTCGTCCACCGCGCGCGGGATGACGTCGAAATAGAGCTTCTTCGCCGCTTTCGGCTTCTGGAACATGAACAGCGCCAGGCTCTCCCACGGCGCGTATTTCAGCCAGTCCTCCACCGACAGCCCGTTGCCCTTGGACTTCGATATCTTCTGGCCCTGGTCGTCGAGGAACAGCTCGTAGGTCAGGTTGACCGGGGGGCGCCCGCCGATGGCGCGGGCGATCTTCGAGCCCAGCTCGACCGACGAGATCAGGTCCTTGCCCGACATCTCGTAGTCGACGTCCAGCGCCACCCAGCGCATCGGCCAGTCGGCGCGCCATTGCAGCTTGCACTGGCCGCCGGTGACGGGCTGCTCGAACAGGCCTTCGACCTCGTCCTTGAAGACGATCGTGCCGGCATCGGGCATGAACTCGACCGCCGGCACTTCCAGCACCTGGCGCCGGCCGTCGCGCTCGCGGATCGGCAGGAAGGGGCAATAGGTCGCGCGCCGGTCGGGGCCCAGCGTCGGCAGCACGATGTCCATCACCGCGCGGCAATGGCGCAGCACCTGCAGCAGCGTCCGGTCGAAGCGGCCGCTCCGGTACCAGTCCGTCGCGCTCTGGAACTCGTACTCGAAGCCGAACTGGTCGAGGAAGCCGCGCAGCCGGGCGTTGTTGTGGTGGCCGAAGCTCTCGTGCGTGCCGAACGGGTCGGGGATCGCGGTGAGCGGCGTGCCGAAGCTCCGCGCCTTGTCGCCGACGAACCGGGCCAGCATCTCCTGGTTCGGCACGTTGTCCGGCACCTTGCGCAGCCCGTCCATGTCGTCGGAGAAGGCGAACAGGCGCGTGGGGATGTCGCTGAGGCGCTGGAAGGCGCGGCGCACCATGGTGGTGCGCACCACCTCACCGAACGTGCCGATATGCGGCAGGCCGGACGGGCCGTAGCCCGTCTCGAACAGCACATAGCCCTTGGGCGGCACCTTTCCCTGGATGCGCTCCAAGAGCTTGCGCGCCTCCTCGAAGGGCCAGGCGCGGGCCTTTTCGGCCAGATCGCGATCGTCGGACATGCGTGAATTCGGCTTTTTCCGGTGCGGGCGGCCACCCTAGGGAGGCCGTGGCGCATCGTCAACGGCGACGCGGATTTCCCCATCGCCACGCTCTATACTCGCGCCCATGTCCTCCCCTGTGGTGGTCCCTTTTCCCCGCGCCCAGCGGGCGCTGCGCGCGCCCGCGCTTGTGGCCGGCGCCACCCGCGCCGCGTGGCTGAGCGCGGACGGCGAGATCGAGACCCTGGCGCCGGGCGATGCCGCGCGGCTGGTGCGCGAATCCAGGCCGCCGCTGGTCTGCCACCTGCCGGCGACGGCGCGGCGGCTGAAGCTCGAGGGGTTTCCGGCCCTCGACCTGCTCGAGCTCTATGCCTTCGTGCGGCCCGCGCGGTTCTGCCCGCCGACCGCGCGCGGCCTCGCGCAGGCGCTCGGCCTCGAGGTGCCGCGTTCGCTGGAGGACGCGGCGGGGCTGCTGCCGCGCGCGGCCCAGGCGCTGCTGGCGGAATGGGAGCAGGACGAGCGCCAGCAGCGCAGCGACGCGGTGCCGGTGGCGCTGGTGATGCATCGCGGCGGCTGGACCTGGGGGCCGGCGGTGCTGGCGGCGCTCGGCGTCGATCCCGAGGAGCAGAAGATCGCCGCGCCCGGATCGGCGCTGATGGTGTGGCTGCGCCTGGGTGAATGGTCCGAGCATGCGCCCGAACCGGCGCCCGGCCATATCCCGGTCGAGCCGCAGGAGGCGCGCCAGCGCCTGGCGGAACTCCTGGGCCAGGGGGCGGAGCCCCGGCCGCAGCAGGGCGACTACGCCTCGGCGCTGGCGGCCGCCTTCCTGCCGCGCGAGCGCGAGGGCGAGCCCACCATGGTGCTGGCCGAGGCCGGCACCGGCGTCGGCAAGACGCTGGGCTACATCGCGCCGGCGAGCCTGTGGGCCGAGAAGAACCAGGGCGCGGTCTGGCTCAGCACCTACACGCGCAACCTGCAGCACCAGATCGACGAGGAGCTGGACCGGCTCTACCCCGATCCGGTCGAGAAGGCGCGCCGCGTGGTGCTGCGCAAGGGGCGCGAGAACTATCTCTGCCTCCTGAACTTCGAGGAGGCGGTGCGCGGCATGGGTGCCAGGCCGCGCGACGCGGTGGCGCTGGGGCTGATGGCGCGCTGGGCGGCCAGATCGCGCGACGGCGACATGGTGGGCGGCGACTTCCCGTCCTGGCTCGCCGACCTCGGCGGGCGCGGGCGCACCTTCGGGCTCACCGACCGGCGCGGCGAATGCGTCTATTCCGCCTGCCCGCATTACCACAAGTGCTTCATCGAGAAGTCGATCCGCCGGGCGCGGCGCGCGCGGCTGGTGGTCGCCAACCACGCGCTGGTGCTGACCGAGGCGGCGCGGGCGGGCGACGAAGGCCGGCTGCCCACGCGCGTGGTGTTCGACGAGGGCCATCACCTGTTCGACGCGGCCGACAACGCCTTCTCCGCCGCCTTGACCGGCCAGGAGACCGCCGAGCTGCGCCGCTGGCTCCTGGGCGCGGAGGGGCGGTCGAGCCGCGCGCGTGGATTGAAGCGCCGGCTGGAGGACCTGCTCGACGCCGAAAGCGCCGCCGCGATCGACGCGGTGCAGGCCGCGGCGCGCGCGCTGCCGGGCGAGGGCTGGGGCAACCGCCTGGCCGACGACCAGCCGCACGGGCCGACCGAGAAGTTCCTGGCGCTGGTGCGCCAGCAGGTCCGCGCGCGCGCCGAGGGCTTCGGCGGCGCCCAGGCGCTGGAAACCGACACCGCGTCGCCGGTGGAGGGGCTGCTCGAGTCCGCGCGCGCGCTCGACCAGCAGCTCCAGCGCATCGTCGAGCCGCTGGCGGTGCTGCGGGCGAACCTGCTGAAGCGCCTGGACGACGAGGCGGCCGAGATCGACACCAACACGCGTCTGCGGATCGAGGCGATGGCGCGCGGCATCGAGCGGCGCGGCGAGGGGGCCTGCAAGGCGTGGCAGGGCATGCTGCGGGCGCTGCAATCAGGCACGCCGGCCGAGTTCGTCGACTGGCTGTCGATCGACCGCATCGAGGCGCGCGACGTCGATGTCGGCATCCATCGCCACTGGGTCGACCCGATGATCCCCTTCGCCAAGGTCTCGGCCGAGCGCGCGCACGGCCTCGCGGTCACCTCGGCCACGCTCACCGACGGCTCGGGCGACGTCGAGGCCGACTGGGCGGCAGCCGAGGCGCGCACCGGCGCGCGCCATCTGCCCAAGCCCGCGATCCGGGCATCCGTGCCGTCGCCGTTCGACTATCCCAGGCTCACGCGCGTCTTCATCGTCACCGACGTGAAGAAGGACGACATGGCACAGATCGCGTCCGCCTATCGCGAGCTGTTCCTGGCCTCGGGCGGCGGCGCGCTGGGGCTGTTCACCGCGATCTCACGCCTGCGCGCCGCGCACAAGCTGCTGGCCCCGCCGATCGAGGCCGCGGGCCTGCCGCTCTATGCCCAGCATGTCGACGGCATGGACGTCGCGACCCTCGTGGGCATATTGCGCGCGGAGGGCGATGCCTGCCTGCTCGGCACCGACGCGGTGCGCGACGGCGTCGACGTGCCGGGCCGCGCGCTGCGCCTGATCGTGTTCGACCGCGTGCCCTGGCCCCGCCCCGACATTCTGCACAAGGCGCGGCGCAACGCCTTCGGCGGGCGGGTCTACGACGACATGATCACGCGCCTCCGTCTGAAGCAGGCCTTCGGCCGGCTGATCCGCCGCGCCGACGACATCGGCGTGTTCGTGCTGCTCGACCGCATGATGCCCACCCGCCTGTTCGGCGCCTTCCCCCCGGGCGTCGAGCCGCGCCGCTGCGGCCTGGCCGAGGCGGTGGCGGAGACGAAGGCGTTCCTGCACAAGTGAGCGCCGCCGCGCCGATAGAGCTGACGCTCGACCAGGTCCGGGCCTTCCGGCTCGACCGCCAGCATTTGCTGTCGCCGGCGTCCAATGCGGTCGCGGCGGCGTCGCGCCTCTTGGGCGCGCAGGCGCAGGTGCATTCGGCCGGCGTGCTGCAGTTGCGCGCGCGCTGCCCCGCCGTCACCAGCGCCGAAGTGCGCGCGGCGCTGTTCGAGACGCGCGCGTTGGTGAAGATGTGGACCCAGCGCGGCACGTTGCACATCGTCGCGGCGTGCGACCTGCCGCCGATCCTGGCGCTGCGCGATGCCCGCATGCCCGCGCGGATCAGCACCTTCGTCGCGCAGGGCCTGCCGGCGAAGAAGTTCCGCAAGGTCTGCGATGCCATCGCCGAGGCGATCGGCGACGCGCATCTGAGCCGCCGGCAGATCGCCGACCTGGTCTGCCCGCAGGTGGGCGAATGGGCGCGGGAATGGGTCGAGCAGAGCTGGGGCAGCTTGCTGAAAAGCGTCAGCGATCCCGGCTACCTCTGCCACGGCCCGACCAATGCGACGATGGGCACGTTCCGCCGCCTCGACCGCTGGGTTCCAGTCGAGCGCGTAGATGTCGAGGCCGGGCTCGCCATGTTCCTCGACCGCTACCTCGAGGCCTTCGGCCCCGCGACCGAGCAGGACTTCGCCAAGTTCGCCGGCCTGCCGATCACGACGGCGCGCGCGCTGATCGAGCGCGACCGGCGCAAGCTGGTGCGCGTCGCCTTCGTGGGGCGCGCGGCCTGGGCGCGCATGGCCGACGCGGACGCGCTGCGCGGGGCGACGATGCCCGACGACCACTTGATCGTGCTGCCGGCCTTCGATCCCTACTTGCTGGCCCATGCCGACACCGCCCAGTTCGTCGCCGAGAAGTACCGCAAGCTGGTGTCGCGCCAGTCCGGCTGGATCTCGCCGGTGATCCTGCGGCGCGGGGAGGTGGCGGGCGTGTGGTTCCACCGCCCGCGCGGCGCGGGGATCGAGATCGACGTGCGCCCCTTCGGCCGGGCGGAGAAGGGCCTGCGCCGGCGCGTCGCTGACGCCGCCGAAGCGCTGCTGGCCGGGCTCGACCGCGCCGACCGGGCCGAGGAAGCAGAGGCAGCCGGGCCGGCTTGATGGCCCTACCGGCTTGTCCCGTCAGCGAAATATCGGGCTAGCCATGCGCCGGGCGCTATTGTCGGGCCCGGAGCCTGCCGGTAAGGTTGCCCAAATTCCGGGCTTGAGGGTTTCCCCCATGACGAGCGCCGCCGAGGTTGCTTCGCCGCGTCCGCCATCGCCGCGATCGGCGTCCACCGATGGCCGCGTCATCGGCGTGATCGGCTCGGCGCATTTCACCAGCCATTTCTTCCAGATGGTCATCCCGCCGCTGTTCCCGGTGATGAAGGAGGCATTCGGCGTCGGCTATACCGAGCTGGGCCTCTTGATGACCGTGTTCTATGCCGTGTCGGGCATCGGCCAGCCGATCGCCGGCTTCGTGGTCGACCGCGTGGGCGCGCGCGGCGTGCTGGTGGGCGGCATCGCGCTCCTGGGCTTGTCGATGATCCTGGTGGCATTGGCGCCGCATTACTGGATCGTGCTGGCGCTGATGGTGCCGGCGGGCATCGGCAACTGCGTGTTCCATCCGGCGGACTACTCGATCCTTTCGGCCTCGGTGTCGCCCGGGCGGATGGGCCGCGCGTTCAGCGTGCACGCTTTCGGCGGCACGATGGGCTGGGCGCTGGCGCCGGTGGTGATGCTGAGCCTGTCGGCGGTGGGCGGCTGGCGCGCGGCGCTGGTGGTTGTGGGCGTCGCGGCCTTCGCGGTCGCGCTGCTGGTGCGCATGCAGCATTCGATCCTGCGCGAGGATCACGCCGGGGCCGGCGCCGCCCATGGCCATGCGCCGGCTGCGCCGGCGGCGGGAGGCGTCACGTGGCAGCTCCTGCTGTCGCTGCCGATCCTGATGTGCTTCGCCTATTTCCTGTTCCTGGCGGTGGCCGGGATCGCATTGCAGAACTTCCTGGCGCCGACGCTCGAGGTGCTGCACGGCACGCCGATCGCGGTCGGCGCGGCGGCGCTGACGACCTACCTGTTCGGCTCGGCCTGCGGGATCATCCTGGGCGGCTTCGCGGCCGACCGGGTGCAGCGCCACGAAGTGCTGGTGGCGATCGGCCTGTTCAGCGGCGCCGCGTTGATCCTGCTGGTCGGTCAGGTCGCCTTTCCGCCGCTGGCGCTGAACGTCGTGCTGTGCATCGCCGGGTTCATGAGCGGCACGGCCACGGCCGCGCGCGACATGCTGGTGCGCAACGCCACGCCCAAGGGTGCGACCGGCAAGGTGTTCGGCTTCGTCTATTCGGGGCTCGATCTCGGCTCGACCATCGCGCCGGGCCTGGCGGGATTCCTGATCGACCACCACAACCCCGCCGCGGTGCTGTGGCTGGTCGCGGCCGGGCAGGTCCTGGCGGTGTCGACCGCGTTCGGTCTGCGCCGCCGCCGGCGCGTGGCCGCGCCGCAGCCCGCCGAATAGCGCGCCTCAGCCGACCCTCAGGAACACCAGCAGGGCCGAGATCGTCAGGACCGACGCCACCGTCGATACCAGCACGATCGCCGTCGCGCGGCGGACATAGACGCCGTATTTCTGGCCGATCACGAACAGGGTGGTGCCGGCGGGCAGGGCCGCCAGGATCACCGCCGACTTGGCCCAGACCGCGTCCATCGACAGGACCTGGAACGCCAGCACATAGGTCACGGCCGGCTGCATCAGGAGCTTCAGCAGGCTGACCCACACGATCTCCTTCAGGTCGCCGGCGATCGGCTTGCCCACCAGGAACAGGCCGATCGCGAACAGCGCGCAGGGGCTGGCCGAGGCGCCGATCAGCGTGCAAAATGTATCGAGCGCCGCGGGCAGGCGGATGCCCATCACGCTGAGCGCGATGCCGGCGATCGGCGCCACGACCAGCGGGTTGCTGACGAAGGCTCTGACCACGTCGCCCAGCAGCGCAGCGGTTCCCTTGCCGCTGCCGCGGCCGATGTCCAGCTCGACCATGATCGTCGCCGCGCCGACCACCACGCTGGCGCTGATGATCGTGGCCATGATCGCCGGCGGCGCGCCGGCCTGGCCGAAGGCGGTGAGGATCAGCGGAATCCCCATGTAGCCGGTGTTGCTGAAGATCGCCGACAGGCCGTTCAGCGACATGCAGGCCAGCCGGTCGGGAAAGGCGTAGCGCGCGACCGGGACCGCCACCGCCAGGGTCGCCGCCATGCCGCCCAGATAGGCCAGCAGGAACGGCCCGTTGAACACCTGCGCCACCGGCGCCTTCACCATCGAGCCGAACAGCAGCGGCGGCAGGGCGATGTAGTAGACGAAGCGGTTGAGCGCCTCGCTCGACGCCTCGCCCAGGATGCCGATGCGCCCGGCGATCCAGCCGCTGGCCATGATGGCGAAGACGGGAAAGGCGACGTCGACGATCGCTTGCATGCGGGTCAGATAGATCGGCGCGCCCTCGGCTGTCGAGGACAAATCCAGGCTTCCCCTGTCGCGCCGGGCGTGGCAATAAGCCCGAACGCCGACAGCCAAGGCGGTTTCATGGTCGATCCCTATTTCTGGAGCAACCAGCCGCTGACCCTCGCGCGGCTGCGCGACGTCCTGGCCAAGGTCCGCGCACGGGGCTGGGGCTGGGGCTGGCGCCGGCTGCGGAAGGAACTGCGTCAGCCCGAGACGACGCAGGGCATCCGGCTGCGGCGCGTCAACGTGATGCTGTATGCGGGGCTGCTCAACCTGCTGTCGCTGCTGCCGGCGCTGGTGTTCCGGCTGGTCGGCCCGAAGCGGCGGACGCTGGCGCTGTTCTACGACCTGGACATCGCGTCGCTGACCTTCGACATCGTCGACTACCTGATGCTGGCCGAGCTCGAGCGAAGGCGCCTGGGGCTCGAGGCGGTGCATGTCGTGATCGTGCCCGGGCGCGCGGGCGGGCTGCGCCGGGAAGCCGAGCACTACGACAAGGTGGTCGATCAGCACGCGCGGCAGTGGCGGCTCCACAACCTGATCGTGCCGATGTTCGCGCTGTTCCCCAACGTCGCGGGCTACACGATCTGCAGCGACCGGCGGCACGCGACCCTGGTCAGGCTGCTGTTCCCGCGCGCGGTGCATCCGCCGGGCTACTGGCCGGCCTTCCCGATCGTGCCGGTGCGCCGGCTGGTGTTCGGTGCGGCGCGCGAGGGCAGGGCGGTGTTTCCCGCCATCACCGTGCCCGAGCAGGCGCTGCGCTTCGTCGACCAGTGGCTAGCGGCGCGGACGGGCGGGCGCAAGCCGGTGGTCATCACGCTGCGCCAGTACGGCTACATGCCCAGCCGCAACAGCAACGTGTCGGCCTGGATCGAGTTCGCGCGGCGTCTGGACCGGACGCGCTACGCGCCGATCTTCGTGCAGGACGTGGCCGCGGCGATGGCCGAGACCCCGCCCGAGCTGGCCGAGTTTCCGGTCTTCCGCGAGGCGCCGTTCAACATGATCCTGCGCGGGGCGCTGTACGAGCGGGCGTGGCTGAACATCTGCCAGGCGCACGGGCCGACCGAGCTGATGTGGTACAACGAGCGCTGCCGCTACGTGATCTTCCTGACCGTGGGATCGTCGCCCGAAACCGAGCTGGAGACCTTGCGCGGCTACGGCATCGAGGCCGACGAATCGCCGCCCTTCGCCACGCCCCTGCAGAAATGGGTCTGGGCGATGGACGACCTGGACGCGATCGAGCGCGAGTTCGCGCTGATGGAATCCGCGATCCGGCGCAGCGAAAGCGGGCCGGGGTGAGCGACGCCGCTGCCGCGGCCGATGCGCCGCGCATCGACATCGCCAGCCTGCTGGCCGAGGCCGAGACGCTCGGCTTCCAGGGCAAGCCGCTGCTCGCCCTGCCGCTGCGGTTCGATCCCCGCGCGATCACCATCGCCGCGTTGAACGCCGCGGCCGGCGTCGTGTTTCCGGCGCGCGACCTCGTGCCCGCGGTGATGCCGGCCGATCGCGCGGGCTGGATGCATCACCCGCCCTATGACTGGACCCTGCCCGCGACGGGCGCGCGCTGGATCCTGTTCCTGGGCCCGCGCCGGCGCATCGCCGTGCCGATGCTGCGTTCGGCGCTGAAGCGCGGCCTGCGCTGCATCGTCTATGCCGGGCCGCGGGGCCTGAAGGCCGAGCCAGTGGCGGCGATGCTGGCGCGGCGCGGGCTCGAGGTCGCGCTGCACCAGGTGGCGCGGCGCGCGCCGGCGCTCGACCGGCTCGAGGGCCGGGCGCTGGAGAAGATCGTGGCGGCGATGCTGATGCGCGCGCCGGCGCCGATGGCGGCCCCGCCGCGCCGCATCCTGCTGGCCAACCATTCGCTCAGCATGGGCGGCGCCGAGCGGCAGATCGTCAACACGCTTCGCGGGCTGAAGACGCGCGGCTTTGCCGATCTGGCGCTGGCCTGCGAGCGGCGCCAGGACTACGGGACGGACGACCCCTTTGGCCGCATCCTCGAGCGGGAGAAGATTCCGATCCTCGAGTTGGCCGGGCTGCCGCTCGCCGATGCGGGATTGCCGTCGAGCGAGGGGTTGCCGCACAGCCTGGGCGACGATGTCGTGTTCTGGGCGGGGTTGTTGCGCGCGCACCGCCCCGCCGTGCTGCATGCCTGGCAGGACGCGACGGCGGTCAAGGCCGGGCTGGCCGCGGCGCTCGTGGGCGTGCCGCGCATCGTGCTGGCGCTGCGCAACCGCGCGCCCTGGCGGTTCGGATACTGGCTGCCCTGGATGCGGCCGGTGCTTCGCGCGCTGGCGCGCCTGCAAAACGTCGTCCTGACCAACAACAGCCGCGCGGGCGCGTCCGACTATGCGCGCTGGCTGGACCTGCCGGCGGAGCGCATCCAGGTCGTCTACAACGCGCTCGCGCCCGAGGCCCTGGCGCCGGCGGCGCGGGACGCGGTCGCGACGTTCCGCGCCGGGTTCGGCATCCCCGAAGCCGCGCCGGTGATCGGCTCGATCTTCCGCTTCTATCCGGAGAAGAACCCGGCATTGTGGATCGCTGTCGCCGCCGCAGTGGCGGCGCGGAAGCCCGAAGCGCGCTTCCTGCTGGTCGGCGACGGGCCCCTGATGTCGGCGATGCAGGAGGCCGCCCGGCGCGCCGGCATCGCCGACCGCGTGAGCTTCGCCGGCGAAACCGGCGATCCCCGGACGGCGCTGGCGGCGATGCAGGTATTCCTCCTGACGTCGCGCGAGGAGGGCTTGCCCAACGTCGTGATCGAGGCCCAGGCACAGGGCGTGCCGGTGGTGACCACGCATGTCGGCGGCGCGCCCGAGGCGATCGACGACGGTCGCAGCGGCTTCGCGGCCCCCAGCCGCGACGCGGGGTCCCTGGCGCAGGCGGTGCTGCGCGCGCTGCAGGACCGCGACTGGGCCGAGGCGGCCGCCAAACGCGCGCGCGAATGCGCGGCGGAGCGCTTCGGCATGGAGCTCATGCTGAACCGGACGCTCCGGCTCTACGGGTTCGACGCATGAAGCTGGTGCTGTTCACGCGCTCGCTCAACGCCGGCGGCACCGAGCGGCAGATGGCCATGCTGGCGCTGGGCCTGGCCGGGCGCGGCCA
>JADLEG010000068.1 GCA_020846275.1 Alphaproteobacteria bacterium
CCATGTTCTTCGAGTTGATGAACACCTCGAAGGGCCGGCGGCGGCCGTCCTGGATGATGTCGTTGATCGTGATGTAGAGCGCGTGCTCGCTGTCGGGCCAGCGGATCTTGTAGGTCTGGCCGGGCAGCGCCTCGGGCCGGTCGAGCGGGCGCGTCATGTAGACCACGCCGCCGGCCTCGTAGATGTCGGCGGGCCGGGCGGGCGGGGCGCCCAGCGGCAATTCCGACTGCGCCGGCTCGGCCTTCTTGCGCTGGCCCACCTGCAGCACCGCGCCCGTCACCTCGTTCGGGCGATAGGTCGTGCAGCCCTTGCAGCCCAGCTCGTAGGCCTGGCGATAGACGTCCTTGAACGCCTCGAAGGTCATCGCCGCGGGCACGTTGATGGTCTTGGAGATCGAACTGTCGATGTAGCGCTGGATCGCCGCCTGCATCGTCAGGTGGTCGCCCGGCGTCAAATGCTGGGCGTCGACGAAGGCGTCGGTCAGCGGCGTGTTCTCGCCATTGAGGCGCCGGTAGAGGCGATAGGCGTAGTCGCTGACCTGCTCCTCGCGCCTGGTGCCGTCGGGCATCAGGATGTTGCGCTGGTAGGTGTAGCTGAACACCGGCTCGATGCCCGAGGAGACGTTGTCGGCCAGCAGCGAGATCGTGCCGGTGGGCGCGATCGAGGTGACCAGCGCGTTGCGGATGCCGTGCTTGGCGATGCCCTCGCGCAGATCGTTGTCGAGTCCGGCGACGGTCTCGCCCGCCAGGTATTTCTCGCGGTCGAACAGCGGGAAGGGGCCCTTCTCCTTCGCCAGCTCGATCGACGCGGCATAGGCGCGATGGCGCAGCGCGCGCATCCAGCCCTTGGTCAGCTTGACCGCCTGCTCGCTGCCGTAGCGCGCGCCGCAGAGGATCAGCGCGTCGCCCAGCCCGGTGACGCCAAGCCCGATGCGCCGCTTGGTCTCGGCCTCGTGCCGCTGCTCGGGCAGCGGGAAGCGCGACACGTCGATCGCGTTGTCCATCATGCGCACGGCGAGCGGCACGATGCGCGCGAAGCGCTCGTCGTCCAGCCGCGCCTTCGTGGTGAACGGATCGAGGATGAGCTGCGCGAGATTGACCGAGCCCAACAGGCACGCGCCGTAGGGCGGCAACGGCTGCTCGCCGCACGGGTTCGTCGCGTTGATCGTCTCGCAGTAGTACAGGTTGTTGCGCTTGTTGATGCGGTCGATGAAGATCACGCCCGGCTCGGCATAGGCGTAGGTGGCGCGCATGATGCGCTCCCACAATTCGCGCGCGCGCACGGACTTGAAGGTCGTGCCGCCGAAGGTCAGCTCCCACGGCGCGTCGGACCTGACCGCTTCCATGAAGGCGTCGGTCACCAGCACGGACAGGTTGAACATGCGCAGCCGTCCCGGCTCGCGCTTGGCGTCGATGAAGGCCTCGATGTCCGGGTGGTCGCAGCGCAGCGTCGCCATCATGGCGCCGCGGCGGTAGCCCGCGCTCATGATCGTGCGGCACATCGCGTCCCACACGTCCATGAAGCTCAAGGGGCCCGACGCCTCGGCGCCCAGGCTCTTCACCGGCGCGCCCTTGGGCCGGAGCGTCGAAAAATCGTAGCCGATGCCCCCGCCCTGCTGCAGCGTCAGCGCCGCCTCGCGCAAATTCTGGAAAATGCCGCCCAGGTCGTCGGGGATGGTCCCCATGACGAAGCAGTTGAACAGGGTGACGTCGCGCCCGCTACCGGCCCCGGCCAGGATGCGCCCCGCCGGCAGGAAGGCGAAATCCTCCAAGGCGGTGAAAAAGCGGTCCTGCCAAAGGGATGGATCGCGCTCGCGCTCCGCCAGGGCATGCGCCACCCGGCGCCAGCTATCCTCGACGGTTTTATCCACAGGATCGCCGCCCGGCTGCTTCAGCCGGTATTTCATCTCCCAGATCTGCTGCGAAATCGCGCCGAGCGTCGCCATCGCCGCCACCGCTCTAAGGTCCGCGCAAAGCCGTAACCGGCCGCGCATCGCCGAGGAAAGAATGTTTCAGCGCAAGGCAAAGGCTTGCGGAGCAATTCTAAAGGTAGCGGGTTAAGGGGTCAAGAAAACGTTCACGTTCTGTTTTCCGATTGCCGGGTCAGGAATCAGCCGGGGGGCCTTGGTCAACAGGATTATCCACAGCTGTTGCAGGCTTGCCTGTGGTTTTGCCGCCCCGGTCGGCCCCGGCCTCCGCGATCAGCCGGTCGCTGGCCGCCTCGATGCGCTGCTCCAGCTCGGCCATGAAATCCGCCCGCTTCAGCCCCGGCGGGATGGGCGGCAGGAACTCGACGACGATCATCCCCGGCAGCTTGGTGAATGCGCGCCGGCCCCAGAACAGGCCCGAATTGAGCGCCACCGGCACGACCGGCAGGTCGAGCTGGCTATAGAGCGCGGCGACGCCGGGGAAATAAGGCCGCTTGTCCCCCGGCGCGGTGCGCGTGCCTTGGGGAAAGATCACGATCTTGCGGCCCTCCGCGGCGCGCGCCTTGGCGCCCTTTACCATGGATTTCAGCGCCGCCGCGCCCGCGCCGCGGTCCACGGCGATCATGCCGCAGTGCCGCGCGTGCCAGCCCCAGACCGGGATCATGAAAAGTTCGCGCTTCAGCACGACGCTGGGGTATCGCAGCAGCACGCTGATCGCCACCGTGTCCCAGGCCGACTGGTGCTTGGCCGCGACGATCGCCGCGCCGGCCGGCAGGTTCTCTTGGCCGCGCACGACATAGTCGAGCCCGATGAAATGCTTCAGCACCCACAGCACGGTGCGCGCCCACCATGTCACCGACGCGAACATCACGCGCCAGGGGAAGGGCAGCAGCAGCAGGTAAAGGACGGCAAGGCTTGCCGTCCACGTCATGAAGAACACGTTGAACGCGAATGCGCGCAGCGCGATCACAGCTCGCCTCCGCCAGCTTCGCCCGCCGGACCGCGCCCGACGCCGGGCGCCGGTATTCCCAGGGTGATGCGGGCCGCCGCCACCAGGTATTTGCTGTATTCCGCGACGACGACCCATACCGCCGGCCCGCGCCGCCACCAGTCGGTGGGCTGGAACGGGTCGGGGAAGACCGGATGGGGCACGATGGCGACGCCGGGCATGGCGTTGCGGAACTCCAGCAGGCTGCGGCGCATGTGGTAGCTCGCGGTCACCAAGCGCAGCGAGCGGAAATTCTGCTCGGCCATCCAGCGCTGCGTCTCGGCCGCGTTTCCGACCGTGTTGTCGGCAGCATAGCCCAGCGCGATGCAGCATTCGACCTCGGCCGGCGACTGGCGCGCGACGCGCAGCAGCTCGGCCACGTCGACGCCGCGATGCACGCCCGACACGAACAGCTTCTTGCCCCGGCCCTGCATCAAGAGCGACAGGCCGACGCCCAGGCGCCGGCTGCCGCCGGTCAGCACGACGATCGCGTCGGTCGGCGTGGCGGGATCCTCGACCCGGTCCGGCACGGTCAGCGCGAACCAGACCAGCCCGCCCGACCACAGCGCGACCACGACCAGCAGCGCCGCCATGCTGAGGCCGCTGATCTTCAGCGCGCGGCGCAGGACGGCGATCACCGGGCGGGCCCGCCGAGCAGCGCGTCGACCGCACGCGCCAAGTCGGCATGGATCGCGACCGGCTGCAGATCGGGCGGCAGGTGGCTTGCGGCCAGCGCCCCCTTGCCGGTCAGCACCAGCACGCGCGCGCAGCCCGCTTCCTTGGCCGCCTGAAGGTCGCTCAGCGCGTCGCCGATCATCGGCGTCGCGGTCGGATCGGCGGCGAACCGCGCGAGCGCCTCCAGCAGCATGCCCGGCGCGGGCTTGCGCCGGGGGCCCTCGGTGTCGGTGCAGAGGAACTCGGCGTCCAGCCGCGCTCCGGCGGCGGCGAGCGCGTCGCGCAGCCTGGCCTGGATCGCGTCCAGCATGGCGCGGTCGATCTCGCCGCGGCCGACGACCGCCTGGTTGCTGACCAGCGCCACGCGAAGCCCGGCGCGGTTGAGCCGCGCCACCGCCGCCGCCGCGCCGTCGATCATCTCCAGCTCGTCCGGATGGCGCACCGATCGCGGGCGGTCGACATTCAGCACCCCGTCGCGGTCGAGCATCACCAGCCGCGCCATCGCGCGCCTAGACCAGGCGCGCCAGCGCGCGGCGCACGGTCTGGCGCGCCGTCGCGTTGGCGATCGCCAGCATGCCGGCAAACACCAGTACCGCCGGTGCGGTGCCCAGCGCCACCCACTGCCAGAGCACGAGGTCGAGCCGCGGCAGCAGCGAGGGGTCGAGGCCGAGGATCGCCTGCACCAGAAAGGCCTCGGTCAGGCCCAGCACCGCCAGCGCGATCAGCCCGCCCATGAACGCCAGCCGCGTGGTGTGGTTCTGGAACTGCCGCGCGATGTAGTCGTCATGCGCGCCGATCAGGTGCAGCACCTCGATCGTCTCGCGGTGGATGGCAAGCCCGGCGCGCACGGCGAACACGACCACCGCGGCGCTGGCCAGCGCGATCAGCACAACGCCCAGCCCGGCCATCGTCGTCATGCGCGCGGCCAGGCGCGCGATCTCGGCGCGCCAGATGCCGTGGTCGTCGATCACCGCACCGGGCGCCGCCTGCTCCAGGCGCTGGCGCATGGCCTCGATGTCGGGCCGGCGGTCGGCGGCCAGGCGGACCGTCAGCAGCCTTGGCAGCGGCAGGTCGTCGGCCGAGACGCCGGCGCCGAGCCAGGGCTGCAGCCGGCGCGCCACCTCGGCCGCGTCCAGCACCTCGACGCCGGCCACGCCGGGCATCGCGGCAAGCGCCGCCCGCACGGCCTTGAGCCGCGCCTCGTCGGCGGCCGGCGCGCCGTCCGCGGCGGGCGCCAGAAGCACGGTCATCGCGCCAGATATGCCCTCGGTCCAGCGCCAGGCCAGGCTGCCCAGCAGCACGGCGGCCAGCAAGGTCAGCGCGGCAAGGTAGGACATCAGCGCGATGATCCAGGGCACCAGGCGCGTGGCGCCCTCGCGGTCGAGCGGCAGGTCGTAGCGGCGGCGGAACATGCGCGGGGCGTCAGGCCGGCACGATGGAGAAGCGTCCGGCTTCAAGGTGAAGCTGCGGATAGCCGTGGCGGGCGACCAGCGCCGCGTTGTGCGTCGCCACCACGACCGTGGCGCCGTAGTGGTGCGCGTTCTGGAACAGTCGCATCATGCGCGCCGCGTTGTGGTCATCGACATTGCCCGTCGGTTCGTCGGCCACCAGCAGATCGGGGCGCGCCACCACGGCGCGCGCGATCGCCAGGCGCTGCTGCTCGCCGCCCGACAAGGTGCGCGGGCGCGCATCCATCGCGTCGGCCAGCCCGACCCACGCCAACAGCTCGCCCACGTGCTGGCGGATCTCGGGCTCGCCGACCGACGCCACGCGCAGCGGCAGCGCCACGTTGTCGAAGGCCGAAAGGTGCGGCAGCAGGCGGAAATCCTGGAACACGACGCCGATCCGCCGCCGCACGACAGGCGCCTCCAACCGCGACAACGACACGGTATCGCGGCCGAACAGCCGAATCGCCCCGCCGGTGGGCCGCTCGGCCAGGTACATCAGGCGCAAGAGCGACGTCTTGCCGGCGCCGCTGGGGCCGGTCAGGAAATGGAACGTGCCCGGCTCGAGATCGAACGTGACGTCGCGCAGCACCAGCGGCCCGTCGCCGTAGCTGAAGCTGACATTCTCGAACCGCACGAAAGCGCCGCCGACCGACATTCCTGCCCATTCCGCCCCAAAAACGCGCGCAGATTCGCACGTCCCACCCATGCGCGTCCATAAAAGGCGCGCCGGGTTCCACGCCGCCCAGCGGAGCGCCGCCCCGCAATGCGCCGATCGCGGGCGTTGCTTGCCACGCCCGCGGGCGTTGCCTATAACGCTGCCAGCGTCGATAGCGGATTTGCGCCTGATGATCGCTTCCTGTCCAAGCTGCGCCACGCGATTCGAAGTGGCTGACGCGAAGCTGGGCCCCGGCGGGCGCAAGGTGAAATGCAGCAAATGCGGCCATGTCTGGCTGCAGCGCGCCGACGGCACGACCGCGGACATCCCGCCGCCGCCCAGCCTGGTCGAATCGGCCGCGCCGCAACTACAGGCGGCGGCGCCCGCGGCCGGCGAATCGCAAGCCGCCGCGGAAGCCGAGCAGGCTGCCACCGCCATTCCCGAACGCGGCGCGCGTCGCCGCGCCGCCGATCTTCTGCCGGCCCGGCGCAGCGGCAAGCGCGTCGTGGCGATGTTGCTGGCGCTGATCGCGGTGCTGGCGCTGGCCGGGCTCGGGGTTGCCGCCCTGCGCGGCGGCGAATTGTCGAAGAACCCGCTGGTCGCCTCCATCCTCGGCACGCTCGGCATGCACCAGGCGCCGACGGCCGAGGGGCTGGGCTTCGAGAACGTGACCACCCAGCGGCGCGCCGACGGCGCGGTGCAGGTGCTGATCGTGGCGGGCGACGTGGTCAACAACGCCGCCGCGGTACGCGCGATTCCGCCCCTGCGCGGCGCGCTGCTCGGCAGCGACAGCAAGGAGCTGCAGAACTGGACCTTCACCGCCAGCGCCGAACGCGTGGAGCCCGGCCAGCGCGTGCGATTCGAAACGACCCTGCGCAGCCCGGCTTCCGATGCGACCGAGGTGAAGGTGACCTTCGCCCTTGCCGGCAGCTGACCGGTGAATTTCCGTAAAGGAACATAACACGAATTTTTGGTCCGATGCCCCGGTGATATTAATGTCTCGTTAACAATGTGGGCGCTATTATCTCAAATTAGCGGCCAACGGCGGCGGGACGGCCGGAAGCTTAAAAGAATACTTGGACGTGGCTGGCCAGGGACATTGAACGAACAGTCCGTAGACTCCCTAGCTCCACGAGGCTGCGATGGCTCGGATTTTGTTGGCGGAAGATGACCCGGCGGTGCGCGAATTCGTGCGCCGCGCGCTGACCCACAGCGGACACGAAGTGACGGCGGTCGATGACGGGCTTGGCGCGGTCGAGGCGCTGAGCCGCGCGGAATTCGACCTGCTGGTGACGGATATCGTGATGCCCGGCATGGACGGCATCGCGCTGGCGCTGAAGGCGTCGAAGGACCATCCGCACCTGCCGATCCTGATGATGACCGGCTATGCCGCCGAGCGGCAGCGCGCGCACAACCTCGACGCGCTGATCCACAAGGTGATCGCCAAGCCGTTCACGCTGCGCGAGATCTGCAATTTCGTCGCCGAGACGCTGGCCAGCCGCGCCAAGCCGGCGACGGCGGCTTAACGCATTCTCGTCCTTCGACAAGCTCAGGACGAGGTGTTTGTTGTAGCCTCATCCTGAGCCTGTCGAAGGATGAGGCGTTCCCGCACTACGGCCTGATCTGCCCCGTTCCGCGCACCACGTATTTGAAGCTGGTCAGCTGCTCGGCGCCCACGGGGCCGCGGGCGTGCAGGCGGTTGGTCGAGATGCCGATCTCCGCGCCCATGCCGAATTCGCTGCCGTCCGCGAACTGGGTCGAGGCGTTGTGCAGCACGATGCCGCTGTCGACCTCGCGCATGAAGCGCTCGGCGGCGGCCGCGTCGCCCGTCACGATCGTGTCGGTATGGTGCGAGCCGTGGCGGTTGACGTGCTGGATCGCGCCGTCGACGCCGTCCACCAGCTTGACCGCGATGATCGCGTCGAGGAACTCGGTGTCCCAGTCCTTGTCGGATGCCGGTGCGACGCGCGGGTCGAGCTTCTGCGTCTGCGCATCGCCGCGTACGGCGCAGCCCGCGTCGAGCAGGTCCTTCACCAGCGGCGCGAGGTGCGTGCCGGCCACCTTGCGGTCGACCAGCAGGGTCTCGGCCGCGCCGCAGACCGAGGTGCGGCGCATCTTGGCGTTGACGGTGATGCGCCGCGCCATGGCAAGGTCGGCCGCGCCGTCGACATAGACGTGGCAATTGCCCTCGAGATGCGCGAGGACGGGGATGCGGCTTTCGTTCATCACCCGCTCGATCAGGGCCTTGCCGCCGCGCGGGATGATCACGTCGATGAACTCGGGCATGGTCAGCATCATGCTGACCGCGGCGCGGTCGCGCGTGGGCACGAGCTGGATCGCGGCTACCGGAAGCTTGGCCGCGCGCAGCCCCTCGGCCAAGCAGCTTGCGATGGCGCGCGAGGAATGAAAGCTCTCGGACCCGCCGCGCAGGATGCAGGCATTGCCGGCGCGCAGGCACAGCCCGCCGGCATCGGCCGTCACGTTCGGGCGCGATTCGTAGATGATGCCGATCACGCCCAGCGGCACGCGCACGCGGGCGATGTCGAGGCCGTTGGGCCGGGTCCAGCGCGCGAGCTCGGTGCCCACGGGATCGGGCAGGCCGGCGATCTCGTCCAGCCCCTTGGCGATGGCGGCGACGCGCGCCGCATCCAGCATCAGCCGGTCGATCAGCGGCGCGGCCAGCCCCGCGCGTTTCGCCGCGGCCACGTCATCGCCGTTCGCGGCGACGATCTCGGCGGCATGGTCGCGGATCGCCTGGGCGGCGGCCCGCAGCGCCTTCGTCTTCGATTCGGGCGAGGCGATGGCGAGCGCGCGGGCGGCGTCGCGCGCGGCGGCGCCGATGCGCCGCATCTCGGCATCGAGGGACTGATGGTCCCGATCCTTCGACACTGCGGTCATAGGTCGAGCACCAGGTCGTCGCGATGGATCATCTCGTCGCGCCCACGGTAGCCGAGGATGGCGGCGATTTCACCCGACTTGTGGCCGATGATGCGCTGGCAATCCTGGCTGGAATAGGCCACCAGCCCACGCCCCAGGCGCTTGCCCTGGCGGTTCTCGACCGCGACCGCGTCGCCGCGTTCGAAGTCGCCCGTGACGCGCACGACGCCGGCGGGCAGCAGGCTCTTGCCCTTGCCCAGCGCCGCCGCCGCCCCGTCGTCCACCACCAGCGTTCCCGATGCGCGCAGCGAGCCGGCGATCCAGCCCTTGCGCGCCTGGGGCGGCGAGGTGGGCGGCACGAACCAGGTGCAGCGCGCCCCGTCGGCCAGGGCTTGCAGGGGATGCGCGGCGCGCCCGTCGGCGATCGCCATGCGGCAGCCCGCGGCCATGGCGATGCGCGCGGCGGCGAGCTTGGTCACCATGCCGCCCGAGCTGTAGCCCGGCGGCGCCTTGCCGGCCATCGCCTCGATCGCCGCCGTCATCTCGCCGATTTCCGGCAGGTGCCGCGCGCCCTTGTCCTTGCGCGGATCGGCGGTATAGAGCCCGTCGATGTCGGAGAACAGGATCAAGGCATCGGCGCTGGTCATCTGTGCGACGCGCGCGGCCAGGCGGTCGTTGTCGCCGTAGCGGATCTCCTCGGTGGCCACCGTGTCGTTCTCGTTGATCACCGGCACGGCGCCGAGACGCAGCAATTCGCTGAGCGTGCCGCGCGCGTTCAGGTGGCGGCGGCGCTCCTCGGTATCGTCGAAGGTCAGCAGCACCTGCGCAACGGTGATGCCGTGGCGCGCCAGCGCCTCTTGATACGCATGGGTCAGCCGGCTCTGCCCGGTCGCGGCGGCGGCCTGCTTCTCCTCCAGCTTCAAGGTGCGGCCGTGCAGGTTCAGATGATGCCGCCCCACGGCGATCGCGCCCGACGACACGATCAGCACCTCCTGCCCGCGTCCGCGCGCCTCGGCGATGTCATCGGCCAGCGCATCGAGCCAGCCGCGCCGCACCTCGCCGGTCGCATCGTCCACCAGCAGCGCCGAGCCGATCTTCAGCACCACCCGCCGCGCGGCGAGGAGCGGCGATGCTGTTGCCGGTCTGGCGCGCGCGGTCATGGAAGCGAGCCCGCTCTATTCTTGTCCCCCCTCCCTTGACGGGAGGGGGTTAGGGGGAGGGTGACACGCGCGCCACGATCTTCCGCGTCGGTCCCCTCCCCCTGACCCCCTCCCGCGAGGGGGGAATCATCACCTTGACTGAACGGAGATGATCCGGTACATTCATGGGCATAGGAGATGTTCATGTCTGCCACCGTTGATCTGACGAACCCGATCTTCACCGACCTTGAGGCGGCTCGCGCGCATTTTGAAGCTATCCGCTGGCCGAACGGCCCTTATTGCCCGTTCTGCGGGGTCGTGGATCGCGTTGCACCGCTGGGCGGCAAATCGATGGGTCCAGGTTGGTATCACTGCAAGGACTGCCGGAAGAAGTTTACGGCGGCCGTGGGCACAATCTACGAGCGCTCGCACATTCCGATGACCAAGTGGCTTCTTGCGACGCACTTGATGTGCGCCAGCAAGAAGGGGATGAGCGCGCATCAGCTGCACCGGATGATCGGCCTTCCGTACAAGACGGCTTGGTTCATGGCGCACCGCATTCGCGAAGGCATGCGGGAGTTGAGCCCGACCGAGCCGATGGGCGGGGCCGGCAAGACGGTTGAGGCCGATGAGACGTATATCGGCGGCAAAGAGCGCAACAAGCACCGCAACAAGCGGGACTCCAAGAAGATCGGCGGCATGGGCAAGGAAATCGCCTTCGCGCTGGTAGAGCGCGGTGGGCGTGTCCGCACGCAGCACATTGGCGGAGTGACGGCCAAGACGCTGCGCCCGATCCTGGTGGCGCAGTTGCATGCTGATACCAAGTTGATGACGGACGATGCCGGCCAGTACCGCCACATGGGCCGTGACTTCCGGCATAGCGTGGTCAATCACGGCATCGGCGAATATGTCCGTGGCGAAGCCCACACGAACACCGTGGAAGGCTATTTCTCGATCCTCAAGCGAGGCATTGTTGGCACGTATCATCACGTCAGCCCGCAGCACTTGAAGCGGTATCTCGCCGAATTCGATTTCCGGTACAACGAACGCTCTGCGCTTGAAGTCACGGACGCAGAGCGCGCGACTAAGGCGATCAAGGGCATTGTCGGTAAGCGGATCACTTATCAATGAATTGACGGCTCCAGTTCCGAGGTTGGGGACTAGGATTTTTCTCGGGCGCGGCCCTTCGGAGCCCCCCGACCCTGACCAGCTAGTTTTCGATTTCTTGTCGGATGAGACTTAGCGTGCTGCGGCGGGGTGTTTGCCATTCGGCGAACCACCTCGTCGCGGCGACGAGCCGTCTCTGTCTCATCATATTCCTCGTCGCGCTTCGGCGGCATCAATGCTTCACCGTACTGTTGCAAAACGGGTGACTGACAGCGGCATTGGTCAGGTCGTGTGCGCCGCCGTCCCGTTTCCGCTGGACATGATCTACATGCATCGAGTTGCGGTGCACTAATGCCTTGCAAACAGAGCAGCGCACGGCTCCAGGGATCGCTTCTTCAAAAAACGCGGCCGACTTCACCCCGCGGCTGAATCGGCGCTTTTGCCCGTCACCTGGCGCGGCTTCCCGCGGCGACGGAACTGTGAGGAAGGCAAAGTCCCTATCGTCCGCCAAGCCCGCCGACACGTGCGGCGGTGAACGTCCCGTCGTGAAATCCGAGAACAGCCTCAGGTATAACTTGTAGAACCAGTCAGCCGAGCGGTCGCCGCTGCCGAACTTGTGGACGACCTTGCTGATAAAATCTTTGTTCTCCATCAGGAAGTTCTCCAGGGCCTGCCGTACCCCGGCGAATACCTTCAGCTTGTTCTCCTTTTCGAGCGTAGCGATAAGCTTTGTCACGCCGATGAAGGTAGCGGGCTGAAATGCGCCACCGCGCGTATAGAAATAGACAATAGGGTGTAGTCCCAGAGAGCCAGGATGCGTCGTGGTGATCTGCTCTACCGCACGATGGACATTCCCAAGAAATTCCATAGTCCGCTCACCATCTTTGTCCTCTGGCAACTTCGTCGGTTCCTTGCGCGGCGCATCTATGATGCGAATTCCATTCGCCTGATTCACGAGATCGAAAACGAACGGAAGCGCGTTATAGCCACGGCCGGCTACCGGGACATCAAGCGTCTTGATGGGTAAGTCGCCAAGCGGCGGATCGTATAGCGCAGAGTGAATCTTACGTCCCATCTCCTCGATGGTCGCCTGTCGTTCAGTCCCAAAACCGCCCCAGTACTTATGTCCCGTTCCGGCGCGAACAATTGCACGTGCAGAAATCGCGTTGGCAGAGTTTCGTGCACGCAGAATCGTAGTTTCGACGCGATCAATTGGTGTGGCGGCTTGGTTGATCTTGAAAAACGAATCCTCCGCGGCCTTGGCATCGCTGGCAGGAACCCACTGTGCGACCAAAGAATTCGTTGCCAATCGTCCCACGCGTTCCTTCACTTTATCCGCGGCATTCGCCAAGTTCTTGCTGGCGGCGATGTAGTCGGCATAACTCCCGATCTCGCCGTGAACAAGCTTTCGCGTTCGGTCCGCAATCTTTTTCTGCTCCTCGGGGATGCGGGCTTCGAAATGGACTGTCGATTTCTTTCCGTCTCCATAGTCGTTGTGAACCCAGGCGAGCAGAGCGCTTACCCGGTGTGCGCCATCGATAATGAAAACGTCCCGGCCCGACTGCCAAAGAATGACCGCGGGAATTAGGTCGCCATCAACGAAAGCGCGGACTAGGTCAGCCACCTTTGCGGGCGACCAATGAGCGGTTTCTCTCTGGAAATCCGGCTTCCGCAGTGCACTCAGAAAGAATCCTTCCTCAAGGTGCCGGATATCGATTTTCTCCAACCGCGACACATTCGGCGCGCCGCTATCGACCGCGAGGTCCTCCCGCGGGATCAGCGCATCCAGGTTGACGACGTTGGTGGTCATGTCCTCCCCCTCATATGGCGCTATGATTTGTGCCGGATGAGGATCGAGTGTACGCCTAATGGCATGTGCAGTCAAAGTGATAACTCCCCGCGAGGGGAGGGGGGACTAGAAGAAAAGCGCTCACGGCCGCCAGCCCTGGGCCTTGGCCGCCTGTTCCTCGACCGGCGCGGCCTCGGCGACCTCGCCGGCGCGGCGGGCCAGGATCGGTTTCATCAGCACGCGCAGCAATTCGGTCACGCCCTTGCCCGACACGCCCGAGACAGAGTGCACGGTCTTGCGCGCCGCCCGGCGCAGCTTCTCGCGCTTGGCCTTGATCTCCTCGTCGGTCAACGCGTCGATCTTGTTGAGCGCCACGACCTCGGGCTTCGTGTGCAGGCCGGCGCCGTACTGCTTCAGTTCGCGCCGGATCGTGCGATAGGCTGCGGCCACGTCGTCCTGCGTGCCGTCCACCAGGTGCAAGAGCACCCCGCAGCGCTCGACATGGCCGAGGAAGCGCGTGCCCAGGCCCGCGCCCTCGTGCGCGCCCTCGATCAGCCCGGGGATGTCGGCCAGCACGAACTCGGCCTTGTCCACCAGCACGACGCCGAGCTGGGGATGCAGCGTGGTGAACGGATAGTCCGCGATCTTCGGCCGGGCGCGCGACACGGCGGCCAGGAAGGTCGACTTGCCCGCGTTGGGCAGGCCGACGATGCCGGCGTCCGCGATCAGCTTCAGGCGCAGCCACACCCAGCGCTCCTCGCCCGGCCAGCCCTTGTCGGCGCGGCGCGGCGCGCGGTTGGTCGAGGACTTGTAGTGCGTGTTGCCGAAGCCGCCGTCGCCCCCCCGGCACAAGACGAAGCGGTCGCCCGGCTTCACCATGTCGGCGATCAGGGTTTCCTTGTCGTCGTCCAGGATCTGGGTGCCGGGCGGGACGCGCAGCAGCACGTCGCCGCCGCCCGCGCCGGTCTTGTTGCTGCCCTCGCCGTGATGGCCCTTCTCGGCCTTGAAGTGCTGCTGGTAGCGGAAATCGATCAGCGTGTTGAGGCCGGCCACGGCCTCGACGATCACGTCGCCGCCGCGCCCGCCGTCGCCGCCGTCCGGCCCGCCGAACTCGATGAACTTCTCGCGCCGGAATCCGACGCACCCCGCGCCGCCGTCGCCGGAGCGGACATAGACCTTGGCTTCATCGAGGAACTTCATGCCGGGTCCCGCATCCTTAAGGTTCGCCGAGGGCTTTCGCCCCACGGCCCCTTCAAGCGGGACCCGAACCCCGGAAGACCTTCCGGGACGGGGCGGAAGAACCCTACTCGGCGGCGCTCTTCTCGGGCAGAACGTCGACGAAGGTCCGGCCGAGCCGGGCCGGTCGGAACTTCACGCGGCCGTCGATGCGCGCGAACAGCGTGTGGTCGCGGCCCATGCCGACATTGACGCCGGGATGGAACTTGGTGCCGCGCTGGCGCACCAGGATATTGCCGGCCGGGACCAGCTGGTCGCCATAGCGCTTCACGCCCAGGTGCCGGCCCGCCGAATCGCGGCCGTTGCGCGAGCTGCCGCCTGCTTTCTTGTGCGCCATGACGAACGCTCCTTACGCTTCTGCCGTCCGATCAGCCGCGTGCGATGGCGGTGATCTTGAGGACCGTCAGGTCCTGGCGATGGCCTTTCTTGCGCCGGTAGTTCTTGCGGCGCTTTTTCTTGAACACGATGATCTTGTCGCCGCGGGTCTGCTTGACCACCTCGGCCGAGACCTTGGCACCCTTCAGCATCGGGGCGCCGACCTCGACCTTGCCGCCGTCCGACAGCATCAGCACTTCGGCCAGGTCGACCACCTTGCCGGCCTCGCCGTCCAGCTTCTCGACGACGATCACGTCGTCCTTGGCGACCTTGTACTGCTTGCCGCCGGTCTTGATCACTGCGAACATGGCTTCAAACCCGCTGCCATCGCGCCGCGAAACCCAAGCAATCCCAATGACTTGCCATAGCCGCGCGCGAAAGGGGCGACGGGCTGCCCCGCCGCCGGAAGGCGGGAACTATAGTCGGCGAAACCCTTGTGTCAACGGGATTGTCCGCGTTAGGCCGCCGTCTTTGGCGTTTTCGCGAGGATATCGGCCAACGTCCCAAGAACTCCGATCAATTCATTGAGCATCCGCTGATCGACGCTCATATCAAGCTGGCCATGCGCTGCCACATTGCGCAACGATCCTGCGTGCCGGAGCGTGTCGGCTTCCGAGGGTGTCAGGTATCCTTCCGAAGCTAGAGCCTCGATCAGCCTGTTGGGTGTTTGAGGCCTAGCAAGCACGTCTGGTAGGAGCGCCCGTGCAACCGCCTCGAGCGTTGACCATGCGAGTACAAGGGCGGGCAGATCACGCCTCGCAGCCTGCAACTCACGAACTTGCTTGATCGCCCTTTCGATCGCTGAGAGCGAGGCCACCTCAATCACCTTATCCGCTGAATAGGATGAAACGTAATAAACCCTCAATTCCCAGTCAGGATGCTGGGAAAACAATTCGTTCAACTTTCGAACCGATGCCGACGCGCTCGACTCTGACCGTTTGATCTCAATCGCTATCTTCCGATCGCCCTTTAGCGCAATGGCGTCGGGTCGATAACCCTTCATGAAGGGGGGCAGGATGGCATCGGACGGTTGGACAAACACCTGAAAGCCCTCCGCCTCATAACTTGGCAGAAGGCTGTTCAGAACGTCTGCTTCCCCTGTCGCGTAAGCAGCCATCAGACGAGCCCCTCGAACGGATCATTCGAAAGTCGAACGTATAATAGCGGCTTTGGTCGGATAAGGGCATCCCCCAGCACTGCGGTGGGGGAAGCAAACGGGAACACGTTCCCGGGCTCGAATTTCTGAACAAGAATTCGTTCGATTTGACGATCGTCCAGGTAGATGTGCTTAGACAGAGCGTCAGTAATCGGCTTGACGATATTGTCGATGTCACCCTGCATCGCCGCATCGGGGAAGTAGTAGAGCGTAAGGGCGATCGGCTGATCGGAAGCAAAATGCGCCTCGGGCAAAGGCGCATTGGATGCTTGTCTTATCCTCGCCTTCCATGCATCGAGCGATTCGCGTCGCTTCGCTTGGAGCGAGACGGCGGTGCCTTCAACAATGAACTCCAGCGGAAATGTGATTTCCACAATTCGAGTCTCGGGACGCGTGAACCCGCCTAGTTGTAATTCACCGTCGCCCGCTGGAAGGCCTGGACGCGGCGCTGGGCGAGGGCTTGGGCCGCGAGCGGGGTTACGTCGCCGAGCGTCCACAGCACGATGCCCGTCAGCTTCTGGCGGTCGGGAATGCCGGCCAGGAGCTTGTCGGCGTAGGCGGCCGAGGCCTGGGTCCAGTAGAGCCGGTCCGTGGGCACCGCGATGAAGGCCTGGCCCTTGGTCGTGATCGCGACCGGGAAGCCCTCGGCCAGCACGATCTCCTTCACCGGCGCGTTGTTGAAATGGTAGCCCGAGATCAATTCGAGGAGCTGCTGGTAGTAAAGCGCCGCTTCCTCGGAATCGGCGGTCAGCGCCGCCTCGAGGAACCGCTCGCGCCCGGCCACGTCCTTCATCGGCGACAGCAGGCCCGCCACGATCGTCTTTCGCCGCGGCGAGTAGTAGGGATGGTCGAGAAACTGGTCGACGAAGCTCTTGGGCATCGCCGTCTGCTCCAGCGTGTAGCGCGCGCGGCGGCGCAACTCGGCGGCGGGCTGGGTGTTCACCACCTCCTGCAGCGCGTCGACCCGGCCGAGGTTGCCGATCACCGCGCCGGCCGGGCCGCTGATCGCGATCGAGCCGACATCGACCGAGATGTTGCCGCCGGCGCTGGCGGCGCCGATGCGGTCGAGCTCGGACTGCAGCAGCGGGTTCGATGAATAGACGTCGACCCCCATCTCGGCGGCGATCTCGCGCTTCTTGCGGCTGACCCCGGCGATCTCCTTGAACATGCTGTCCTCGAACTTCGACTTGTCGCTCGAGAAGCCCTCGCCGGTGCGCGCGATCGTGTCGCTGATGCCCTTGGGGATGTTGCCCAGCGTCTCCAGCGGGCTGGTCA
>JADLEG010000069.1 GCA_020846275.1 Alphaproteobacteria bacterium
GCGCGGTGACGCAGTCTTCTTTGCGGGCGGCGATCGGCGTGGTGCCGCAGGACACGGTGCTGTTCAACGACACGATCTACTACAACATCGCCTACGGCCGGCCCGACGCGACGCGCGCGGAGGTGGAGGAGGCGGCGCGCCTGGCGCGGATCGACGGCTTCGTTCGCGCGCTGCCCGACGGGTTCGAGACGATGGTGGGCGAGCGCGGGCTGAAGCTGTCGGGCGGCGAGAAGCAGCGCGTGGCGATCGCGCGCACGATCCTGAAGCGCCCGCGCATCCTGGTCTTCGACGAGGCGACCTCGGCGCTGGACTCGCACACCGAGAAGGAGATCCAGGCCAGCCTGAAGGAGGTCGCGGCCGACCACACCACGCTGGTGATCGCGCACCGCCTGTCCACGGTGATCGACGCCGACGAGATCATCGTGCTGGACCAGGGCCGCGTCGCCGAGCGCGGGCGCCACGCCGACCTGCTGCGCCGCGACGGTCTCTATGCCGCGATGTGGCTGAAGCAGCAGAAGGCCGCCGAGCGGTTCGCGGAGGAAGGTCGCGCGGCGGAGGTGGCGGCGGAAGAACGGGTGGCATGAGACGGGAGCGTTCCTCATCCTTCGAGACGGCCCCTGCGGGGCCTCCTCAGGATGACGCGCCTCTTCTGTGCTCCCTTCCATCGCGTCATCCTGAGGAGGGGCGAAGCCCCGTCTCGAAGGATGAGAGGCGCGGTAGGGTAGGAAGATGACACGCAACTTCGACGCCATCGTCATCGGCACCGGCCAGGCGGGACCGCCGCTCGCCGCGCGGCTGGCGGACGCCGGCATGAAGGTCGCGGTGATCGAGCGGGGCAAATTCGGCGGGACCTGCGTCAACACCGGCTGCATCCCGACCAAGACCCTGGTGGCGAGCGCGCGCGCCGCCCATGTCGCGCGCCATGCCGGCGAATTCGGCGTCAAGTCGCGCGGCGCGGTCGCGGTCGACATGAAGAAGGTCAAGGCGCGGCTCGACCGCATCGCCGGCGGCGGCAGCGCCGGCATCCGGCGCTGGATGGAAGGCACCAAGGGCGTGACCGTGATCAAGGGTCACGCGCGCTTCACCGGGCCGAAGACGGTCGCGGTCAGGAACCGCAGGCTGGCGGCCGAGCGCATCTTCATCAACGTCGGCGGGCGCGCGCTGGTGCCGGACATGCCGGGGCTCAAGGACGTGCCCTATCTGACCAACTCCACCATGCTCGCGGTCGACTTCCTGCCGCGGCACCTGGTGGTGATCGGCGGGTCCTATATCGGGCTCGAGTTCGCGCAGATGTACCGCCGCTTCGGCAGCCGGGTGACGGTGGTGGAGAAGGGGCCGCGCCTGATCGGCCGCGAAGACCCCGAGGTCAGCGGCGCGGTCAGGAAGATCCTCGAGGCCGAGGGGATCGCGGTCCGGCTCGACGCCGAGTGCCTGTCGGTGAAGCGGCGCGGCAAGGGCGTAGCGGTAAGCCTGGACTGCCGGCGCGGCGCACGCACGGTCGCGGGCTCGCACCTGCTGATGGCGGTGGGGCGCGTGCCGAACACCGACGACCTGGGGCTCGACGCGGCAGGAGTGAAGGTCGACAAGCGCGGCTACATCACGGTGGACGACGAACTGCGCACGAATGTGCCGGGCATCTGGGCGCTGGGCGACTGCAACGGGCGCGGCGCCTTCACGCATACCTCGTACAATGACTACGAGATCGTCGCCGAGAACCTGCTGGACGGCGGCAAGCGCCGCCTCAGCGACCGGATTCCCGCCTATGCGCTCTATATCGACCCGCCGCTGGGACGCGCCGGCATGAACGACGACGAGGCGCGCAAATCGGGGCGCAAGGTGCTGGTCGGGCGGATGGACATGCGGAGCATCGGCCGCGCGCGCGAACGCAGCGAGACCGCGGGGTTGCTCAAGATTCTGGTAGACGCCGACAGCCAGCGCATGCTCGGCGCCTCATTCCTGGGGATCGAGGCCGACGAGCTGGTGCAGTCGCTGCTCGGCCTGATGTATGCCGACCAGCCCTACACGCTGATCCAGCGGGCGATGTACATTCACCCCACGGTCAGCGAATACTTGCCGACCCTGGTCGGCGATCTCGAACCGCTGGAATGACCGCATGAAGGGGGATTGCGTCCGATGAGCATCGAAGCACGGCTGAAGGAACTGAAGATCACCCTGCCGCCGGTCCCCGGCCCGGCCGGCAACTACGTGCATGCCAAGCGCGTGGGCAATTTGCTCTACCTCTCGGGCAAGGGCCCGGGGGCGGGGGTCAAAGGCAAGCTCGGCCAGGGCATGACGGTCGAGGAGGGCTACAAGCACGCCCGCGCCACCGGCCTGGTGCTGATCGCGGTGATGAAGCAGGCGCTGGACGGCGACCTCGACCGCGTGACGGACATCGTCAAGGTGCTGGGCATGGTCAACGCCGCGCCCGATTTCGGCGACCAGCCCAAGGTGATCAACGGCTGCTCGGACCTGTTCGTCGAGGTGTTCGGCGACAAGGGCCGCCACGCCCGCTCGGCCGTCGGCATGGGCTCGCTGCCGAACGGCATCCCGGTGGAGATCGAGGTGATCGTGGCGGTGCGGTAGGGCGGGAGAAGTCTGGGGATAGAATCAAGAATTTGGTCGCGGCCCGCTCTCGATCGCTATATCTTGTAGTTAAGCGCTTATTGACGAGAACAATAAGCGAACATATCCTGCGAGCGTTCGGCGCGTCGGGGGCGAGGAATGGTCGAACGACAGCAGATCGATTTTGGCTGGGCCGAGCGCGCGCCGTTGTCTACGGAAACGGACCGGCGACCGGAGCTCTACTTCTCGGGCAACGCCGTCATGCGGTGCGAGAACAACCGCACCTTCATGAGGCGCTTGGACGATGCGTCGATGATGCTGATCGTCACCTCGCCGCCGTACAACATCGGAAAAGCCTATGAGCGCCGTTCGTCGCTGGATGCCTATGTCGATCAGCAGGCGGAAGTGATCGCGGAGTGCGTCCGTCTCCTGAACGACTGCGGTTCGATTTGCTGGCAGGTCGGCAACCACGTCCAGGCCGGTGAGATTTTTCCGCTCGACACGATTCTGTATCCGATCTTCAAGAAGCACGGTCTGAAACTCCGCAATCGGATCATCTGGCACTTCGAGCACGGGCTTCATTGCTCGAAGCGGCTGTCGGGTCGCTACGAAACAATTCTCTGGTTCACCAAGGGAAATCGATACGCGTTCAACCTGGACAGCATCCGCGTGCCCTCGAAGTACCCGGGCAAAAAGTATTTCAAAGGCCCGAAAGTCGGTCAGCTCTCGGGCAATCCGCTCGGCAAGAATCCCGGCGACGTTTGGATTTTTCCCAACGTGAAGAACAATCACGTCGAGAAGACGATCCACCCCTGCCAGTTTCCGGTCGAATTGGTCGAGCGGCTGGTCCTGTCGCTAACGAAGCCCGGTGACTCGGTGTTCGATCCTTATATGGGCGTGGGCTCGGCGGTAGTCGGCGCGTTGAAGCATGGTCGCGAGGGATACGGGTGCGACATCGACGCGAAATATGTCGAGATCGCGCAGCAACGTGTCCGCGATCTGCGGCAGGGCATGTTACGAACGCGGCCGATGGGAAAGCCAGTGTATGATCCGAAGCTGCCCAATGGCGGACATCGATGAGTTGCCTGGACGCAGAAGCAGCTCGGTCAGTTTGAAATGAAGCTGCATTTTTTCAGCTATCGTTATGCTCAAGAAATTCTGCAACATCAAAATAACGTCGCTGCTTGGCAGGAGATTGAAGGTATCCTTTCTAACGCCCCGATCTTCATCTACCCAGGCAAAAGCAAGAATCCTAGGCTTCAGATCGTCCAGCAATTGATGAATACATACTTTGATCGGCGATTTGCCGTCGATTCTGGGTGGCAATTCCACCCACTTGCGACTGACATCGTAAAATCTGGACTCGCCGCAGATTTCAGAAAGAATTTTGGAAGCATCACGGTGCAGGCGGAAATTCAATTTGGAAATATGGCGCGATGGTATTCAGATATTTTCAAGTTTCAGGCGGCCTATTCGCGATCGCTTATTCAGTGCGGCCTGTGTGTGGTTCCCATGGGGACAATGGCACGGATGACAGACTCCAACGTGGCCCACTACGAGCGTGTTGTTCGCGAATTGCCGTCGGCAGAGCTATCAATCACGTTGCCTATCCTGGTAGTCGGACTAGAGCCAGATGATAAGACTCCTAGGGTCGACACGCGTCGATGCAGATTTGCCAAGTTCCAGGAGATTGTGGGCAAGGGGAATCATGCGAACCGTTGGCGAATCATCAATGGATACATCAGCGGAGTCGATATGAGTCAGATCGATCGAGAAAGCGATCCTGGCCCGCTGCCCCCTCAAACCCCTGCTGAAGAAGACGAAGACGAGGAGGGAACGGAAGGCAGTTCAAGTCCTGCCTCTTCATGACGTCCTTGGCCGACTCTCTGCTCTCCCGCGACCGGCACGCGCTGGCGCGGGCGATCACGCTGGTGGAGTCCACGCGCGCGGATCATCGCGCGGAGGCGGACGCGCTTCTCGCCAAGCTGCTGCCGCACGCGGGCAAGTCGATCCGCGTCGGCATCACCGGGACGCCGGGGGTGGGGAAGTCGACCTTCATCGAGGCGTTGGGGCTGCACGCGATCGCCAAGGGGCATCGCGTCGCGGTCCTCGCGGTCGATCCGTCGTCGAGGCGCGGCGGCGGGGCGATCCTGGGCGACAAGACGCGGATGCCCGAGCTGACCCGCAGCGACGCCGCCTTCATCCGGCCGTCGCCGTCGGGCGGCACGCTGGGCGGCGTGGCGCGGCGCACGGCCGAGGCGATCCTGGTGTGCGAGGCGGCGGGCTTCGACGTGGTGCTGGTCGAGACGGTGGGCGTCGGCCAGTCCGAGACGGCCGTGGCCGACATGACCGACCTGTTCCTGCTGCTGCTGCAACCGCATGGCGGCGACGAGCTGCAGGGAATCAAGCGCGGCGTGATGGAGCTTGCCGACATCCTGGCGGTCAACAAGGCGGACGGCGAGAACGTGGATGCGGCCGGGCGCGCCCAGGCCGACTACGCCAACGCCATCCGCCTGCTGCGCCCGCCGTCGCCGTGGTGGACGCCGGCGGTGCTGCAATGCTCGGCGCTCACGGGCAAAGGCGTGCCCGAGCTGTGGGACGCGATCGCGCGCTTCCGCCGGGCGGGCGAGGCCAGGGGCGCGGCCGAGGGCGGCATCGCCGGCCGGCGCGCGCGCCAGGCCCGCGCGCGGTGGTGGACCGAGGTCGGCGACGGGCTGATGGAGGCGCTGAAGGCGGACCGCGCGGCCGCCAAGCTGATTCCGGCGCTGGAGGCGAAGCTCGATTCCAGCGCGTTGACCCCCGGCGCCGCCGCGCGCGCCCTGCTGGCCGCGTTCCGCGGCAAGGAGACATAGCGATGCTCAGAATCTGGGGCCGGCTCAACTCGTACAACGTGCAGAAGGTGATGTGGCTGGTGGGCGAGCTTGGCCTCGCCCACGAGCACATCCCGGCGGGCGGCGCGTTCGGCGGGCTCGACACGCCCGAATTCCTGGCGATGAACCCGCATGGCCGCGTGCCGGTAATCGACGACGGCGGCACCGTGGTGTGGGAATCGCAGACGATCCTGCGCTACCTGGCGGCGCGATACGGCCGGCCGGCATTCTGGTCCGACGACCCGGCCGAGCGATCGCGCGCCGAGCGCTGGATGGACTGGTCGGCCACGACGCTGCAGCCCGATTTCCTGATGGGCGTGTTCTGGGGCTGGTACCGCACGCCGGCCGCGCAGCGGAACATGCCGGCGGTCGAGGCCAAGCTCGCGGCCTGCGCGCGGCATTTCGAGTTGCTCGACCGCGCGCTGGCCGGGCGCGACTTTCTGTGCGGCGATACGCTGAGCCTGGCCGACATTCCCGCCGGCGTGTCGCTCTACCGCTACTACGGCATGGACATCCCGCGCCCGGCCGTGGCGAACGTCGAGGCGTGGTACCGGCGGCTCGCGCAGCGCCCGGCCTTCGTGCGCTACGTGATGGTGCCGTTCGACGATCTCTACGGCCGGCTGGACTTCTAGGACGGCGGCAGGGAAGGCTTCACTGCCAGTGCGGCTGGATCCAGACCCATTGCGGGCCGCGCGCCTCCCAATGGCCGGGCACCCAGATCGCCTCGCGGCGCGGGCGGTCGACGTAGCGCCCGGAAATCCACACCCAGCCGCGGCCGTTCCAGTGCCAATGCCCGGGCGACCACACCGCGATGTCGCGGCGATGGCGGGGCGGCGGCGGGATGACCTCGTAGCGCGGGGCCGGCGGCTCGCGCGGGGCGATGATCACCGTCCCGGGCGGGTACTGGGCGAAACCGGCGCCGGGCCAGGCAGCCAGGCAGAATGCCGCTGCGGTCCCGGCGGCCGAGGCAAGGAATCGGCGGCGAGCCAAGGAATTCATCGCGTCCTCATGCGTTGCGGTCCCCCACGACATGAAGGCTTCGGCGGGGACGGAAGTCAAGGCGGCGCCCTTCCTGCCGGGTTGGCGCCCGGGCCGGCTTGACGCGCCCGGCCGCATGGCCTAAAAGGCCCGCCTTCCTGCGGAATCGACAAGGAAAAACGTCATGGCCCGTCGCTGCCTGGTTTCCGGCAAGGGCGTGCTGACCGGTAACAACGTCAGCCACTCCAACAACAAGACCCGTCGGCGCTTCCTGCCCAATCTGCAGCCGATCAGCCTGATCAGCGATGCGCTGGGCGCGCGCGTGCGCCTGCGCCTAACCACCCGCGGCATCCGCACGGTCGAGGCCAATGGCGGAATCGATGCCTATCTGCTGGCGCGGTCCGACGCCAAGCTCACCGACGAGGCCCGCCGCCTGAAGCGCCAGATCAAGAAGGCGACCGAGCGCAAGGCCGCCGCCGCCGGCTGATCTCCTGGTTTTTTCGCGCCGAACGGGCCCGCGGGTGACGACCTTGCGGGCCTTTTTGCATGCGCATCGCGCAGCCATCATCTGCTCATTGCGGGTCATTTTGTCGAAGAATTAACACTTGTCATCCGTAAATCAGCGGCGTCGGCCAGCGCCATTGAGTCATCGCCAGGGAAACCCCCGTATTGTCCATGACCGGCGCGGGAGAGACGGCGGAAAGCGACGGCCACCGGATGCTTGCGGGCCGGCAAGCGTGCCTCACCGTTCTCGCGGCAGGGGAGAATCCACCATGAAGCGATCCGGGCAATTGGCGATCGCCTTCGCGCTGGGGCTCGGCGTGCTGGCCGGGCCGGCGCTGGCCCAATCGACCAAGATCCGGCTGCAGACGGCGGTGCCGTCCGCCAGCATCTACTTCGAGCTTCTGAAGAAATACGGCGAGCGCGTCGACCGGATGTCGAACGGCCGCGTGAAGATCGAGGTGCTGCCGGACGGCGCGGTCGTGCCGGCCTTCGAAATCCTGGACGCGGTCGACAAGGGCGTGGTCGAGGCCGGCTATGCCTGGACCCATTACTGGTCGGGCAAGCACCCGGCGGCCGGCCTCTTCTCCAATCCGATGGCGGGCGCGGGCGTCGGCCTGGACCAGTTGAGCCACGTCGCCTGGCTGCTCGAGGGGGGCGGCTACGATCTGCTGCGCAAGTTCTACAGCGACATCATCAAGGCGAACGTCGAGCCGCTGATGGTGCAGCCGATGGGACCCGACCCGCTGGGCTGGTTCAAGGGCACGATCGGCAGCGTCGAGGACTTCAAGAAGCTGAAATACCGTTCGCCGCCGGGCATCACGGGCGAACTCTTCAAGGAGATGGGCATCGCCGCCACGACCGTGCCGGGCGGCGAGATCGTGCCGGCCGCGCAGCGCGGCGTGATCGACGCGGCGGAATGGATCGGCCCGGCCGACGACCTGAACCTGGGCCTGCATACCGTTTGGAAGAACTACTATCTGCAGGGGCTGCACCAGTCGACCGACATCGGCGAGGTGCTGGTCAACAAGGCGGTGTGGTCGAAACTGACGCCGGACGTGCAGGAAATGATGCGGACGGCGGCGCTGGCCTCGATGGCCGAGACCTATTCCTACAACGTCTACAGGAACGCGCTGGCGGTGAAGAAGCTGCAGGACGAGTTCAAGGTCACGATCCGCGACACGCCGAAGGACTTCTTCCCCGCGTTCGTGCGCGCGACAAAGGTGGTGCTGGCGCGATACGCCGCCAACGATCCGTTCTTCAAGGAGGTGCTGGAGTCGCAGCAGAATTTCGCGGCGACGGTCGTGCCCTACTGGACCAAGGTGATCGACCTATACGCCGAGCTCGGCAACGCGGCCTTGCAGCAGAAGTAGGGATCGCGGCCCGGAAGGCCGCATCCTTGACCGGCGTCGGATCAGCAGTCGTAGACGATGGCGCGCGGCGCCGGCTTGGCCGCGGGCGGCCGGGCTTCGATCGCGGGCGGGTCGGCGTCGTCGAACTCGGCCGGTTCGACCGGTTCCGGCGCCCGCGGGCTGCGTTCGGGCGGGGCCGGCATGATCTGCGCGGCCTGTTCGACCAGCGTGCTGGACACCGATTCCATGCCGCCGGCCGCCATCCACTCGCCCAGCATGCGGCGCGTGTCGCAGGACATCTGGCGGGCCTGGTCCTCGGTGAGGTCGGGATAGAGGCCGGGCTTCAGCGGCGGGGCCTCGGCCAGGTCGGTCTCGCCGCAATGCGGGCAGACGACCTGGGCCTTCGCCGCCTGGGCGTCGAAGGATTCCTGGTCCGGGAACCACGCGTCGAAGTAATCGCCGTGGACGCATTTCAATTGAAGTCGGATCATCGGCGTCCTGCCCCCTTAGCGCCGCTGCTTGCGACGGATTTGCAGGACGGAGCCTAGCGGCAGGATGGTGAACAAGAGCTTAAGAAACAGGCCGTATCTGCAACCGGAAACGGGGAAAAACGTCGTGGGCAGAAGCAACTGGCGGCCGGGCCGAGGGCGTGGGCGGGGAGAGGCGCGATGAACCCGGACGCACCGAACCGGGCCGCGGCCGACCGGCACGCCCGGCTTGATCCTTCCGCCTGGGTCGTGCGGTTCGCCGACCTTGCGCCGCGGGCTGGAGCGGTGCTCGATCTTGCCTGCGGCGGCGGGCGGCATGCGCGCCTGTTCCTGGCGCGCGGCCACCGGGTGACGGCGGTGGATATCGACACCGGCGGCGTCGCCGACCTGGCCGGCGACCCGCGCATCGAAATCCTTGCCGCCGACCTCGAGAACGCACCCTGGCCGCTGGAGGGGCGCATGTTCGCCGGCGTGGTGGTCACGAACTACTTGTGGCGGCCGCTGCTGCCGAGGATCGTGGCCGCGGTCGCGCCCGGCGGCGCGCTGATCTACGAGACCTTCGCGCGGGGCAACGAACGCTTCGGCAAGCCGAGCAACCCGGATTTCCTGCTGGCGGAGGGCGAATTGCTGCGCGCGGTAGAGGGCAGGCTGCGCGTGGTCGCCTACGAATGCCTGGAAGTGACGGAGCCCAAGCCCGCGATGGTGCAGCGGATCGCGGCGGTGAATCGGGCGGTGTCCGCCTAGACTGCGTGCGCAGGCGAATATTTCCGCCATGCCCGGGCTTGACCCACGGCTGTCCGGCTCGCGAGCCGCCGCCGCGTAGATTTCGTGTGTGGTCCCCCCTCCCCTTGCGGGAGGGGGGATTCGAAAAAGGTGTCCCGGCTCGCGCGAAACTCGTCAAACGCCCGATCGGCGCCGGCTTCCGTGCAGGTCGTCAAGCGCTCAGCGGACAGCCTTGGGCTTGACCCGGCCATCCACGCTGTCAGGCTGCGACGGTATCTCCGGCGTGGATGCGCGGATCAAGCCCGGGCATGGCGGCAGGAGAACTGCGTGACCGCTTCAATCATGGGAGCGCCCATGACGCTTGCATCCCTCTTGATCTTCGCGTCGGTGTTCGGCCTGGCCTGCGCCGCGCCAGGGCCGACCATCGCGGCGGTGGTCGCGCGCGTGCTGGGCAGCGGCACGCGCGGCATCGTGCCGTTCTGCATCGGGCTCGTCGCCAGCGACCTGTTGTGGCTGACGGCGGCGGTGTTCGGGCTGGCGATGCTGGCCGCGCTGTTCCAGCCGGTGTTTGTGGCGGCGAAATACCTGGGCGCGGCCTACCTGCTCTATCTCGCCTGGAAGCTGTGGACCGCGCCGCCGGCGGCGGGGGAGGCCAAGCCCGTGCGAGGCGAGGGCCTGCGCCTGTTCCTGGGCGCGATCGCGGTGGGCTCGGGCAATCCCAAGACCGCGCTGTTCTACCTGGCGCTGCTGCCGAGCGTCGTGCCGGTCGGCCAGGTCACCGTCCTCGGCTACGCCGAGTTGGCCCTGGCGGTGGTCGTGCTCTACGCGGCGATCCTGGCCGGCTATGTGCTGGCGGCCGAGCGCGCGCGCCGGGCGCTGCGCAACACGCGCGTCGTCCGCTATGTCCAGCGCGCCACAGGCGCGGTGATGGCGGGCGCGGCGGCGGCGATCGCGAGCCGGGGATGAGGCGGGCGCTCCCGGCGCTCGCGCTGGTCTTGCTGCTTGGCCTGCCGGTCGTTGCGCGCGCGCAGGCCGCCTAGCCGGTGCGAGCCCGCCGTGAGCCCGGGTTGACTGTCAGCGCATTATCGCTTGAGTAACTCACACTATTAAGTGTAAGCATGCCGCGAGCGGAACTTCTTGAGGCAGGCAATGTGGCAGTCGATCCGTCCGGTCGTGGTCCCGATCATCGGTTCCCTCCTGACTGCCATGTTTCTGAGACAAGACGCCCGCGCGCAAACCGTGCCGGCTGAAGCACCGACGCGCAAATCCGCTGCTGTGATCTCGGTCCTCGGTGACCGTGTTATCGGAGTTACCGTCGGATTGACCGTGTTTCAGAACGATCATGAGACGATCGATACCGATTGGGGAGTCGACTCCAACATGGTCGAGCGGTTGAGCGCGGCGCTCGGCGAGCGATACGACATGAAGTCGGTCGCCTATGACCGGTCGACCTTGCTGGACGTGGCATCCAAGCGCGAGGTGTTCGCGCCGACGGGGCCACTGGTCGACGCGCTGCGTAAATCGATCGCCCCGGGTACCGTCGACCGCTTGTTCGTCGTGCGCACGTCCCAGATCAAGGATCCGTTCTCGGGCGCCAACGTGTATTTCTCCGGCTACGGAGTCTATGCGCAGGACACGCTAATCTTCGGCCGCCAGAACGGGTTTGCATTCTTGAACTGTTTTATGGTCGCCATCGACGGGAGGACGATGAAGACGCTGAAGGAACATGTCTGTTCCAACGATGTAAGCGGTCCGGTCATGCCGCACCGCAAGCTCGAAAAGCCGATGACCAAGGCGCACCTGCCGAACTATTCACCTGAGCAGTTGGGCACTCTGCGCGACCTGTTTTTCGACATGGTCGTGGAGACGATTCCGCTGACTCTGAAGAAGCTTAACTTGGCCGAGGTCGACGACCCGAAGCCGATCCCCGAACGCCCGCCACAGGAAGAATCGACACGTTAAGGGCAGCTGTTTCTTACATCGGCCTTGGACGTTACGCCAGCGGCCGGCTGTTGATCTCGATCCACCGCGCGAGATCGTCTTCGCTGAGCTTTCCCGCAGCGAGGTCCTGCAATACGACTGTCGCTTCCACGTCAGATGCCGTTAGTTCGCACCCGTTCAATTGCAGGAATACGTCGATCGCGGCGAAGGCGATGCGCTTGTTGCCGTCGACGAAGGCGTGGTTTTTCGCCAAGCCGAATGCGTAAGCGGCTGCAAGCGCAAACAGGCTCGGCTCGCCATAGGCGAGGAGATTTTGGGGTCGCGCCAGCGCCGACTCCAACAGTCCCTCGTCGCGGATGCCCGGCGATCCGCCGAACTCTGCGATGGCGAGGGATTGCAGCGTGACAATCAGCTTGCGCGGAAGCCAGACCGGTTCCTTCACTTGGCCAATTCACGCAGCGTATTGCGATAGCGCTTGCGCGTCCGCTCATAGGCCTTGAGACCGGCCTCGAACACCTCGTCCGTGGTGGCGAGCTGGTAGCCCTCCTGCGTCTCGGTCAGGACGACGCTGTCGCCATCACCGATCTTGAGGCGCGCCAGCACCTCCTTGGGCAGGATGACGCCATAGGAATTGCCTACCTTGCGGATCTTCAGGGTGGTCATGGCCTACTCCGTAATAATGTTGCAACATATGTTATAACTCCCGGGTTCCGAACGCAAGCGTTTCCGATTTCGCCTCTCCGCCGTTAGACTTGGCCCGGAACACGCAGGAACGCGCGCGATGACCGATTTCCCGAAGAAGACCCTGGCCGACTGGGAGAAGTTGGCGGCGAAGGAGCTGGCCGGCGCGGCGCTGGACACGCTCACCTGGCGCACGCCCGAGGGGCTGGACGTCAAGCCGCTTTACACCGCCGCCGACCTGGAGGGGCTGGAGCTCCAGGGCGCGATGCCGGGCTTTCCGCCCTACCTGCGCGGGCCGCGCGCGACGATGTTCGCCAACCGGCCCTGGACCATCCGCCAGTACGCCGGCTTCTCGACGGCCGAGGAGTCGAACGCGTTCTACCGCAAGAACCTGGCGGCCGGGCAGATGGGGCTGTCGATCGCCTTCGACCTCGCCACGCATCGCGGCTACGACAGCGACCATCCGCGCGTGATCGGCGACGTCGGCAAGGCCGGCGTCGCGATCGACAGCGTGGAGGACATGAAGATCCTGTTCGACGGCATTCCCCTCGACAAGATGTCGGTGTCGATGACGATGAACGGCGCGGTGCTGCCGGTGCTGGCGTCCTTCATCGTCGCGGGCGAGGAGCAGGGCGTGCCGGCGGAGAAGCTGTCGGGCACGATCCAGAACGACATCCTCAAGGAGTTCATGGTCCGCAACACCTACATCTATCCGCCCGAGCCTTCGATGCGGATCGTCGCCGACATCATCGAATTCACGTCCAGGCGGATGCCGAAGTTCAACTCGATCTCGATCTCGGGCTACCACATGCAGGAGGCGGGGGCGACCTGCGTGCAGGAACTGGCGTTCACGCTGGCCGACGGGCTCGACTACGTGCGCGCGGCCCTGTCGAAGGGGCTCGACATCGACCAGTTCGCGCCGCGCCTGTCGTTCTTCTTCTGCCTGGGCATGAACTTCTTCATGGAAGTCGCCAAGCTGCGCGCGGCGCGGCTGGTCTGGGCGCGGCTGATCAAGCCGTTCAACCCGAAGAACCCGGCCTCCCTCGCGCTGCGCACCCATTGCCAGACCTCGGGCGTCAGCCTGATGGAGCAGGATCCCTACAACAACATCGTGCGCACGACGATCGAGGCGATGGCCGGCGCGCTGGGCGGCACGCAGTCGCTGCACACCAACAGCTTCGACGAGGCGATCGCGCTGCCGACGCCGTTCTCCGCCAGGATCGCGCGCAACACCCAGCTCATCCTGCAAGAGGAGACGGGCATCACCCACGTGGTCGATCCGCTGGGCGGCTCGTACTACGTCGAGCATCTCACCGCATCGGTGGCCAGGGCGGCCGAGGCGTTGATCGGCGAGGTGGAAAAGCTGGGCGGCATGACCAAGGCCGTCGTCTCGGGCATGCCGAAGCTGCGCATCGAGGAGGCGGCCGCGCGCCGCCAGGCGCGCATCGACCGCGGCGAGGAAGTGATCGTCGGCGTCAACAAGTACCGCCCGGACGAGGACACGCGCGTCGACACGCTGGACATCGACAACGCCAAGGTGCGCGAGCAGCAGATCGCCCGCCTCAAGTCGGTGCGGGCGAAGCGCGACGAAGCGGCGTGCAAGGCGGCGCTCGACGCCCTGGAGACGGCGGCGCGCCGCGCCGGCAACCTGCTGGAAGCGGCGGTCGCGGCGATGCGCGCGCGCGCCAGCGTAGGCGAGGTGTCGGACGCGCTGGAGCGCGTGTTCGGCCGGCACCAGGCGGCCAACGCCACGATCAGCGGCGTCTACAGCCAGGCCTACGAGGGCGACGCCGCGTTCGAGCGCATCCAGGCGGAATGCCGCGCCTTCGCCGAGGCGAACGGACGCCGCCCGCGCATGCTGGTCGTCAAGCTGGGCCAGGACGGCCACGACCGCGGCGCCAAGATCATCGCCACTTCCTTCGCCGACCTCGGTTTCGACGTCGACATCGGTCCCTTGTTCCAGACGCCCGAGGAGGCCGCGCGCCAGGCCGTGGAGAACGACGTCCACATCGTCGGCGTGTCGTCCCAGGCGGCCGGCCATCGCACGCTGGTGCCCGAGCTGATCAAGGCGCTGAAGGCGGCGGGCGAGGTGCTGGTGGTCGTGGGCGGCGTGGTGCCGCAGCAGGACTACGAGCCGCTGAAGAAGGCGGGCGTCGCCGCGATCTATGGGCCGGGCACCAATATCCCGGCGGCGGCGGCGGAAATCCTGTCGATGCTGAAGCGCCAGCGGATGGCGGCGTAGGAGGCTTCGTCGGCCGCGCCCCCTCCCCCTAACCCCCTCCCGCAAGGCGAGGGGGGACCGAAAAAGGAGCGCCGCCTCTAGATAACTCACTTCCGGTACGGATTCTCCAGCGCGTCGACCAGCGCGTGCAGCACGTCGCGGATCTGCTGCTCGCTGCAGCCCATCAGCACGCCGTCCTCCAGCGCGTCCTGGCAGGCCTGGCGGAGCTCCTCCAGGTTCTGGTTCATCACCTTCAGCTTCTCGACGCAGGCGACGACGCCGCCCTCCGGCGTGCGCCAGACCTGCGGCTGCCAGGGTGCGGGCTTGTCGTCGGCCATGGCGGCTAGGAGGCGCGCTTCTTCGCGCCCGCCGCGACACCGGCCTTGGCCGCGGCGGACTTGGCAGCGCCGGCCTTGGCGGCGCCAGCCTTTGCAGCGCCGGTCCGCGGGACGGGCTGCGGAATGACGGGTTCCTCGTCGAACAGCTCGGCCAGCTTCTCCATCATCGTGCCGCCGAGCTGCTCGGCGTCGACGATGGTGACCGCGCGGCGGTAGTAGCGCGTGACGTCGTGGCCGATGCCGATCGCGACCAGCTCGACCGGCGAGCGCGTCTCGATGAAGTGGATGACGTCGCGCAGGTGGCGTTCCAGGTAGTTGCCCGGGTTCACCGACAGCGTGGAATCGTCGACCGGCGCGCCGTCGGAGATCACCATCAGGATGCGGCGCTCCTCGGGCCGCGCGATCAGCCGGTCATGCGCCCATAGCAGCGCCTCGCCGTCGATGTTCTCCTTCAGGATGCCCTCGCGCAGCATCAGGCCCAGCGACTTGCGCGCGCGGCGCCACGGCGCGTCGGCCGCCTTGTAGACGATGTGGCGCAGGTCGTTGAGCCGGCCGGGGTTCGGCGGCTTGCCGGCGGCGATCCACTTCTCGCGGCTCTGCCCGCCCTTCCACATCCGCGTGGTGAAGCCCAGGATCTCGACCTTCACCCCGCAGCGCTCGAGCGTGCGCGCCAGGATGTCGGCCGACATCGCCGCGATGGTGATCGGCCGCCCGCGCATCGAGCCCGAATTGTCGATCAGCAGCGTCACGACCGTGTCGCGGAACTCGGTGTCGCGCTCGCGCTTGAAGGACAGCGGCATGGTGGGGTTGACCACCACGCGCGAGAGGCGCGCCGTGTCGAGCAGCCCTTCCTCGAGGTTGAACTCCCAGGCGCGGTTCTGCTTGGCGAGCAGGCGGCGCTGCAGCCGGTTGGCCAGCCGCGCGACCACGGCCTGCAGGTGCGACAGCTGCTGGTCCAGCATCTGGCGCAGGCGGTCCAGCTCCTCGGCGTCGCACAGCGCGGCGGCGTGCGTCACCTCGTCGTACTGCTGGGTATAGGCCTGGTACTGCGGGATGGTCGGGTCGTTGCGCCGGCCCTGGTCGGGGCGCGGGCGGTTGCCCGGCGTGGCGGTGTCGCTGTCGCCGCCGCCCGGCATCATCTCGTCGTCCTCGGAATCGACCGGGCGCTCGACGCCTTCCTCCGACGCCTCGCCGGTGGGATCGCCCTCGGCCAGCGTGAAGGCGCCGCTCTCGCTGTCCTCGCCGCCGCGCGCCTGGGCGTCGGCGTTGGGATCCTCTTCCTGGCCGCCGGCCTCGTTCTGATCGGGATCGCCTTCGCTGGCGGTCTCGTCGGCGCTTTCCAGCGCCAGGTCCTCGATCAGCTTGCGCGCGACGCGGGCATAGGCTTCCTGGTCGTGGACGTTGCGCGCCAGGTCGGCCAGGTCGTCCGCGAGCTTATCGCCCAGCGACGCCTTCCATAGCTCGACCACGCGGCGCGCCGAGGCGGGCGGCGCCTCGCCGGTCAGCTTCTCGCGGGCCAGCAGGCGCACGGCCTCGGCCAGCGTCGATTCGTCGGCCTCGGCCACGCGCTCGTAGCCCTGGCGGTGGTAGCGCTCTTCCAGCGCGGCCGACAGGTTCTGCGCCACGCCGGGCATGCGCTTGGCGCCCAGCGCCTCGACGCGCGCCTGCTCGACGGCGTCGAACACCGCGCGCGCGACCTCGCCCGAGGGCATGCGGCGCTGATGCTTCTTGCCGTCGGTGTGGCGCAGCTTCAACGCGATGGCGTCGGCCTCGCCGCGGACCTGCGCCTTCTCGCCCTCCGGCAGTTCGCGCGAGGGCAAGGGCAGGCGCGCCTGGTTGCCGGCCAGCACGGCGCTGTCGGCGGCGTAGGCGACGTCGATATCCGCGCGCTTGGCGATGGCCCGCAGCGCCGCGGCGTTGGCGCGCTTGAAGACTTCGACCGGGGTATCTGCCGCGGCCACGCGATCAGGCCCTTTCGTTAGACCAGCTTCGCCTTGGTGCCCGCCGGGGTCAGCTCGCGGCCGAAGCAGCGCTGGTAGTACTCGGCCACGGTCGCCCGCTCGGTCTCGTCGCACTTGTTGAGGAAGGTGACGCGGAAGGCGAAGCCGACATCGTTGAAGATGCGCGCGTTGTCGGCCCAGGTGATGACGGTGCGCGGCGACATGACCGTGGACAGGTCGCCGGCGATGAAGCCCGCGCGGGTCATGTCGGCGAGCTGGACCATCGCGCCGATCGCGGCGCGGCCCTTGTCGTTGTCATAGCTCGGCACCTTCGACAGCACGATGCGGACCTCGTCGTCGTGCGGCAGGTAGTTCAGCACCGCGACGATGTTCCAGCGGTCCATCTGGCCCTGGTTGATCTGCTGCGTGCCGTGATAGAGGCCGGAGGTGTCGCCCAGGCCCACGGTGTTGGCCGTGGCGAACAGCCGGAACGCGGGGTGCGGGCGGATCACGCGGTTCTGGTCGAGCAGGGTCATCTTGCCCTCGATCTCGAGCACGCGCTGGATCACGAACATCACGTCGGGCCGGCCGGCATCGTACTCGTCGAACACCAGCGCCGTCGCGTGCTGCAGCGCCCAGGGCAGGATGCCCTCGCGGAACTCGGTCACCTGCTTGCCGTCGCGCAGGACGATCGCGTCCTTGCCGACCAGGTCGATGCGGCTGATATGGCTGTCCAGGTTGATGCGCAGGCAGGGCCAGTTGAGGCGCGCGGCGACCTGCTCGATATGGGTCGACTTGCCGGTGCCGTGATAGCCCTGGATGATGACGCGGCGGTTGTAGGCGAAGCCGGCCAGGATCGCGAGCGTGGTGTCGTGATCGAAGCAATAGGCATCGTCCACGTCCGGCACGTGCTCGCCGGGCTGGCTGAAGGCGGGCACCTGCATGTCGCAGTCCAGGCCGAAGGTCTGGCGCACCGAAATGGTGATATCCGGCGTCCCGGCCTGCTGGCCGCCATTGGTATTCTGCGTCGAAGCCATCGTGATAGGGTCCGTTTTTTCGCGTTGCAATAAAGGTTGTACGGCAGTCCTGGGTGGGGTGTCACGCCCCTATTGGCCCCGAATCCCCGCTTAACCTGCGGGGCTGGCCTGCGGCATGTAGAAGCCTTTCAGGACGGTGAAAGCCTCGTTGATGATCTTCAGCCGCTCCTCGGCCGACTTGTCGCCGCCGTTGGCGTCGGGGTGGTGTCGCTTCACCAATTCCTTGTAGCGCAGCTTGATCGTCGCGAAGTCCACCGGCGGGTCCAGGTCGAGCACCGCGAGCGCCCGGCGCGCCGCTTCGGCGATCGCCTGGTGGGCCCGGCTGGCGCCGCTATCCTTGCCGCCCTTGCCCCGGCCGCTGCCCTGGGCCCGGTTGGCGCCGGCGATCTCGATATCGTCCAGGATGCCCATGCCGTCGAACAGGTCGAAGCGGATGGTGCGATCCTGCTTCTGCCCGCCCAGGGGCCAGCTGGGCCGGCGCCAGGTCTGGTCGGCGCGGCGATGGGCCTCGATCTCGTCGATGCTCATGCCGGCGTAGTAGTCCCAGGCGGCGTTGTATTGCCGGACATGCTCCAGGCAGAACCAGTAGTGCTGGTCCAGCTTGTCGCGCGCCTTGGGCGCCCGGTATTCCCCCGTCTCCTTGCAGCCCGGCACGTCGCATGCCCGCCGCGCCGGCTCGGGATCCAGCTTGCGCAGCGCCGAAAAGGCGCGAAGGGGTCGCCTAGACATCGGTAAAGTATGGGTTTTCCCTATCGCGCTGGCAAGCCGCCGAACCGCCTCGCCGAACGAATTTCCGAAGCCTAGCACCCCCGGCATTGCGGAAATATGGCCACCTTGGCCCGGCGTGAGGGGTATGGCGCCCTACCCCGTTTGAAGTGGGGAGACGGGCGGTCTATGTCATCCGGGTCGAACAGGAAAAAGCAGCCGGAGGTCGTCCCGTGCGTGTCGCCGATCGGATCAAGCAGAAGCTGGAGGCGGAATTCCGCCCCACCCGCCTGGCGGTGATCGACGATTCCGCCCGCCACCACGGCCATGCCGGCGCGCGGCCCGAGGGCGAGACCCATTTCAAGGTCGAGATCGTGGCGCCGGCCTTCGCCGGACGCTCGCGGGTCGACCGCCAGCGCCTGGTCTACCAGGCGCTGGCCGAGGAACTGGCCGGCCGGGTTCATGCGCTCGAGGTGAGGACCTTGACGCCGGAGGAAGATCGCGCGGACCGCCATTGATCCCTCGGAGGGTCGCGCGGCTAGGACGCGTCGCGCTTGTCGGCATCCCTGCCCTTGTAGAATTCCGGCCAGAAGCGCCGCACCACTTCGCTGTCCGAGGCCAGCGCATGGCAGGTGTCGAGGAAGCGGGGCTTCTTCTTCGGGCCCGGGGCCGGGTCGCGCCACTTGCCGCCGCCGCGGGCGGTGAAGACGGTCTGGTAGGCGGCGGTCGCGACCGGCCCCATCAGCTCGACCAGGTGGGTGCAGCCCTTGGTGCCGCCCAGCATCTCGCGCAGCCGGGCGTTGAAGCCCGCGACCATGCGCATGCCGACCAGCTTCTGGAATTCCGGCGTGATGTCGGCGCAGAGCTTGTAGGGGCTGTCGTCGGTCACGGCCTCGATCGCGTGGATCTTCATGTCGTGGTCGACGGTCACGCGCAGCCACATCTGATGGATCGGGGTGCCGGGCTCCATGCGCCCGCGCCACTGGTTGTCGAAGCCGTAGGTCTTGGTGTCGACCAGATGGCCCTCGACGTCCCACAGCCCGTCCTTGCGCTGGAAGCCGCGGCATTCGACGTGGCGCGTGTGCAGATGCTCCCGCTCGACGGGGGGCGACAAAGGCATGGGCAAACTCCTGGACCTTCGGCGCTTGGGCCGCGCTGAAAGGGACAGGACTATAGACCCATGCTGCGACGCGTCAACGCCGCGGGCGAATCAGTGCGTGACGCCGTAGCCCGTGTCGTGGATGAAGGCGTCGCGCTCCTGCAGCTCCTCCTCGAGCTGCTTGCGGACATAGGCGTTCAGGTCGCGCAGCGACACGATGGCGACGACGCGCCCGTCCTCGCCCACGACGGGCAGGTGGCGGAACCCGCGTTCCGCCATGCGGTTCAGCGCGTCGCTGGCGTGCTGGTGCGGCGACAGCGTCTCGGGGTCGCGGGTCATCACCCGGGTGACCGGCGTGCTGTCGGGGTCGAGCCCGCGCGCCACCACGCGCATCAGCAGGTCGCGCTCGGTGAAGATGCCGTCGGGACGGCCATCCAGGCCGACGACCACGGCACCGACATGCTTCATCGCCATCAGCCGCACGGCATCCATGACCGTCGCGGTCGGGGGCAACAGGGTGATCTTCTGATCCCGCACGACGTCGGGAACGATCTTGCGCTGCATCGGAGCCTCCTCTCGGCGGAAACGCGGATCGGCAAGCCCGTTGAGGTGCCTTCGTGCGCGTGTCGGGGAGGTCGCATCGAAGGCCTATGGTCGCATCGCTTTCGCGGCCCGTGTCTTCCACCAGCAGATTTCGCTTGCATAAACACTCGCGGTTGCTGCGCTGCACTGTCAAGTCTTTGATTTGCAAAGGTTTCGTCCACAGCGTGGAATTAGGCATTCCATCTTTCGAGCAACCACTTAGGAACGTGTGGCAAAAAACGGGCTTGCGCGCCGGTGCGGCGCAACCAAGGCGAATGAGCTTTCCTACCGTATTGCAGCGATCAGCCGGCGGGCCGCGGCGAGGCGCCGTTCGCCGGGAAGATGACGGAAAACCGGTTGCCCACGCCGTCGCTGAGGCCGTCGCCGTCGCCTTCGGGCAGCAGCAGCTTGACCCCGATCCACAGCAGCCGAAGTGCGCCGATGATCTCGAGATAGGGCAGGGACATCAGGTAGGAGGCGAAGGCGGTCAGCACGACCATGAGCACCACGACGCCGACGCTGCCCAGCAGCAGCGCCTGCTTCTGCTGGTGCGCGGGCAGGTTGCGGCAGGCAAGCGCGATCACCGCGGCGTTGTCGCCGCTCAAGACGACGTTGATCACGATGATCTCCACCAGCGCCCGCAGAAGTTCGTAGGTCGATTCCATCCCTTGAAGCCGGTGCGCCCGCACCGGACGTCGTTGCGAACTGACGTCCAAGGCCAGGCGTCCGGCTTACGGGCGGCTTTCGCGGGTATTACGCGAAGCTGTCGCGAAGCTTACGCGGAGCTTACAGGCCCGAGGAGGCAGGCTCAGAGGAGGTTGAGGGGAGGGAGACACCCGAGCCCCAGGGTCATGCCTCGACGGGCTTGGGCGGGGTGACGCGGACCGCGGTGATCTGGTTGCGCTGGCGGCGAAGGATCTCGAAGCGGAAGCCGTGGAAGGCGAACACCTGACCGACGCCGGGGATCAGGCGCGCTTCGCGCAGTACCAGCCCGGCGATGGTCGCCGCCGCCTCCTGCGGCAGGCCCCAGTCGAACGCGCGGTTGAGGTCGCGCAAGGTCACCGCGCCCTCGATCACGTAGCTGCCGTCGTTGGCGGGACGCACCCCCGGCAGCGGGCTGTCGGCCGCGGCCGGATGCGGCGCGCCGATGTCGCCGATGATCTCCTCCAGGATGTCGCTCAGCGACACCACGCCCATCAGCGCGCCGTACTCGTCGACCACCAGCGCCTGGCGCTGGTCGCTCTGGCGGAAGGCCTGGAGCTGGTCGTAGAGCGTGGTCGATTCCGGGATGAACCAGGGCTTCTCGGCGATCGCCTGGACGTCGAGCCCCGCGAGGTCGCGCCCGCGCGCCATGACCTCGCGCATCAGCGTGGCGGTCGCCAGCACGCCGACGATGTTGTCGGGCTGGCCGTGGGTCAGCGGCACGCGCGCGAGCCCGCTCGCCAGCACCTGCTCGACGATGGCGCGCGGCGGGTCGCCGGCATCGACGGTGACGACGTTGCGCCGGTGCGTCATCACCTGCGCCACGGTCACCTCGTCGAGGTCGAGAATGCCGCGCAGCATGGCGCGCTCGTGCTTGACCTCGGGCTCCGGCCCGGCATGCAGGTCGATCACGCCGCGCAGCTCCTCCTCGGTGGTGCCGATGCGCAGGTCATCGGGCAGGGAGGCGCCGAACGCCTTCAGCACGGCGCGCACCAGGGCGCGCACCGCCATGACCAGCGGCGTCAGCACCGCCACCACGACGCGCGTGGGCCGCGCCAGCGCCAGCGACACCGCGTCGGCGTGGTTGATCGCATAGGTCTTGGGCATCACCTCGGAGAAGATCAGCACCAGCGCCGTCATCACCACGGTCGCGTAGGCGACGCCGGCATCGCCGAACACCTGGATCAGCAGCGAGGTGGCGATCGCCGAGGCGCCGATATTGGCCAGGTTGTTGCCCAGCAGCAGGGCGCCGATGACCTTCTCGCGTTCCTCCTGCAGATGCTTGACGATGATGGCGCGGCGGTCGCCCTCCTGCGCCAACTGGTGCATGCGCGGGCGCGAGGCGCCGGTCAGCGCCGTCTCGGCGCCCGCGCAGAAGGCCGAGGCCATGAGCTGCACCGCGATGATCCAGAGCGATGCCAGGAGGTCGAGGTTGAGCGAAAGCTCAGGCATTGCCGGCCCGCTCGGCGATCGCGCCGGCCAGTACCGCCTTCGCCTCGGCGATCGGCACGTCGGCGGCGGTGAACGCGGTGCCGATACCGCGCGTCAGGACGAAGCGCACGCGCCCGTCGCGCACCTTCTTGTCGCGCCCCATGTGGTCGATCAGGCGCTCGGCCGACCAGGGGTTCTGCGGCAGGTCGGCGAATCGCGTCGGCAGCCCGACGCCCGCGAGATGCGCGCGCAGCCGATCGAAGTCCCCGGCCGGGCACAGTCCCCGCGCGACGCTGAGGCGCGCGGCCAGCACCATGCCGAAGCCCACCGCCTCGCCGTGCAGCAGCGCGTCGGAAAAGCCGGTCTCGGCCTCCAGCGCGTGGCCGAAGGTGTGGCCGAAATTGAGCGTTTCGCGCAGGCCTTCCTCGCGCTCGTCGGCCTCCACGACCTTGGCCTTGGCGCGGCAGCTGGTGGCGACGGCGTGGACCAGCGCCTGGGCGTCGCCGTCCACGACCTTGGCGCCATTCGTCTCGAGCCACGCGAAGAAGCCAGCGTCGCCGATCACGCCGTACTTCGCCACCTCGGCATAGCCCGCCAGCATCTCGCGCCGGGGCAGCGTCTTCAGCACGTCGGTGTCGGCCAGCACCAGACGCGGCTGGTGGAAGGCGCCGACAAGGTTCTTGCCCTCCGGCGTATTGATCGCGGTCTTGCCGCCGACCGAGCTGTCGACCTGGGACAGCAGCGTGGTCGGCACCTGCACGAAATCGATGCCGCGCAGCGCGATGGCCGCCGCGAAGCCGACCAGGTCGCCGATCACCCCGCCGCCAAGCGCGACCAGCGTGGTCGAGCGCTCGATCCGCCGGCGCAGGAGGTCGCTCATCAGGATCTCGAGCCGGTGGAAGCTCTTGCTCGCTTCGCCCGGCGGCACGGTGATGGCGTCATGGGCGATCGCGGCCGCGTCCAGCGCGGCGGCCAGGGCGCCCAGATGCAGCTTTGCCACGGCGGCGTCGGCGATCACGATCGCGCGCGGCGCTTTCAGCACCGGGCGCATCCATCGCCCGGCCTCCCCGATCAGGCCCGAGCCGATATGGATGTCGTAGGCGCGCCGGTCCAGCGCCACCGGCACGGTGGTGGGGGCGCCGGCGCTCATGGGTTTGCGGCTTCGTCCTTCGCGCGCAGATGGGCCGCCAGCGCCTCCAGCACGCGCTGGACGGTGGTCTCCGGCGGGCCCTCGGTGCTTTCCACCGTGATGTCCGCGGTGGCGTAGACCGGATAGCGCGCCGCCATCAGCCGGGCCAGCACGTCGGCGGGATCGCCCTGGTTCAAGAGCGGGCGATTGCTGCGCCGGGCGGTGCGCTTCAGCAGCACGTCGAGCTCGGCCTTCAGCCATACCGAGATGCCGCGCTCGGACACGAGCTGGCGCGTCTGGGGATCGATGAAGGCGCCGCCGCCGGTCGCCAGCACATGCACCGGTTCGGACAAGAGCCGCGCGATCACGCGGCGCTCGCCGTCGCGGAACGCGGCCTCGCCATGGGCGGCGAAGATCTCGGGGATCGTCTTGCCCGCCGCCTGCTCGATCTCGGCATCGGCGTCGACGAAGGGCAGGTGCAGGCGCTGGGCGACCCGCCGGCCGATGGCGGACTTGCCGGCGCCCATCAGCCCGACCAGCA
>JADLEG010000070.1 GCA_020846275.1 Alphaproteobacteria bacterium
GCGATGACGCGCAAGCGCCGGCGCCTCTATGTCGTCGTCGCGGCCATGCTGTGCCTGGGCGTGGCCACGGCGCTGATGCTGGCGGCGTTCCAGGACAGCATCGTCTTCTTCCGCAGCCCGACCGACATCGCCGAAAAGCCGCTGCCGCCGAGCCAGCGCTTCCGCCTGGGCGGGCTGGTCGAGGAGAAGAGCGTGCGCAAGACCGACGGCGGCACCACCACGGCGTTTCGCGTCACCGACCTCTCGAAATCGGTCGAGGTGACCTATCGCGGCATCCTGCCCGACCTGTTCCGCGAGGGGCAGGGCGTGATCGCCGAGGGCAAGATGGGCCCCGACGGGGTGTTCGTCGCGTCGGAGGTGCTGGCGCGGCATGACGAGAACTACATGCCCAAGGAAGTGGTCGAAGCCTTGAAGAAATCCGGCCAGTGGAACGACGCGGCGCCGGGCAAGGGCCATCCTGCAATGCAGGGCGCGGCGAAGCCGTGATCGCCGAACTCGGCCATTTCGCGCTGGTGATGGCGCTGATCGCGGCGGTGGTGCAGGGCAGCGTGCCCATGGTCGGGGCGGCGCGCGGCGACGCGGCGTGGATGGCGGTCGCGCGGCCCGCGGCACTGGGCCAGCTCGCGGGCATCGCGCTCGCCTTCGCGGCGCTGATCTGGAGCTATGTGACCTCGGACTTCTCCGTCATGAACGTGGCGCAGAACTCCAACTCGATGCAGCCCCTGCTCTACAAGTTCACCAGCGCCTGGGGCAACCACGAGGGATCGATGGTGCTGTGGGTGCTGATCCTCGCGGTTTATGGCGCCTGCGTCGCGCTGTTCGGCGCCAACCTGCCGCCGGCCCTGCGGGCGCGGGTGCTTGGGGTGCAGGGCTGGATCGCGATCGGCTTCCTGCTGTTCATCCTGTTCACCTCGAACCCGTTCCTGCGCGTGATTCCGCCGCCCGCTGACGGGCGCGACCTCAACCCGCTGCTCCAGGACATCGGGCTGGCAATCCACCCGCCCTTCCTCTACCTGGGCTATGTCGGCTTCTCGATGGCCTTCTCCTTCGCCGTCGCCGCGTTGATCGAGGGGCGCATCGACGCCGCCTGGGCGCGCTGGGTCCGGCCCTGGACCCTGCTCGCGTGGTGCTTCCTCACCTGCGGCATCGCGATGGGCAGCTACTGGGCCTATTACGAGCTCGGCTGGGGCGGCTGGTGGTTCTGGGATCCCGTGGAGAACGCCTCGTTCATGCCCTGGCTTGTGGGCACGGCGCTGCTGCATTCCGCGACGGTTGTCGAGAAGCGCGACGCGATGAAGAGCTGGACCATCCTGCTCGCCATCATCGCCTTCTCGCTCAGCCTGATGGGCACGTTCCTGGTGCGCTCCGGCGTGCTCACCTCGGTGCACGCCTTCGCGACCGACCCGGCGCGCGGCATCTTCATCCTGGTGCTGCTGGCGTTAACCACCGGCGGCGCGCTGACGCTCTACGCGATCCGCGCGCCATCGCTGAAGACCGGCGGCCTCTTCGCGCCGATCAGCCGCGAAGGCTCGCTGGTCCTCAACAACCTGCTGCTTGCGACGGCCACGGCGACGGTCCTGTTCGGTACGCTCTATCCGCTGCTCAGCGACGTGACGGGCGGCGACAAATTGTCGGTCGGCGCGCCCTATTTCAACCTGACCTTCGTGCCGATCATGGTGCCGTTGATCGCCGCCATGGCGGTGGGACCGCTGCTGTCGTGGAAGCGCGGCGATCTCAAGGGCGCGCTGCAGCGCCTGATGGCGGCTTTCGCGATTTCGGTCGCGGTCGCGCTGGCGACGCTCTACCTCGCGCGCGGCGGGCCGGTGCTGGCGGCGCTCGGCCTCGCTCTCGCGGCCTGGCTATTCTTCGGCACGCTGACCGAGTTCGCCGAGCGCATCCGCCTGTTCCGCGCCCCCCTGGGCGACAGCATCCAGCGTGCGGCCGGCCTGCCGCGCTCGGCCTACGGCATGCTGATCGCGCATGCCGGCATGGCCTTCACGGTGGCCGGCATCACCGCGACGGCGGCGTGGGAAAGCGAATCGATCCAGAACATGAAGCCGGGCGACCGCGCGCGCCTCTCCGGCTACGAGTTCACGCTGGTGGGCGTGCGCCAGGGCATCCAGGGTCCCAACTACACCGCCGAGCAGGCCGGCATCGTCGTCTCGCGCGACGGCCGCGACCTGACGGTGCTCGAGCCCGCCAAGCGCTTCTACCCGGTGCAGCGCCAGGCCACCAACGAGACCGCGATCGCGACGCTGGGCTTCACCGACATCTACGCCGCCCTGGGCGAAGGCAATCCGCAGGCCGGCTGGACCGTCAGGCTCTACCACAAGCCGCTGGTGACCTGGATCTGGCTCGGCGCCGCGCTGATGGCGGTTGGCGGCGTGGTCAGCCTCAGCGACCGGCGCTTCCGCATCGGCGCGCCGGCCCGCGCGCGGCGGCCGGCGGCGGGCGCGGCCGACGCGGCTGTCGGGGACTGACCCGATGACCGAGCAAGGCGCCGCCGCGTCGGGCCCGATGAGCCGGCGCACGCTCCTGCCGATTCTCGTCGTGCTGCTGTTCGCGCTGATCGTGGCGATGTTCTGGCTGGGCTTAAGCCTCGACCCGCGCAGGCTGCCCTCGGCGCTGCTCGACAAGCCGGTGCCCGCCTTCGACCTGCCGGCCTTGCGCGACGGCGAGCCGGGGCTGAAGGCCGACGACCTGAAGGGCGGGGTGACCCTGGTCAACGTCTTCGCGTCGTGGTGCGTGCCGTGCCGCATCGAGCATCCGCTGCTGCTGCGCCTGGCGAAGGAGAAGAAGGTCCAGGTCGTGGGCATCGCCTGGAAGGACACGCGCAAGGACGCGCAGGCCTTCCTCGACGAGCTCGGCAATCCTTACGGCCGCGTCGGCTTCGACGGGCCGGGCCGCGTCGGCATCGACTGGGGCGTCTACGGCGTGCCCGAGACCTACGTCGTCGATCGCGAGGGACGCATCCGCTACAAGGTCGTGGGCCCGATGATGCCCGAGGAGCTGAACGAACGCGTGCTGCCGCTGGTCGAGAAGCTGAAGAAGTGATGCTTCTGCGCACATTCTTTTCGTCATGCCATGACGCAAAGAGGATATGGCGCGCGTTCGCCGCGCTCCTTCTCACCCTCGCGCTCCTGACGCCCGCCCTCGCGGTCGAGCCCGACGAGGTGATGAAGGACCCGGCGCTCGAGGCCCGCGCGCGCGAGCTCAGCAAGGAGTTGCGCTGCCTGGTCTGCCAGAACCAGTCGATCGACGATTCCGCCGCGACCCTGGCGCGCGACCTGCGCCTGCTGGTGCGCGAGCGGATCGCGGCGGGCGACAGCGACCGCCAGGTGCTGGACTACCTGACCAGCCGCTACGGCAGCTTCGTGCTGCTGAAGCCGCCGATGAAGCCGGCGACCTATCTGCTGTGGTTCGGCCCCGCGCTGGTGCTGGTGCTCGGCGGGGCGGGGCTGTTCGTGCTGTCGCGGCGGCGCGCCGCGGCGACGGCGGCGACCGCGCCCTTGTCGGAGGACGAGCGTCTGCGCCTGGCGGCGCTGCTGGACGACGCGGAAGCGCCGCCCGCTGCGGCGTCGCCGGCCGCCCCGGTCTCCCGGCCGCGCAAGGCCAAGGGGCGGGCATGATCTTCTGGATCGTCGTGGTGCTGCTCGCGGGCGGCCTGGGCGTCGCGATGGCGCGGCCGCTGCTGAAGGGCGGCGCTTCTGCGGCGGCGCCGCGCGGCGCCTACGATGCCCAGGTCTATCGCGACCAGCTGGCCGAGATCGGGCGCGACCGCGAGCGCGGCGTGCTGAGCGACGACCAGGCCGCCGCCGCGCGGCTCGAGGTCGAGCGGCGCCTGCTGGCGGCATCGTCCGGCGACGCGCCGGGCGCGGCGGCGCGCCCCGGCGGCGCGGCACCGTTGCTGGCGGCCGGCATCGCGCTCGCGGCGCCCGTGCTGGCCCTGCTGCTCTATGCCCAGCTCGGCCGCCCCGGCGTGCCCGGCCAGCCCTTCGCCCAGCGCATGGAACAGCGCGGCACGGCTGTCGGTCAGGCGGGACAGCCGAATGCGGTGCCCGACGCGCATCCCGCGGGCAGCGGCGCGGCGGAATCGATGCAGTCCCTGACCGACCGTCTGGCCAAGCGGCTGGAAGCCAATCCGGGCGACCCCGAGGGCTGGTCGCTGCTCGCGCGCTCCTATCAGCAGCTCGAACGCCATCGCGACGCGGTGGCGGCGCTGGAGCGCGCCGTGGCGCTGACCCGGCGCGACCCGCAGCTCGTGGCCGCGCTGGCCGAGGCGCGCATCATGGCGGCCGACGGCACCGTGCCGCCGCAGGCCCGTGCCGAGTTCGAGGAGGTGCTGAAGCAGCAGCCCAAGGATGCGCGCGCGCGTTTCTATGTCGCCGTCGCCGAGGCCCAGGCCGGCAAGATGAAGCAGGGGCTCGACCTGCTGGTCGCGCTGGCCCGCGACACGCCGCCGGATGCGCCCTATCTGCCGATGCTGCGCGAGCGCATCGCATCCATGGCCGGCGAGATGAAGCAGGATCCGGCGCGGGTGCTGGCCGACCTGCCGCGCCCCGTCGCGGGGGCCGCCCCCCAGGCAGCGCCGCCGCCCCAAGCAACGGCGCAAGCGCCATCGCCCCAAGGCGCCGTTGCGCCCGAGCGCAGGCCCACGGCGGCCGATGTGGCGGCCGCGCAGAACATGTCGGCGGGCGACCGCCAGCAGATGATCCGCGGCATGGTCGACGGGCTGGCCGCGCGGCTGGACAGCGAGCCGGGCGATGTCGAGGGATGGTTGCGCCTGATCCGCGCCTACAAGGTGCTGGGCGAAGACGCCAAGGCCGCCGAGGCCGCATCCAAGGCCGCCGTCGCAAACCCCGCCGCCCGCCCGCGCATCGTCGAGACCGCGCGCCAGCTCGGCGTCGGCGTGGCGAGCGCCGCGCCCGCCCCGGCGCCGCCGCCGCCCGCGCCCCCGGCGCCGCTCGACGCCGCCGCGATCCGCGCCGCCACCGCCGCCCGGGATGTGGCCGCCTTCCGCCGCCGCCTGGACGGCAATCCCAACGACCGCGAGGCGCTGTTCCAGGTAGGCTTGGCGGAAGCCGCCACCGGCAACCGCATCGGCGCTGCCGAATTATGGGGCAGATTGCTGGGCCAATTCGACCCCGGGTCGCCCGAGTTCGCCGCCCTGCGGGAAAGGCTGGACGCCCTGAAACAGGGCGGGTAATAGACGGTCGTAACGACAAGTGACAACGGCGCCAACGCCGGGTTTTCAGGGAGGGTTTTCGTGAGCGAGCGCCAGGGCAGCGTCGAGCCGCTTCGCGGCCTGCTCGCCCCGATCCGCGCCGGGCTGAACACGGCGGCGATGGGCGACATCCTGGTCGGCGATGTCGACGGGGCGCTCGGCGTGCCGGCGCCCGCGGCCGGGGGCCGCGTGCTCGATGACCTGAACAAGGGGCTCGAATCCGCCGCCGCCTTCAATAAATACGGCGCGATGTAGCCGCGGGATTCGCCGAGGCTCCGCCCCGGTGCTGACGGCGGACAACCTCCGATGGTAGGCTCGGCACCAACCTCGGGATAACCGGGAAAAGAGGAGACGTTCAAATGCAGTCCATCTTCCGCAAGGCCCTGGGCATCGCCGCGATCGCGGGCACGATGACCGCCATGGCGTCGGTCGCGTCGGCACAGGAAACGCTGACCGTCTGGTGGGTCAAGGGGTTCTACAAGTCCGAGGACGACGCGCTGTTCGCCGCGATCAAGAAGTTCGAGGACAAGACCAAGGTCAAGGTCGACCTGTCGCAATATCCCGTGCAGGACA
>JADLEG010000071.1 GCA_020846275.1 Alphaproteobacteria bacterium
CTGTTCCCCTATTCGCTGGTCAGCCGGGCCGGCACGCCGCAGGTGCTGGGCTTCTACATCCTGCACGAGGGGCTGATCGGCGTGTTCGACGGCTCGCTCAAGGAATACACCTACAAGAACATGCACGAGGAGAAGAACGGGACGGTCAAGTTCCCGACCACGGGCGGCTGGCTCGGCATCACCGACAAGTACTGGCTGGTGGCGCTGATCCCCGACCAGGCCGAGAAGGTCGAGGCGAATTTCCGCCACACGCTGCGCGACAAGGCCGACAAGTACCAAGTGGACTACCTGGGCGCGGCGCGCAGCATCGCCCCCGGCGCCAGCGCCGAGGCGGAGAGCCACCTGTTCGCCGGCGCCAAGGAAGTGAAGCGCATCGACGCCTATAAGGACCAGTACAAGATCGCGCTGTTCGATCGCGCGGTGGATTGGGGCTGGTTCTACTTCCTGACCCGGCCGATCTTCTACGTGCTGGACTATTTCTACGGCGTGCTCGGCAATTTCGGCGTGGCCATCCTGCTCTTGACCGTGCTGGTGAAGGGCTTGTTCTTCCCGCTCGCCAACAAGTCCTACAAGTCGATGACGGCGATGAAGAAGCTGCAGCCCGAGATGATGAAGCTGCGCGAGCAGTACGGCGAGGACCGCGCCAAGCTGAACCAGGCGATGATGGACCTCTACAAGCGCGAGAAGGTCAACCCCGTCTCCGGCTGCCTGCCGATCGTGATCCAGATCCCGGTGTTCTTCGCCCTCTACAAGGTGCTGTTCGTCACCATCGAGATGCGCCACGCGCCGTTCTTCGGCTGGATCCACGACCTGTCGGCGCCCGATCCGACCAGCGTGTTCAACCTGTTCGGCCTGATCCCCTTCACCCCGCCGCATATCCTGATGATCGGCGCTTGGCCGATCCTGATGGGCATCACCATGTACCTGCAGCAGAAGCTGAACCCGCAGCCGCCCGACCCGGTGCAGGCCAAGGTGTTCATGATGCTGCCGATCGTCTTCACCTACATGCTGTCGGCCTTCCCCGCCGGCCTCGTGATCTACTGGGCGTGGAACAACCTGCTGTCGATCGCCCAGCAATGGGTCATCATGCGCCGCGCGGGCGTGCACGCCTGAGCTGCCGCTGATCATCCTTCGAGACGGCGCTTCGCGCCTCCTCAGGATGAGGAGAAACCGGTGCGCCCATCTACTCTCCTCATCCTGAGGAGGCCCCGCAGGGGCCGTCTCGAAGGATGCTTTGGCCTCCAACGGCGCGACGATGCCATGACCGAGCAACCGGACAACGACGAAGCGGCGCGGCTGGAGCACGGCCGGCTGCTGTTCGCGCAGGAATGCCGTTTCTTCTTCGGCGCGGTCAGCTTCGACGGCCTGCCGGAAGCGGGCCTGCCCGAGATCGCCTTCGCCGGGCGCTCCAATGTCGGCAAATCCAGCCTGGTCAACGCGCTCACCGGCCGGCGGGCCCTGGCGCGGGTGTCCTCCACGCCCGGCCGCACGCAGCAGCTCAACTTCTTCGACCTCGGCGGCCGGCTGGTGCTCGTCGACCTGCCGGGTTACGGCTACAACCAGGCCGGCAAGGACAAGGCCGCGCAATGGGGCCACGCGGTCCGCGCGTTCCTGAAGAACCGCCCCACGCTGCGCCGCGTCTGCCTGCTGGTCGACGCGCGCCACGGCCTCAATCGCCACGACCGCGACACGATGCAGGCGCTCGACCAGGCCGCGGTCAACTACCAGGCGGTCGTGACCAAGGCCGACAAGATGAAGCCGGGGCCGCTGGCCGAGGCGGTCGCGACGCTGTCCAAGGAGTTGAAGCGGCACGTCGCCGCGCACCCCGAGGTCATCGTCACCTCGGCGCATGACGGCACCGGCATCCCGGCCCTGCGCGCCGCGCTGGCGGCGCTGGCGGAGGGGTCGCCCTTCCGCTAATCTCGCGCGCCGCAACATCCGGGCCGATGCCATGACCCAAGCGAAATTCGCCACCTCCACCACCCAGGTCAGCGACGACCTGCGCGCCAAGACCGCCACGCTCGCCGAGGCGCTGCCCTTCATGCGCATGCACGCCGGGCAGACCTTCGTCGTGAAGTACGGCGGCCACGCCATGGGCGAAGAGCACCTGGCGCTGAGCTTCGCGCGCGACATCGTGCTCCTGAAGCAGGTCGGCATGAACCCCGTCGTGGTGCATGGCGGCGGCCCGCAGATCGGCAAGATGCTCGAGCGCCTGAAGATCAAGAGCTCGTTCATCGACGGGCTGCGCGTGACGGACGCCGAGACGGTGGAGATCGTCGAGATGGTGCTGTCGGGATCGATCAACAAGCAGATCGTCAGCTACATCAGCGCCGCCGGCGGCAAGGCGGTCGGGCTGTCGGGCAAGGACGCCGGCCTGGTGCGCGCGCGCCAACTGCGGCGCACGAAGAAGGACCCGGACTCGAACATTGAGAAGGTGCTCGACCTCGGCTTCGTCGGCGAGCCCGAGCACATCAACGCCGAGGTGCTGGCGAGCCTGGCGCGCTCGGACCTGATCCCGGTGATAGCACCCATCGGCGTGGGGCCGAGCGGCGAGACCTTCAACATCAACGCCGACACGGTCGCCGGCGCGGTCGCCGGCGCGCTCAAGGCCAAGCGCCTGCTGCTCTTGACCGATGTCGTGGGCGTGCTCGACAAGACCAAGACCTTCATCCCCGAGCTGTCGCTGAAGCGCACGCGCGAGCTGATCGCCGACGGCACCATCGCCGGCGGCATGATCCCGAAAGTCGAGACCTGCATCGACGCGGTGGAGCAGGGCGTGGACGGCGCCGTCATCATGGACGGGCGCGTGCCCAACGCCGTGCTGCTGGAACTCTTCACCCCGCCCGGCTTCGGCACACGCATCAGCCAGGCCGGGGGGCAGGCATGAACCAGATCGACCTAAAGGGCAGGGCGGCCGTCATCACCGGCGGCGCGCGGGGCATCGGCTTCGCCATCGCCAAGCGGTTCCTCGAGTCCGGCGCCAAGGTCGCGCTGTGGGACATGGACGCCCAGGCGATCGAGGCGGCGAAGAAGGAACTGGCCGGCGGCGCGTCGGTTGTGGGCCAGGCGCTCGACATCACCGACGACGCCAAGGTCGACCAGGCCTGCGCGGCGACGGAAAAGGCGCTGGGCGCGATCGACATCCTGGTCAACAACGCGGGCATCACCGGGCCCAACAAGACCACCTGGGAATACCCGGTGGCGGACTGGCGGCGCGTGATCGACGTCGACTTGAATGCCGTCTTCCTGTGCTGCCGCGCGGTGGTGCCGGGCATGCTGGAGCGCGGCTACGGCCGCGTGGTCAACATCGCCTCGGTCGCGGGCAAGGAAGGCAATCCCAACGCCCCGGCCTACAGCGCCGCCAAGGCGGGGGTGATCGGCCTCACCAAGTCGCTGGGCAAGGAGCTGGCGGGCAAGGGCGTGATCGTCAACTGCGTGACGCCGGCCGCGGCCAAGACCGACATCTTCAAGCAGATGACCCAGCAGCACATCGACTACATGAAGTCGAAGATCCCGATGAACCGCTTCGTCGAGGTCGACGAGATCGCCGCGCTGGTGGCCTGGCTCGCCTCGCCCGACTGCTCGTTCACCACCGGCGGCGTGTTCGACATCTCCGGCGGCCGCGCGACCTATTAGGTTGCCGCCTCGCTACGCCGCCTGCTTGTCCAGCTCGCGCAGGATGGCGTCGCCCATCACGACGGTCGACACCTTGGCCGCGCCGGGCGACATGATGTCGGCCGTGCGCATGCCGCTCGCCAGCACCTTCTCGACCGCGTTCTCGATCAGCCTGGCGTCGTCCTGCAAGTCGAAGGAGTAGCGCAGCAGCATCGCGAAGCTCAGCAGCTCGGCGATCGGGTTGGCCATGTTCTTGCCGACGATGTCCGGCGCGCTGCCGTGCACCGGCTCGTAGAGCGCACGGCGGCGGCCCTGCTGGTCGACCGCGCCGAGCGAGGCTGAGGGCAGCATGCCGAGCGAGCCGGTGAGCATCGCCGCGCAATCCGACAACAGGTCGCCGAACAGGTTGTCGGTGACGATCACGTCGAACTGCTTGGGATTGCGCACGAGCTGCATGGCGCAGTTGTCGGCGTACATGTGGGACAGCTCGACCTTGGGGAACTCGGCGCCGTGCAGCTTGGTCACCTCGTCGCGCCAGAGCTGGCCGGTCCACATCACGTTCGACTTCTCGACCGAGCACACCTTATTGCCGCGCTTCTTCGCCAGCTCGAAGGCGACGCGCGCGATGCGCTGGATCTCGCCGGTCGTGTAGACCTGGGTGTCGACCGCGCGGCGCTGGCCGTCGGGCAGCTTCTCCATGCCGCGGGGCTCGCCGAAATAGACGCCGCCGGTCAGCTCGCGCAGGATCATGATGTTGAGGCCGCGCACCACCTCGGGCTTCAGGCTCGATGCGTCGACCAGCGCGTCGAACACCATCGCCGGGCGCAGGTTCGCGAACAGCCCCATCTCCTTGCGCAGCGCCAGGATGGCGCGCTCCGGGCGCTTGTCGAAGGGCAGGGCGTCGTATTGCGGCCCGCCCACCGCGCCGAACAGCACCGCGTCGGCGGAAAGCGCGTCGGCCAGCGTCTTGTCGGTCAGGGGGGTGCCGTGCTTGTCGTAGCTGGCGCCGCCCACAAGGGATTCCTGGATGTCGAACTTGACGGCGCGCCGGCGGTCGAACCAGTCGACCACGCGGCGGACCTGTCCCATCACCTCCGGGCCGATGCCGTCGCCGGCGAGGACCAGCATCTTCTTGTTCGTCTTCATCGGATCCCTTCCCTGTCAGAGAATCGGTTGTTTCGGCGATCCCGCATCAGCCGCGCCCGCGCGTGCGGTCGGCGACGACCAGGGTGCCCGCCACCAGGTCGTGCAGGGCCTGGCGCTGCGGGGTCAGAAGGATCAGGAACCAGCCGAGCATCGCGGTCGCAAGCGTCAGCAGGCGGGCGAGGCAACGCAGGCTCGCGCGGCCGAAGCCCACGGGCTCGCCGCGCCGGTCGCACACGCAAAGCCCCAGCGCCCGCTTGCCCAGCGTCGCCCCGCGCCGGCCGCTCTCCAGCCCGGCGCAATAGAGCCAGGGGAAAGCGATGATGCCGGCGAAATAGGGCAGGTCCGCGGCGCCGAGCGCGTTGCGGTCGCGCGGCAGGCCGAACAGCAGCACGAGCGCCGCCGACCAGGCCAGCACGAACAGCGCCACGACCAGCGCGTCGATCGCCGCCGCGGCGGTGCGTCGCAGGAAGCCGGCGGGCGCCCCGACGCCCACGGGCGCGGGCCGCAGGTCATCGAGGTCCAGGGCGCCGCCCATGGACGGAACCGGCACCGCGCTCATGCCGCCAGGCGAACCGGGGCCAAGGCACGCTAGGCCAGGTCGCGCACGTCGGCCAGGTGGCCGGCCAGGGCGGCGGCGACGGCCATCGCCGGGCTCACCAGGTGCGTGCGGCCGCCGAAACCCTGGCGGCCCTCGAAGTTGCGGTTCGAGGTCGAGGCGCAGCGCTCGCCCGGCTTCAGCTTGTCGGCGTTCATCGCCAGGCACATCGAGCAGCCCGCCTCGCGCCATTCGAAGCCCGCCTCGACGAGGACGCGGTCGAGCCCTTCTTCCTCCGCCTGGTGCTTCACCAGGCCCGAGCCGGGCACCACCAGCGCCCGCAGGCCGGGCTTCACCTTGCGGCCCTTGGCCAGGGCGGCGGCCTCGCGCAGGTCCTCGATGCGGCCGTTGGTGCAGCTGCCGATGAAGACGGTGTCGATCGCGATGTCCTGCATGCGCATGCCGGGCTTGAGGCCCATGTATTCCAGCGACCGGCGCAGCGAGTTGCGCCGCATCTCGTCCTGTTCCGCTTCGGGATCGGGGACGCTGCCGGTGATCGGCTGGACCTGCTCGGGGCTGGTGCCCCAGGTCACCTGCGGGGCGATGCCGGCGGCATCGAGCGTGACCTCGCGGTCGTAGCGGGCGCCGGGATCCGACGGCAGGGTCTTCCAATAGGCGACCGCCTGCTCCCACGCGCCGGCCTTGGGCGACATCGGCCGCCCCTTCATGTAGGCGAAGGTGGTTTCGTCCGGCGCCACCAGCCCGGCGCGCGCCCCGGCCTCGATCGACATGTTGCAGACCGTCATGCGGCCTTCCATCGACAGGGACTTGATCGCGTCGCCGGCGTATTCGATCACGTGGCCGGTGCCGCCGGCCGTGCCGATCTTGCCGATGATCGCCAGCACCACGTCCTTGCCGGTGATGCCCGGCCCCAGCTTGCCCTGGACCGTGATGCGCATGTTCTTGGCCGGCATCTGCAGCAGGGTCTGGGTCGCCAGCACGTGCTCGACCTCCGACGTGCCGATGCCGAAGGCCAGCGCGCCGAACGCGCCGTGGGTCGCCGTGTGGCTGTCGCCGCACACGATGGTCGTGCCGGGCTGGGTGAAGCCCTGCTCCGGGCCGATGATGTGCACGATGCCCTGGCGGACATCGTCCATCTTGAACAGCGGCACGCCGAACGCGGCGCAGTTGTCGCTCAGGGTCTCGACCTGCAGGCGCGATTCCGCGTCCTCGATCCCGCCCGCACGGTTCGTGGTCGGCACGTTGTGGTCGGCCACGGCCAGCGTCAGGTCCGGTCGGCGCACCTTGCGCCCCGCGATCTTCAGCCCCTCGAACGCCTGCGGGCTCGTTACCTCGTGCACCAGGTGGCGGTCGATATACAGCACGCAGGTGCCGTCGGGATTGCGGTCAACGACGTGGCTGTCCCAGATCTTGTCGAACAGGGTGCGTGGCTTCGTCGCCATGGACGTCCTCTCCTACCCGGACTAGGCCTTGGCGGCCTTCTTCGCCTTCTTCTCGGTCTTCGCCTCGGAAGCCGCGGGCGGCGCGGCTTCCGCGCCCGGCGCCTCGGCGGCGGCAGCCTCTTCCAGGTGCTGGAAGGACTGGCGTTCCTTGATGCGCGCGCTCTTGCCGGTGCGCCCGCGCAGGTAATAGAGCTTGGCGCGGCGCACGTCGCCGCGGCGGACCACCTCGATCCCCGCGATGCGCGGCGAGTACAGCGGGAACACGCGCTCCACGCCCTCGCCGTAGCTGATCTTGCGAACCGTGAAGGCCGAGTTCAAGCCCGCGTTCTTGCGCGCGATGCACACGCCCTCGAAGGACTGCACGCGCTCGCGCTCGCCCTCGACCACCTTGACGTTCACCCGCAGCGTGTCGCCGGGCTTGAATTCGGGAACCTTGCTGTTCGCGCTCAGCTTGGCGACCATTTCGCTGTTCAGCTTCTCGATGATGCTCATGACGCGTACCCTTGTGAATGTTCGCGGCCGGCCACGTAGCGCGACCACAGATCGGGACGGCGCTCGCGCGTCGTCCGCTCGGCTTCGGCAAGCCGCCAAGCCTGGATCTTCTCGTGATGCCCGGACAAAAGCACGTCGGGCACCTTCAAGCCCTGCCAGTCGGCGGGGCGGGTGAAATGCGGGTATTCCAGCAACCCGCGCTCGAAACTTTCCTCGGCTAGCGACCCGGCATCGCCGATCACGCCGGGCAGCAGCCGCACGCAGGCGTCGATCAGCGCGATCGCCGCCGGCTCGCCGCCCGACAGCACGAAGTCGCCCAGGCTCACCTCGGCGATGGCGCGCCGGTCGATCACGCGCTGGTCGATGCCCTCGAACCGGCCGCACAGCACGATCGCGCCGGGGCCCGCCGCCAGTTCGCGCACCCGCGCCTGGGTCAGGGGCTGGCCGCGGGGCGTCAGGTAGATCGCCGGCAGGCCGGGGGCGGTCGTCGCCGCCGCGTCCAGCGCCGCATCCACCACGTCCGCGCGCATCACCATGCCGACCCCGCCGCCGAACGGCGCATCGTCCACGGTGCGATGCTTGTCCTGGGCGTAGTCGCGGATATCGCGCGCGTCGAGCGACCACAGGCCGGCTTCCAGCGCGCGCCCGGCCAGCGACAGGCCCAGCGGCCCCGGGAACATCTCCGGGAACAAGGTCAGCACGCTCGCGCGCCAGGCGGCGTCATGGGTCATGCCGTCCTCCGCGCGTGGCTCGGCAGGAATTCCGCCGGCGGGTCGACGACCAGCTTGCCGCCGGCAAGGTCGACCGCCGGCACGACCGCCTTGGTAAAGGGAAGCATCGCGCTGCCGCCCGCTTCCAGCGCGATTTCCATCATGTCGCCGGCGCCGTGGTTGACGATCGCGCCGACCGTGCCCAGCCGGGCGCCGTCGACGGTCAGCACGGCAAGGCCGATCAGGTCGGCGTGATAGAACTCGTCCTCCCCGGGCTCGGGGAAGCGCGCGCGATCGACGTACAGGCGCACGCCGCGCAGCGCTTCGGCGGCGTCGCGGTCCTGGACGCCCTCGATGCGGGCCAAGACGGCGCCGCGCGCCTGGCCGATGGCGCTCAGCGCGAATTGCCGCCGGCCCTGCTCGTCGCTCAGCGGGCCATAGGACGCGATGTCCATCGCGTCGGCCGTGAAGCTCTTGACGCGCACCGCCCCGCGCACGCCATGGGCGCCGACGATCACGCCGACGCAGACCGGGCGCGGCGCGCGCGCGCCGCCGGCGGTCTCGGTCGTCATGCCTGCCATCGCGACCATGGCGTCATCCTGTCCAAGGGGCCAATTCCGCCCGCGTCAGCTCGCGGCCGGGGCCTCGCCGCCCTCGGCCGGCTTGGCGGCGGCTTCGGCGGCGGCCTTCAGGCGCTCCTGCGCCTTGGCCTTGGGCTGGTTCTTCTTGGTCTGGGCCGGGATTTCCGGCTTCGGCCCCAGCTTGCGGTCGAAGAGGAACTTCGCGACGCGCTCGGACGGCGTCGCGCCCACCGACAACCAATGCTTGATGCGGTCCTCGACGATCACCACGCGCTCGGCATGGTCCTTCGCCAGCATCGGGTTGTACGAGCCCACCCGCTCGATGAAGCGCCCGTCGCGCGGGCTGCGCGAATCGGCGACGACGATGCGGTAGAACGGGCGCTTCTTGGCGCCGCCCCGGGCCAGTCTGATCTTCAGCGACATCTTGACGGTATTCCTTCTGTGGTGACGTCGGAATTGCTCTAGCGCGGACGGCCAAGCCCGAGGCCCGGCAGGCCGTGACGCATCAGCCCCTTCTGCCCCAGCTTGCCCATCTGCTTCATCATGCGGCTCATGTCCTCGAACTGCTTCACGAGCCGGTTGACTTCCTGGACCGTGCTGCCCGACCCGGCCGCGATGCGCTTGCGCCGCGACGCGTTGAGCAGCTTCACGTTGCGCCGCTCCTTCTTGGTCATCGACAGCACGATCGCCTCCTGCTTCTTCAGCAGGCTGTCGTCGATCTTGGCGTTGGCGATCTGCTTCTGGATCTGGCCGATGCCCGGCAGCATGCCGAGCATCGAGTTGAGCCCGCCCATCTTGCGCAGCTGGCGGAGCTGGGCGACCAGGTCGTCCATGTCGAACTGGCCCTTCTGGGCCTTCTTCGCCAGCTTCTCGGCGTCCTCGCGCTCGATCGTCTCGGCGGCCTTCTCGACCAGGCCGACGACGTCGCCCATGCCCAGGATGCGGCCGGCGATGCGGTCGGGATGGAACGGCTCCAGCGCGTCGAGCTTCTCGCCCACGCCCATCAGCTTGATCGGCCGGCCGGTGACCGCGCGCATCGACAGCGCAGCACCGCCGCGCGCGTCGCCGTCCACGCGGGTCAGCACGATGCCGGTCAACCCCACCTTGTCGTTGAAGCCGCGCGCGACGTTGACCGCGTCCTGGCCGGTCATGGCGTCGGCCACAAGCAGCGTCTCGTGCGGCTGCGTGGCGTCGCGCACCTTGGCCACCTCGGCCATCAGCGCCTCGTCGATCGCCAGGCGGCCGGCGGTGTCGAGCAGCAGCACGTCGATGCCCTCGAGCCGCGCCGCCATCATCGCGCGCTTGGCGATGTCCACGGGCGGCTGGCCCTGCACGACCGGCAGGGTCTTCACCCCGGCCTGCTGGCCCAGCACGGCCAACTGCTCCTGCGCCGCCGGGCGCTGCGTGTCCAGCGAGGCCATCAGGACCTTCTTCTTGTCGCGCTGGGAAAGGCGCAGGCCCAGCTTTGCCGTCGTCGTGGTCTTGCCCGATCCCTGCAGACCGACCATCAGGATCACCACCGGCGCCGGCGCGTTCAGGTCGATGTCGCCTTCGCCGGGCATGGCTTGATCGCCGGCAAGCGTCTGCACCAGCGCGTCGTGCACGATCTTGATGACCATCTGGCCCGGCGTGACCGAGCGCAGCACGTCCTGGCCGACCGCCTTCTCGCGCACCTTGGCGACGAAGTCCTTGACCACCGGCAGGGCGACGTCGGCCTCGAGCAGGGCCAGGCGCACCTCGCGCATCGCCTCGTCGACGTCGCCGGGCGTCAGCGCCGCGCGCTTGCGCAGCCGCTCCAGAACCTCGCCCAGCTTGCCGGTCAGACCCTCGAACATCGGCTACGCGTTGCCCCAAGCGAAAACGCGCCAGTGCGCGATACTCGCGGACTGGCGGACATCCGGCTCGCCCGGCCGGACGCGGCAGATCGACCTGCCTTGAAAAGCGGCACGGAATGTAGGAGGACGGTGCCGGGGCGTCAATAGCCCGGCATCAACGGCGGCCAGGCGTTAACGGTGCAGCACCTGCCGTCCGACGTCGGTGCGGTCCTGCCATTCGTGCCGCGCGAGCTCCGGGTCCAGGTGCTCCTCTTCCGGCCACCCCAGGCACAGATAAGCGATGAACCGCCATGCCGCCGGCACGTCCAGGTCCACCGCGACCTGCGCCGGGTCCAGGATCGAGACCCAGCCCAGGCCCAGGCCGTGGGCGCGGGCGGCCAGCCACAGGATCTGGATCGCGCCGACCACGGAATAGCTGAGCGATTCCGGCATGGTCTGCCGGCCCAGTCCGAACCCCTGCTCGGTGGTCTCGTCGCAGAACACGGCCAGCTGGACCGGGGCGGTCTTGAGCCCCTGCAGCTTCAGCCTGGCATAGGCTTGCGCCCGGTGGGCGTCGTAGCGCTCGAGCGCCGCCTGGTTGCAGCGCTCGAAATTGGCGATGACCGCCGCCCGTCGCCCGGGGTCGTCGACCTGCACGAACCGCCAGGGCTGGCTGTTGCCGACGGATGGCGCCAGGACCGCCAGATCCAAGAGCCCGTCCACGAGCGCCGGATCGACCGCATCCGGCCGGATCCGGCGCACGTCGCGCCGCCACGCAATCAGGGCCGCCAATTGCCGGCGGAATTCGTCGTCGAACGTCACGCCAATCGAAGGCTTGGCAAGTCCCGCCCCCTTCTGTTAACAATGCACTCGCGATAGTAACTTTAAAATCAACATCTTACACGCAAAGGTTGCTGCCGTGAACAAGAACTGGACACGTCAGGAAGCCGCGATCCACGCCCAGGTGGGCCGGCGGATCAGGCAGGCCCGCGAGCAGGCCGGGCTCAGCCCCCGGGACCTTGCCGCGCGAGTGGGCATCACGGCCGCGCGGATCGCGCGCATCGAGGGCGGAACCGAGCGGCTGACCGCGCGATGCCTGTTCCAGCTTGCCACAATTACCGGGCAAGCCGTCTCCTATTTTTTCGCCGACATCGAATCGTCGAACGGCCACGACCCGCCCGAACCCGATCCCGCCGCCGGCGGGCGGATGGCGCGGCAGGCGGAAACCCGGGCATTGATCGCCGCGTTCAACGCGATAGCGGATTCCGATACGCGCCGCGATATCCTCCGGCTGCTGCGCGGCATCGCCGACGACCTGCGGTCGCGGTGACGCCACAGGCAAAAAATCCGTCGTCTTTCGCCGGAAGACTTGGGGGCTGACTTGCCGCAGTTCTCGTGAAGCGTCCTGCAAGACTTGCGAGCAGATTTACATTGTCGTTATCCCTTCGATCGATTACATATGGAACGTTTCATTCCCTGAAGTTCGTGTAAACGCTTTCACGTGGGACGGTATCCGTGAGTCGCAGACCTGCCGGTGATTCCATCGACGTTCATGTAGGCAAGCGGGTGCGCGAGCGCCGCGTGCAGATGGGCATGAGCCAGAAAAATCTCGCCGAGGCCGTCGGCGTCAGCTTCCAGCAGATCCAGAAGAACGAGCGCGGCACCAACCGCATCGGCGCCAGCCGCATGTTCGAGCTCAGCAAGGTGCTCGACGTGCCGGTATCGTTCTTCTTCGACGACCTGCCGCCGCAGCCGCCGATCAAGACCGTCGTGACCAAGAAGGCCCTGGCCGAGAACCGCGACGTGTTCTCGCCCGACCTGATGGGCTCGCGCGAGACCCAGGACCTGCTCGACGCCTATTACACGATCATCAATCCCCGGCTGCGCAAGCGGCTGCTGACATTCATCCGCGGCCTGCACCGCGCGCCGAAAGAGGCGGCCTGACCGGTTCTTGCCGCCCGGTTCGCGGGCGCCCGTCGCGCCGGGCAACGCCGCCAGCCCTGCGCTTGTAACGCGCCCGGCGCCCGGCCTATAACCGGGCCCATGAACGACGCCCCGACCACCGCCGCGACCGGCCTGCCGTTCGTCAAGATGCACGGCCTGGGCAACGATTTCGTGGTGCTCGACGCCCGCCGGCGCGGCTTCGCGCTGGACGCGCGGCGCATCCGGCTGATCGCCGACCGGCGCGCGGGCGTGGGCTGCGACCAGCTCTTCGTGCTGGAACCCCCGACCGCGCCGGCCGCGGACGTGTTCATGCGCATCTACAACAGCGACGGCGGCGAGGTCGAGGCCTGCGGCAACGGCGCGCGCTGCGTCGCCGCGCTGATGATGCGCGAGAAGGGCAGTGCCGCCGCCGTCATCGAGACGGTGGCCGGCGTGCTCGGCTCGACGGCGGCGCCCGACGGCCGCGTCACGGTCGACATGGGCGCGGCGCGGCTCGGCTGGCGCGAAATACCGCTCGCCCGGGACGGCGACACCAACCACGTGCCGGTCGCCGCCGGCCCGCTCGCCGATGCGAGCTGCATCAACATCGGCAATCCGCACGCGGTCTTCTTCGTGGCGGACGCCGAGGCGGTCGACCTGCGCAGCCTGGGGCCCCGGCTCGAGCACGATCCGATGTTCCCCGAGCGCGCCAACATCGAAGTGGCGCAGATCCTCGGGCCCGACCGCATCCGCATGCGGGTGTGGGAACGCGGGGTGGGCCAGACCATGGCCTGCGGCACCGGCGCCTGCGCCGTGCTGGTCGCGGCCAGCCGCCGCGGCCTGGTCCAGCGCAAGGCCGAGATCGTGATGGACGGCGGCTCGCTCGGCATCGAATGGCTCGCCGACGACCGCGTGCTGATGACGGGCGCGGTGGCGATCAGCTTCACCGGGACGCTTGCCCCCGCGTTCTTTTCCTGAAAGCGCGCGGAAAGATGACGCCGACCGGTCCCGCGCGCCCGCCGCAAGCCCCCCGTACCGAGGTGATCAGCTTCGGCTGCCGGCTGAATGCCTATGAATCGACCGTCATGCGCGAATTGGCGGCCGAAGCCGGGCTCGCCGACGCGGTCATCGTCAACACCTGCGCGGTGACGGCCGAGGCCGAGCGCCAGGCGCGCCAGGCGATCCGCAAGGCGCGGCGCCAGCGGCCCGGCGCCACGATCATCGTCACGGGCTGCGCGGCGCAGATCGCGCCCGCGCGCTTCGCCGCCATGCCCGAGGTCGACCGCGTGCTCGGCAATGCCGAGAAACTGCGCGCCGCCGACCTCAATCCGGGCGCGGACGCCGCGCGCATCGCGGTCGGCGACATCATGGCGGTGCGCGAGACGGCGGGGCATCTGCTGCGCGGCCCGGCCGAGGACGGGTCCGGCGACCGCGCGCGCGCCTTCCTGCAGGTGCAGCAGGGCTGCGACCATCGCTGCACTTTCTGCATCATTCCCTTCGGCCGCGGCAACAGCCGCAGCGTGCCGGCCGGCGCGGTGGTCGATCAGGCCCGCGCGCTGGTCGCCCAGGGCTGCAACGAGATCGTGCTGACCGGCGTCGACCTGACCGCCTATGGCGGCGACCTGCCGGGCCGGCCCACGCTCGGCCAGCTCGCGCGCCGACTGCTGGCGCTCGTGCCCGACCTCAAGCGCCTGCGCCTGTCCTCGCTCGATCCGGTGGAGATCGACGACGCGCTGTGGCGCCTCGTCGCCGAGGAGCCGCGGCTGATGCCGCATCTGCACCTCTCGGCCCAGGCCGGCGACGACATGATCCTGAAGCGCATGAAGCGGCGGCATACGCGCCGGGACATGATCGATGCCTGCCGCCGCGCGCGCGACCTCAGGCCCGGCATCGCGCTGGGCGCCGACCTGATCGCAGGCTTCCCGACCGAGACCGAGGCCATGTTCGCCAGCACGCTGTCGCTGGTCGAGGAATGCGGCCTCGCCTTCCTGCATGTCTTCCCCTTCTCGCCGCGCGAGGGCACGCCCGCCGCGCGCATGCCGCCGGTGCCGCCCGCCGAGGCGCGCGCGCGCGCGGCCCGGCTGCGCGGCGCGGGCGAGGCGGCCTTGCAGCGCCATGTCGCGCGCCGCGTCGGCACCGCCGACCGGCTGCTGGTGGAACGCGCGGGCGAAGGCAGGGCCGAGGACTACACGCCGGTCGCGCTCGACCGGCCCGGCCCGGCGCCGGGCAGCGTGGTCGCCGTGCGCCTTGCCGCCCGGCCGGGCGGCGGGCTGGTCGGGCATCCCGTCGAGCGCCTGGCGGCCTGAGGGCATGGCCGAAGGGCAGGCAGGCGGCGGCTGGCTGAAGCGTCTTGCCGCCGGGCTCAAGCGCAGCTCGTCGCGGCTGGGCGAGGGCATCGCCGCGATCCTGACCAAGCGCCGGCTCGACGCCGCCACCCTCGGCGAACTCGAGGAACTGCTGATCGCCGCCGATCTCGGCCCCGCCACGGCCAAGGCCCTGGTCGCGGAGATGGCCCGCGACCGCTTCGGCAAGGATGTCTCGGACCGCGAGGTGCGCGAGGCGCTGGCGGCCGCGATCGCCGCCATCCTCGCGCCCGCCGCGCGGCCGCTTCGGCCCGATCCCCTGCACAAGCCGCATGTCGTGCTGGTCGTGGGCGTCAACGGCAGCGGCAAGACGACGACGATCGGCAAGCTGGCCACGCTGCTCAAGGCCGAGGGCAGGCGGGTCATGCTGGTGGCCGGCGACACGTTCCGCGCCGCGGCGGTCGAGCAGCTCAAGATCTGGGGCGAGCGCGCGGGCTGTCCTGTCATCGCGGGCCCCCCCAATGCCGACGCCGCCGGGCTCGCCTTCGGCGCGCTGGAGCAGGCGCGGCGCGACGGCGCCGACGTGCTGCTGATCGACACGGCGGGCCGGCTGCACAACAAGTCCGACCTGATGGCGCAGTTGCAGAAGCTGGTGCGCGTGCTGGCCAAGCTCGATCCGACCGCCCCGCACCAGGTGCTGCTGGTGCTCGACGCCGGCATCGGGCAGAACGCGCTGCAGCAGGTCGAGGCGTTCAAGGAGATGGTCGCCGTGACCGGCCTGGTGGTGACCAAGCTCGACGGCACGGCGCGCGGCGGCGTGCTGGTGGCGCTCGTGGAGAGGTTCGGCCTGCCGGTCCACGCGATCGGCGTCGGCGAGGGCGCCGACGACCTGCGCCCCTTCGATGCCCTGGAATTCGCCCGCGCCTTGCTGGGGCTTGCGGAGTGACGTTCCGCCAGCGCGGCCTGCCGCTGCGATGCCTGCCCATCGCGCATCGTTTCGTCGTGCTTCGAGACGGCGCTTCGCGCCTCCTCGGCATGACGAAACCGGATCACCGCGTCATGGTGAGGAGGCCGCGCAGCGGCCGTCTCGAACCATGAGGGACTGCCTCCCTCTCGCTCCGGCCGTGGCGACCTAAGAAAAATGCACGCCGAGCTGGTTGCCCTGGTCCTCGTCTCGGCGTTCCTGCACGCGATCTGGGGGACCGTGGTCAGGGCAAGCCGCGACCGGCTGATGGCGACCACCGTGGGCGTGCTGGTGCCGGCGCTGATCTGCCTCATGCTCGTGCGCCAGGTGACGCCGCCGGCCGGGCCCGCCTGGCCGTGGCTGATCGCCTCGGTCGCGCTTCATCTCGGCTACTACCTGTTCCTGCTGGTCGCCCATCGCTTCAGCGACCTGGGCCAGGTCTATCCGATCGCGCGCGGCGGCGCGCCGCTGGTGGTCGCCGCCATCGCCATGACGTGGCTGGACGAGGCGATGCCGCCGTCGCGGGCCCTCGGCATGGCGATGATCTCGCTCGGCCTGTTCGCGCTGGCGATCGACCGGCGCCTGTTCACGCGCGCGGGCGCGATCGGCCTGGGCTGTGCCGCCGTCACCGCGACCATGATCGGCGCCTCGACCGCGATCGATTTCATCGGCCTGCACCGCGCCAATTCGACGATGGGCTATATCGTCTGGGTAAACCTGCTCGAGGCGCTGGTGCTGGTGCCGGGCACGCTGCTGATCCGCGCCGGCGCGATCAAGCGGCTTCCCTGGCGCGAATTGCCGCGCCAGGCCGCGGCGGGGATCGTGGTCGCCGCGTCCTACGCGATGCTGCTCTGGGCGTTGAGCCTGGGCGCGGCGGCGCCGGTCGCGGCGCTGCGCGAGACCTCGGTCGTGTTCGCCACGCTGATCGGCACGGTGTTCCTGGGCGAGAAGATGGGCCGCCGGCGCGCGATCGCCGCCGGCGTCGCCGCCGCCGGCGTCGTGGTGTTGAGCCTCTAGCTGTGAATTCTGATCGGGTTGTTCATCCGGGGTGAAGCCTGGAAGCTGGTTGGTGCGAGCCATCAACTAGCAGGGGGACAACCCGGATGAACGCCCACAAGAATGCCCGGACGACGCCGCACA
>JADLEG010000072.1 GCA_020846275.1 Alphaproteobacteria bacterium
GCGCCCGCGGCACCACGCGCGGCGGGCCCCAGGACAAGGTGATGGTCTGGGTCACCTTCTGCGAGCCGGGACGCCATGTTCTGCCGGCCGAGAACCTGGCCACCGTCTTCCGCGCCTTGAAGTTCGACTAGGTCGCCCACCGGCGCGGCCCAGTTTTGTCCACGATGCTGACGCCCGCCGTCGTGTGGCCATGGCGACGGCGGGCGTTCACCTCCTCTTAAGCACTCCGCGCATAGAAGGCAGGCGGTCGTTCGTGTTTCGCGAGGCCCGCCATGATCGGTACCGCCCGGGGGGCTGTGCGCCCGGCAGCCCCGCTTCCGTCAACCGCGCCGCCGCCATCCCCGCTTGGCAACGAAGTCTCGCCGCCGCGCGGCGTGGCCCGCACGGTGGCCGCCACGCTGTTCCTGGGCTTGGTGATCCTCGGAGGAATTGCGGCGATGGCGACGCGCCTGTTGCCGCTGGGGGACTGGCTCGCCGCTGTCATGCCGAAGGCCGAGGTCGCCGGCACGATCACCGCGGCGCGGATCGAGACCGCCCCGCGCGGTTTCGCGCGTCGCTGGCGTGCGACTCCCGATCAGCTGGTGGTGAAGGTCGCACCCTATTCCTTCGGTTTCGCTGTGCGCTGCGACGACCGCGAGCGCTGCAACGAGATGCTGGGCCAGATCCGGCGCGGCATCTTCGCTCGGCTGGTCGTCGACAAGGCGGCACTCGAGGAATTCCGGCCGTCGAACCACGCGGTCACCAGCCGCGATCCCGGCCGGGCCGGGCAGCAGATCGTCGCGGCCGAGACCGACACGCGTCGGGTCGCGATGTACCGGCTGGAAACGAACGGCGCGGTGGTGTTCGGGGACGACTAGGGACGGGTCAGCTAGCGGCGCCGGGCCGGTCGCGCCACCATTCCAGCGCCGCCAGCAGTGCCACGATGCCGCCCACGACGACGTGCATCGCCGTCAGCATCTTCAGGCCCGAATAGCCCAGCACGAAGGGCGCGGCGACCAGCCACAGGCCAAGCGCGAGCTCGACCCATTCTTCCCAGGTCTTCAACGCGTCGATCTCCATTCCGGCCACGAAGGTCATCGCAAGTCCGACGAGAACGCTGTTCAGGACGACGGGCGGGAGGTTGGCGCCCTGCTCGACGATCCACGGCGACAGGAGAACGACGCAACCCAATGCCAGCGACAGCCAGTATTCCCATTGCCGGTCGGGCCGCAGGCGCATGAACGCCGTCATCGATCGCTCCGTGTCGTTGGATGGGGGAAGCACGGAGCGCAAGGATACGCCCGGGCGGGCGTGCGCGCAAAGCGGCATGGTCAGTGGCGCAGCACCGAGGCCATGGACGGGATGCGCCACAATTCGCTGCCCACGCGTTCCAGGATGAGCTGCGACTCGATCGCGGTGAGGAGCTGGGCCTGGGCGGCGGCGAAGGCCTCTTCCGTCGTGCAGTCCTCGGGCGTACCCGGCACCTTGACCAGCACGTCGGTGGTGGCTTGCGTGTTGGACTCGAGCTGGAAGTGGAAGCAACGTTCGTAAGCCCCCTCGTCGACGTGCTGAAACGTAAGCCGTGCGGCGCGCATGGGTCAGCCCCTCCGGCCGCGTACGAGGGCCCGTCCGCCGAGCACCGCCCGTTCCACGCCCGCTGGCAGGAAGCGGCCCGGCCTGACCGATGACACCCGGCAATGCGCGGTGAGCGCATAGACCGCGCCATCCCAGCCGCTGACGCGCGGTGCGCGATCGATCATCGCGCTGCCCGCGCGTTCGATCGTGTCGTTGATCCGTCCTGTGGCGTCGCGCATGGCGTACCTCTCTGCGCTGACCTCGTTGTCTCATCATAACGGGCGAACGGCGGTTTTCGTTCCTGGACGGGGGTGCGGGGCAGTGGGAACGCCGGTGGTCGACAAAAAAAGCGCCCTGAAGGGCGCTTCGTCCGCGAGCCGGTTGAGGTGGGTTTAGACCGGCGCGACCGCCCGCGTCGCGCGTCGCGCGGCCGAGCGGCGCACGGTCTTCTTGCCGCGCGTCTTCGTCTTGGCGCGCGTCGTCTTTGCCGGGGCGGTCTTGCGCGCCCGCCGCCTCAGCGCGCCTGCGCTCTTGGCCGCGGTGTCGCCGGCGCGACGAGCGGCCGAACGCAGCTTGGCGCCGGCGCGCTTGACGGCCTTCTTCTGGCCGGCGACGAGCTTCGCCGTCGCTTGCTTGGCCGAACGGCGCACCGCGCCGGCTGCGCGGCGGCCCGGGGCTTTCGCCTCGGTCGCCGCGGCCAGCGGGCTGGTCGCCATGGACGCCAGCGCGCGGAAATTGCCTTCGATCGTGTCGAGCAGCTCCGAAAAGGCGCTAGTCGACCGTTGTCCGGCGCTCTTCCTCCGTCTGGCGGGCATGCCTGTGTCCTTCCGTTTCGATTGTATTGGGCTACTGCCGCAGCGCCGCGAGGCCGGCGCCGTAGCTCGGCATCGGATAACGCGATGGCATCGACAGGGGCTCGATCAGCGCGGTGGCGCTGTCGTCCGCGGTGAAGGACAAGCTCTGGGTGGGGATCTGGACCAGGAGGGCCGCCCCCGCACCCAGCACGAAAGCGACCGTAATCGGTACAATGCGTTCCATGAGGGTGGCTCCTTTCAAGAAACCGTGCGGCATCAACGCCCAAGCTGCCCGATGGTTCCCGTCTTGGACGCCCGCGTGCGGGTGCCGAGCGCCTCAACCCTCCGGTTCGCCCGGGGTGCCGTTTTGCCTGTGACCGGGGTCACAGCGCCGTCCCCTCGCCTGGGTTAATCTTCGGACACTTCGGATGCCGACCTAACCTGCCGTTCAAGGAGGCTCCCATGGCCAATCTCCTCAAGCTCTCGATCTCGACCATCGCGTTCGGCGCTTCGTCCGCCGCCGTGGCGCTCGGCGTCGCGATGGCGGGCATGTGGCTGATCGGCCTGGCCGTGGGCGTCGACACCGGCGCGGTCAACCTCGCCGCGATCCGATAGTTCACCCGGCTGGGGCCGCCGGGTCCCCGGCAAGCGCAATCCCGGCGAGGTGGAAAAGCGCTGACGCGCGGCCCGGGCGGTTCTCCTTCATTCCCGTCGCTCTGATCGCTAGCATCGCCGGATGCGCATCGGCGTCATTTCGGACACGCACGGTCTGCTGCGGCCCGCCGCCATCGATTTCCTGCGCGGCTCCGACGCCATCATCCATGCCGGCGACATCGGCGACGCGGCGATCCTGCGCCGGCTCGCCGCGCTGGCGCCGCTGACCGCCGTGCGCGGCAACAACGACACCGGGGATTGGGCAAGGCAGGTGCCGGCAACGGAGGTGCTGCGGATCGGCGCGGTCTCGATCTATGTGCTGCACGACCTGGCCGAGCTCGACCGTGCCCCCGAGGCCTCCGGCTTCCACGCCGTCGTCTCCGGCCACTCGCACCGCCCGCGGGTCGAACGGCGCGGCGGCGTGCTCTACCTCAACCCCGGCAGCGCCGGCCCGCGCCGCTTCACCCTGCCGATCGCCGCGGCGGAGATCATCGTCGAGGGCACGTCCTTGCGGGCAAGGGTGGTAGAGGTGGGGTAGGCGTTGACCGGTGCAGTATCGCGGCCTAGTATGACACTGTAATATCTCGCTGCGGAGCCGGGTCCGATGCCGCGTACCAGTCGTCCCGTCACCGTTACCCTGGGCGATCTGCAGAACCGCGTGGATGAACGCGTGAAGTCCGGCGCCTATGCGTCGGTCAGCGAGGTCATGCGCGCAGCCATCCGGGCGCTCGACCGCGAAGAGGCGGCCATGGGCGACTGGCTGAAACGGTCGGTCGACGAGGCGCTGGCCGATCCGCGGCCCGACGTGTCGCTTGACGATGCGTTCCGTCGCGTCCGCCGGCACCACGCCCGGCGGGTGAAGGCTGCTGGCGGTGGCAACTAGGGTCAGTTTGCGGCCGCGGGCCGTCGATGACCTGATCGAACTCCACGACCACATCGCCGCCGACGCTGGGCTTGGGGTTGCGGGCGCCTATATCGACCGATTGGAGGAAGTGTGCCGGGCGCTCGTCACGTTTCCGCTATCCGGCCGGACGCAAGACCATGTCCGCCCTGGCCTGCGCACGATCGCGGTCGATCGCCGCGCGGTCATTGTCTACCTCGTCCGACCGCGCGTCATCCAGGTGCTGCGCATCCTGTACCGCGGCCGTGACCTCCAGGCGGCGCTGACGGAGCTGTCGAAGGGGTGAGGGGCGGGCAGTCGAGGTCCAGGCTCACCCCCTGAACGCCCCCTCGCTCGCCAGCCACGCCACTTCCTCCGGCGTGCTGACGCGGCCCAGCAGGATGTTGCGGTGCGGGAAGCGGCCGAAGCGCGCGACGATGTCGTGGTGGCGGGTCGAGGCCCGGATCAGGTCGGCATCGCCGGTGGCCTGGGCCAGCGCGACCGATCGGTGTTGGTCGGCCATGGCCTCGGAATGCGCGAAGGGCAGGTAGAAGAACAGGCGCAGCGCGGGCTCGACCCCAAGGTCGAAGCCGCCCAGGATGGCGCGGTCGGCCGCCGCGCGGGCCTGCGGGTCGGTCTCGTAGGCGCGCGGCGTGCCGCGGAACATGTTGCGCGGCATCTGGTCGAGCAGCAGCACCAGGGCCAGCGCCGGTTCGGCCTCGGCCTCCCATGCGGCGAGCTGGCCCGCCGCCGCGTCGCGCCACAGCGCCTCGAAGCCGCGGCATTTCGTGTCGAACGCCTCGTTCTTGGCGAACCACAGATCCCGCCCGGCCTGGCGCCAGAACTGGACCACCGGGTGCGGCGACGGCGATTGCGTATCGCCCATCTCAGCGCACGTAGTCGCAGCGGAAGCCGCCGCCCCAGCGCCTGATGTGTCCGGCCGAGGGCGACGGGAAGTGCATCGCGCAGCACAGCGTCGGGGTATCGCAGTAGCGCTCGAGAAAGCGGCGGCGGGTCAAGGCGGCCGCAGCGGGGTGGGTGTCGGCGCGCGAGTTCAGCTCGGGATAGCGCGCCTGCAGCGGCGAGTGGATCAGGTCGCCGGTGAACACCGCCGCGTCGGCGCCGCGCCCCGCCGCCACCGCAAAATGGTCCGCCGTGTGGCCGGGGGTCGGCAGCAGCCGGACATGGTCGTCGAGCGCGTGGTCGCTCGTGACCAGCTCGGCCCGGTTGGCCTCGATGATCGGCAGTACGCTTTCCGCCATGCCCGAGATCGGCGCGCTGCGATGGGCGCCCAGCCAGTATTCGTATTCGCGCTTCGAGAACAGGTAGCGCGCCTTGGGGAAGGTCGGGATCCACCGTCCGTTCTCCAGCCGCGTGTTCCAGCCGACATGGTCGCCGTGCAGGTGCGTGCACATCACGAAGTCGATGTCCGCGACGCCGAGTCCGGCCGCCGTCAATGCGTCCATCCAGGTGCGGTCGGTCTTGCGGTGCCATTGCGGGCGGCGGGGATGGCTCTTGTCGTTGCCGATGCAGCTATCGACCAGCACGTTGTGGTGCGGCGTGCGGACGACATAGGACTGGAAGCACAGGATCGCCCGGTCGCCGGCCGGGTCGAGTGCCGCCGGCGCCAGCCAGGCGCGGTTCTCGTCCAGCAGCTCGGGCGTCAAGGCCGGCAGGAAGTCGCGGATCGCCTCGAAGCCGTACTCGGCCTCGACGAGGCGATGGATCGTCATGTCCCCGACATCGAATCGCGTGCGCATCGGTGCTCCCCCGGGCCGCCACCCGCCCGCGCCGGATGGCATCAGGATCGTGAGCGCCTATATGTCCCACACGGCCATGGGAAAGTCAGCCAAAGGAGGCCGACACCGATGTGGCGGAAGAGTGGAAGTGGCGCAGCGTTCCGGTGTGGTCGCACGCAGGAATCCTCTGCGCCGGCGAGACCTACAAGAGCGTCGCCTTCAAGACGCTCGTCCGGGCGGCGGTGGACCTGAACAAGTCCCGGGCCCGATAGCCCGCTCCGAGCGCGCCCCGGCAGGGGCGAGGGACACCACTACGAGCGGGATCGCGCGGCCGGCTTGGCCGCCCCGTTCGGGCGCGCCTTGCCGACCCCGAACGCCGACGAGTGCATGCCCGCTTCCGCGGTCGCGAAGCCTTCCGCGGCCAGACCGCGGCGCAGCAATTCGCGCACCGCCGCGGCCCGGCTGGGCATTCGGCGATCGAATCGCCAGTCGTCCACCATCTTGAGTTCCTCCGGCGTCAGCATGATCTGCAGACGCTCGCCGCGCGTCAGCTCGCCCATCTGGAAACCCCTCCCGCGCAGGCGATTATGCTCAGTACACCCACGCTGTCATTTGCTATATATGTGGATAAAAGCTTAATATGTCGCTTACTCATTTGCTGCTGAAAGCAAAGAAGCTCCGTAAACCCCAACAAGGGATCAAATGCCAATCGAGGGGCGAACAGTAATTCGCGGCAGGTGCTAAATAAAATCCGCGGGACTCCGCGCTCGTCCTGGAATAGCCTTCACTTCGATTGGGTGGGAGATTGCGCGATGACCCTCCAATTCGACGAGGATTGGTTGGATCTGGACTCCGGCAAGTTCGCGGCCGACCTGCGAATTCTTGGCAATGTCGGGGATACCGTCGTGCGGTTCGTGGTGCCGCGCCAGGTTGCCCTGCGGCATTTTACGCCGCCAAGGGAATGCGGCGCCGAGGAGGGGCTGGCCATCTGGGCGCGCTCGCTTCAGCAGGCCTGCAAGGCCGCCTATAGGCGAAGGGGCGCGGCGGCCGGTGCGGGCGATATCACCGTGGACGACGCCGACTTCTCCGCCAAGCCCTACCTCGTCTAGCGCCGGCGGTCGCGCCGGCTGCCCAAGCCTGGTCCGTCGGGCTCGCGCTGGCCCGCGGAACCCGCCTCCGTCGCGGACTCGCCCCGGATCCGGTCTTCGAGCCCAGTCGCCTTGGCCTGGGCATTCGCGGCGAGGACGAGGTGGCTGAGCGCTATGTTCGGGTCGCTGGCGGTTGTGGCCAAACGCCAATGCAATTCCGCTAGTTCACGCCATTCCTTGACCGTGAGCATGCCAGCGGAACGTCGGGTTCGTCCCCTGGTTCCCGGCGGCGAAGGAAAACCTGTCCCGCAGAACAGCGATCGATGCGGGAACATCGGTGTTGGATCGTCGGCACGCAGCGCCTGGAACACGGCGCGGCCGCGACCCGTATTTCTGCCCTGCTCCGCGGCGACCTCCCTTGGCCTTCTGCGTCATTTGGTCGCCTAGTAGCCCTGGCGGGCCCGTGAGAATTTGTTAACAAGCGTAGCGCCGGCCTGCCCCATGGCAGGGTCTGGCCTGTCCGGGCCCTGGGGAACAGGGTCGGCGCCGGGATGATCGGGTAACCGTTTGGCCGGCGACCGTGTGGAGGGTAATGAGCGTGGATAAGTACGTCATTCGTATGGCGGGCGCAGTCGATTCTGCCCGGCGCCTGGCCGCAGGATGGATTGTCGCCTGGGGGACGGCCGCGCTGCTCGGCGTGACCGGCCTCGCGACCCTGGGCTCCGCGGCGCGGGCGGCCGAACCGCTACCCTGGCAGATGGGCCTGCAACCGCCGGCCTCGCCGACTATGGCCTCGATCGAGTCCTTCCACACGCTGCTGCTGTGGGTCATCACCATCATCACCATCTTCGTGCTGGGCCTCCTGGTCTACGTGATGGTGAAGTTCAACGAGAAAGCCAATCCCACCCCCTCGCAGACCACGCACAACACGATGGTCGAGGTGCTGTGGACGGTGATCCCGATCGTCATCCTGGTCGCGATCGCCGTGCCGTCGTTCAAGCTGCTCTACTTCACGGACAAGACTACCAACGCCGAGATGACGCTGAAGATCACCGGCCACCAGTGGTACTGGTCCTACGAGTATCCCGACCAGGGCGACATCAAGTTCGACAGCAACATGCTGTCCGACAAGGAACTGAAGCCCGGCCAGCGCCGGCTGCTCGAGGTCGACAACCGGATCGTGCTGCCGATCGGCACCAACATCCGCCTGCTGATGACCTCGGCCGACGTGATCCATGCCTGGCGCATCAACGCCTTCGGCGTGATGAAGGACGCGGTGCCGGGCCGACTCGGCGAGACCTGGGTCAGGATCGACCGCGAGGGCGTCTATTACGGCCAGTGCTCGGAATTGTGCGGCGTCAACCATGCCTTCATGCCGATCGCGGTCGAGGCGGTCAGCAAGGAGAAGTTCGCCGCCTGGGTCGTGGACGCCAAGAAGAAGTTCGCGTCCGCGCCGGACGCCGCGGGCGGCGGCGCGCCGCAGCTCGCGCAGAAGAAGGCCGACTGATCTTGAACCCGGGGCGCGCCGGGCGGTAACGCCGGCCGCGCTCCTGCATCTCCGTTGAGGGACCAGCGCCATGGGCTACACCACGACTTCCCACGCCGACGGCCACGACGACCACACGCCAAAGGGCTGGCGGCGCTGGGTGCTGTCGACCAACCACAAGGACATCGGCACGATGTACCTGGTCTTCGCGGTGATCGCGGGGGTCATCGGCGGGTTGTTCTCGATCATCATGCGGCTCGAGCTGCAGGACCCGGGCGTGCAGTTCCTGACTCTCGCGGACGGAACGCCGAACGGACAGTTCTGGAACGTGATCGTCACCGCCCACGGCCTGATCATGGTGTTCTTCGTGGTGATGCCGGCGATGATCGGCGGGTTCGGCAACTGGATCGTGCCGCTGATGATCGGCGCGCCGGACATGGCGTTCCCGCGCATGAACAACATCAGCTTCTGGCTCTTGGTGCCGTCCTTCCTGCTGCTGCTGCTGTCCTCGGTCGCGGGCGTCGGCGCGGGTACGGGCTGGACCGTCTATCCGCCGCTCAGCTCCGCGCTCGGCCATCCCGGCCCATCCGTGGACATGGCGATCTTCTCGCTGCACCTCGCCGGCGCGTCGTCGATCCTCGGCGCGATCAACTTCATCACCACCATCTTCAACATGCGCGCGCCGGGCATGACCTTGCACCGGATGCCGCTGTTCGTCTGGTCGGTGCTGGTGACGGCGTTCCTGCTGCTGCTGTCGCTCCCGGTCCTCGGCGGCGCGATCACCATGCTGCTGACCGACCGCAACTTCGGCACCACCTTCTTCGACCCCTCCGGCGGCGGCGACCCGATCCTGTTCCAGCATCTGTTCTGGTTCTTCGGTCACCCGGAGGTCTACATCCTGATTCTCCCGGGCTTCGGAATGATCAGCCAGATCGTCAGCACGTTCAGCCGCAAGCCGGTGTTCGGTTACCTGGGCATGGCGTACGCGATGGTGGCGATCGGCGTGGTCGGGTTCGTCGTGTGGGCGCACCATATGTACACGGCGGGCATCGACGTCGACACGCGCGCCTACTTCACCGCGGCGACGATGGTGATCGCGGTGCCGACAGGCGTGAAGATCTTCTCGTGGATCGCGACGATGTGGGGCGGGTCGATCAAGTTCGAGACGCCGATGCTGTGGGCGATCGGCTTCATCTTTCTGTTCACCGTCGGCGGCGTCACCGGCGTGGTGCTGGCCAACGCTGGCATGGACCTGGCGTTGCACGACACCTACTACGTCGTCGCGCACTTCCACTACGTGCTGTCGCTGGGCGCCGTGTTCGCGATCTTCGCCGGCTTCTACTACTGGATCGGCAAGATGTGCGGCCGACAGTATCCCGAGAACCTGGGGCGTATCCATTTCTGGATCACCTTCATCGGCGTCAACCTGACCTTCTTCCCGATGCACTTCTCGGGCCTGGCCGGCATGCCGCGGCGCTACATCGACTATCCCGACGCGTTCCACGGCTGGAACATGATCTCGTCGATGGGCTCGTACATCTCCTTCGCCGGCGTGATCCTGTTCCTCTACATCGTCTACCGCACCTTCACCGCGGGCGAGAAAGCGGCCAACAACTACTGGGGCCAGGGGGCGACGACGCTGGAATGGACGCTGACCAGCCCGCCGCCGTTCCACAGCTTCGACGAACTGCCGCGCATCGGCCCGGCCGCGGGGCATTGAGCGGGTAGCCGATGAACGCGGTGCCCCCCACCTTGAGCCTTCCCCACGCCCGCGCGACGCCGCAGGCGTCGTCGCGTTTGGGGGGAGGGGACCGGATCGGCATGGCCGCCGGCGTCGGCGTCGGCGGCGAAGCAGCTGTCGGCGATTTCGTGCAGCTCCTGAAGCCGCGCGTGATGTCGCTGGTGGTGTTCTCGGGCTTCGCCGGGCTCTACCTCGCGCCGGGGACGATGCATCCCTTCCTGGCGCTGGTGGCGGTCTTAAGCATCGCGGTCGCCGCCGGCGCGTCCGGCGCGATCAACATGTGGTACGACCGCGACATCGACGCGGTGATGACGCGCACGCGCGGCCGCCCCTTGCCCGCGGGCCGCGTCGATCCGGCCGAGGCGCTGGGCTTCGGCGTCACCCTGGCGTTGTTCGCGGTGATGGTGATGGCGCTGGCCGTCAACTACGTGGCGGCAACCTTGCTGTCGCTGGCAATCGGCTTCTACGTCTTCGTCTACACGATCTGGTTGAAGCGCCGCACGCCGCAGAACATCGTGATCGGCGGCGCCGCCGGGGCCTTCCCGCCGATGATCGGCTGGGCAGCGGCGACCGGCGAAGTGAGCCTGGCGTCGCTGGCGCTGTTCGCGCTGATCTTCATGTGGACGCCGCCGCATTTCTGGGCGCTGGCGCTGGTCAAGAACCAGGACTACGCGCGCGCCGGCGTGCCGATGCTGCCGGTGGTCGCCGGCGACCGCGCGACCAAGCGCCAGATGCTGGTCTACACCGTGCTGCTGCTGCCGATCTCGCTCGGTCCCTGGCTGCTGGGCGTGGCCGGGCTGCGCTACGCCGCGGTGGCGACGGCGATGGGACTGGCCTTCATCGCGATCGCCGCGCGCCTGATCGCCGACCGCGTCAACCGCACGGCGATGGCCATGTTCGGCTTCTCGATCCTCTACCTGTTCGTGCTGTTCGCGGCCATGATGGCCGACCGTGCGGCCGGGGTTTGAGCGCGAAGGGCACGGGCGTGAGCATCGTCATGGACATCAAGGACACGATCGCGCCCGCCGTCGATGCGTCCGCCGCTGTTGCGCTGCCTGCCGACGCCCGGCGCGCGGTGCGCAACCGCCAGCGCCGCAAGAACTGGGCGCTGGCCGCGCTGCTGGTCGCACTCGCGGTGCTGTTCTACTTCATCACCATCGTGCGGTTCGGCCATCATGGATAGGCCCGCACCCGACCGGGCGGCGGCGCTGAAGGCGCGCAACCGGCGCGTGATGCGGTGGTGCGTCGGCGTGGTCGGGCTGATGGTTGTCCTCTCCTTTGCTTCGGCGCCGTTCTATCGCATGTTCTGCCAGGTGACCGGCTTCGGCGGCGCCACGGTGCGCGCCGACCGCGCGCCCGGCGACGTGCTGGACCGCGTGGTGACGGTGCGCTTCAACGCCGACACCGATCCGGCCCTCGCCTGGGAATTCAAGCCGGCGCAGCGCCAGGTCGCGGTCAAGCTGGGCGAACAGACGCTTGCTTTCTATACCGCGCGCAACCTGTCGAATCAGACCATCGCCGGCACCGCCACCTTCAACGTCACGCCGGACAAGGCGGGCGGGTATTTCGACAAGATCGCGTGCTTCTGCTTCACCGAGCAGACGCTGGCGCCGGGCCAGTCGATCGACATGGGCGTCAGCTTCTTCGTCGATCCCGACATGGCGAAGGACCCCAACATGGGCGACGTGAACACGATCACGCTGTCCTACACGTTCTACCGCGCCAAGGACCAGCCGCCCGCGCGCACCGCTACCGCTAAGGATACCGTCTTGGGAGTCGTGAAATGACCGCCGACACGCACGGCCACGCCGCGCCGAAGCACCCCTACCACCTGGTCGATCCCAGCCCGTGGCCGGCCGTCGGCGCGGCCTCGGCCGGCGCCATGTTCATGGGCGCGGTGCTCTACATGCACCCGGACATGCTGGGCAAGGGCATCGAGCCGCTGCTTAAGTCGCTGGGCGCCTGGACCATCGTGCCGGGGCTCGCCGGCTTGTTGTTCATGTTCTGGGTGTGGTGGCGCGACGTCATCAACGAGGCGACCTTCAAGGGCAACCACACCCCGGTCGTGCAGCTGCATCACCGCTACGGCATGGTCCTGTTCATCGCGTCGGAGGTGATGTTCTTCGTCGCGTTCTTCTGGGCTTTCTTCAACTCGGCCTTCCGCGGGGTCGAAGGCGTCTGGCCGCCCAAGGGCATCGTGCCGTTCGAGGCGTTCCACCTGCCCTTCATGAACACGCTGATCCTCCTGACCTCGGGCTGCACGGTCACCTGGGCGCATCACGCGCTGATCGAGGGCGACCGCAAGGGGCTGCTGCAGGGGCTCGGCCTCACCATCCTGCTCGGCCTCGCCTTCACCTCGCTGCAGGCCTACGAGTACAGCCACGCCGCCTTCGCCTTCAAGGACGGCATCTACCCCTCGACCTTCTTCATGGCGACCGGCTTCCACGGCTTCCATGTGATCGTCGGCACGACCTTCCTGATCGTGTGCTGGTTCCGCGCCTACAAGGGCCATTTCAAGCCCAGCCACCATTTCGGCTTCGAGGCGGCGGCTTGGTACTGGCACTTCGTCGACGTGGTTTGGCTGTTCCTGTTCATCTGCATCTACTGGTGGGGCAGCTGAGGCCCTTCGGAACGCGGTTCTCGACCCTCGCCCGCGCGGCAGCGTGGAAGAGGGTGGCGAGCGCAGCGAGCCGGGTGAGGGCGGGCGCCGTGCCCTCACCCTCCCAAGGCCTGACGGCCTCGGGCCCCTCCCTCTCCCGTGGCTTCGCCCCGGGCGATGGATATCACTCGTGACCGTCTCGCCCTTCGTCGCGGGTCTCCAGTGTCGCTGCCCGCGCTGCGGGCGGGGCGAGCTGTTCGACGGGGTGCTGAGCGTGGCGCCGGTCTGCTCGGCCTGCGGGCTCGACCTCAAGGGCCAGGACAGCGGCGACGGCCCGGCCGTGTTCGTGATCCTGATCCTGGGCGCGCTGGTCGTGCCGATGGCGATCCTGGTCGAGAAGCTGTTCAGCCCGCCGGACTGGGTCCATTTCGTGTTGTGGCCGCCGGTCATCCTGGCCGGCGCGATCCTGCTGCTGCGCCCCTTCAAGGCGACGATGATCGCGCTGCAGTACCGGCACCGGAGCTTGTAGCGCCCCTTCCTCGCCGCGATGGGCGCGGGAGAGGGTGGCGAGCGCAGCGAGCCGGGTGAGGGCCGGCACCGCCCGTCCAAGAGGCCCTCACCCTCCCGTCGCTTCGCGCCGGGTCCCTCCCTCTCCCGTGGCTTGCGCCCCGGGCGAGGGGTAAGTTCGCGTGATCTGCGGTGAAGCGGGCCTAGCTGCGAGGCTTTCATGTGGTTGGAGCGACTGATCGGCGAGAAGCTCAGCTCCGTCACTTTCGTGATGGACTACTGGCAGCTCAATTTCGATGGCCATGGCTTCAACGTAATGTCGAAGATTACGGTCCGGTGCGACGCGTGCACCATCAACTCCGTGCAACCCGGTTTCCGGGATTTGCTCTGCGGCCAGATCGCCAAAACCGTGCGCACAGCCGGATGGACCAAAGGCACGGGTGTGCTCATTACGTTTACGGATGGTAGCAGCCTCCAGTTGTCCGCTAGACCTGAGGATTACAATGGGCCAGAGGCGATCTATTTCCATAGCGGTGATGATTTTTGGGTTGAATAGGTCGTTGCCAATGCTCCACGAAGTGCGCAGAGAGAACTAGATGCCTGCTCGCAGCCCCAACAAGCGTTTCGTCTTCTCCTGGCCGCTCACGCTGGCGGCGCTGCTGGTGCTGGGCGTGCTGGTCGCGCTCGGCACCTGGCAGGTCGAGCGCATGCAGTGGAAGCGCGGAATTCTGGCCGAGCGGGCGCAGCGCCTGTCGGCGCCGCCGCTCAACCTGCCCGCGGTGTTCCCCATCCCCGGCGCGCTGGAATTCCGCCGCGTGCAGGTGCAGGGACGGTTCCTGCACGACCACGAACTCTATCTGGGCAACCGGCCGCGCAACGGCCAGCTCGGCTACCACGTCATCACGCCGCTGCTGCGCGCGGACGGCAGCGCGGTGCTGGTGGATCGCGGTTGGGTGCCGCTCGACCGCAAGGTTCCGCAGAGCCGTGCCGAGGGCCAGCTCGACGGCCAGGTGGTGGTGCAGGGCATTGCGCGCTTGCCCTACGAGCCGGGCATGTTCACGCCCAAGAACCAGGTGGAGGGGAATTTCTGGTTCACCTTCGACCTGCCCGAGATGGCACGGGCGGCGGGGCTGCAGACCGTGCTGCCGATCTACGTCGAGGCCGGTCCGCAGCAGAATCCCGGCGGCCTGCCGATCGGCGGCCAGACCGACGCCACCCTGCCCGACAACCACTTGGTCTATGCGCTGACCTGGTACGCGCTGGCGATCGCGCTCGTCGTCGTCTACGTGCTGCGGTCGATGAAGGAGGAGTAGGGGCGAAGCCCTCTCCGGCGCTGCGCGGGCGAGGGGGGCGTGTGTCGCGTGCACGGGCGTGCGTGCAGGGCTACACTCTCCCCGATCATGGCCGGTCTAACGGCCGGGCGGGTCGCATCGACGAACCGAAAATCAGGGAGGACATCATGGCCGTCGCACGCGTGACCAAGATCACGTCTTCGTCAACCGCCGGATTCCAGGAAGCCGTCAAGAGCGGCCTGTCGCGGGCGTCCAAGACCGTACGCGGCATCACGGGCCTGGAGATCGTCTCGCAGAAGGCCAAGGTCGAGAAGGGCAAGATCGTCGAATACCGCGTGACGATAGAGTTGACCTTCGTGCTCGAAGGCTAGCGCCGGGATCCCTCTCCCCTTTGGCTTTGCCCCGGGCGAGGGGCCAATAGCGCCGTCGCCACGCCCGTGCTAGCAAGGCCGGGTGAGTGCGTACAAGGAACTGGAAACCCGCTTCCGGCGCATGGGCGCGCTGGGCCAGGCGACCGGCATGCTGCACTGGGACATGTCGGTGATGATGCCGCCCGGCGGGGCTGCGGCGCGCGCGGAGCAGCTGGCCGTGCTGAAGGTGCTGGCACACGAGATGCTGACGCATCCGGCCCTGGGCGAGCTGCTCGACAAGGCGTCGGGCGAGCAGGGCCTCGACGATTGGCAGCGCGCCAATCTCCACGAGATGCGCCGCAGCTGGCTGCACGCCACGGCCGTGCCGGCCGCGCTGGTCGAGGCGCTGACCAAGGCGTCGGCGGCGTCCGAGCAGGTGTGGCGCCTGGCGCGGCCGGCCGCGGATTTCAAGATGCTGCTGCCCTACATGGCGGAGGTGCTGCGTCTGTCGCGCGAGACCGCCAAGGTCAAGGCGGCGCGGCTGGATCTCGGTCTCTACGACGCGCTGCTGGACCAGTACGAGCCGGGCATGCGTTCGGCGCGCATCGACGCCCTGTTCGGCGGCCTGGCGGAATTCCTGCCCGGGTTCCTCGCGCGCGCGATGGAAGCGCAGGCGAAGCGGCCGCCGATCCAGAAGCTGCCCGGCCCGTTCCCCGCCGAAAAGCAGCGCGCGCTCGGCCGTCAGCTGATGCAGGCGCTCGGGTTCGACTTCGCGCATGGGCGGCTGGACGAGAGCGCGCATCCCTTCACCGGCGGCATTCCCGACGACGTGCGCATCACCACGCGCTACGACGAGGACGATTTCACCCGCGGGCTGATGGGCGTGCTGCACGAAACCGGCCATGCGCTCTACGAGCGCGGCCTGCCGACCCGGTGGCGCCTGCAGCCCGTAGGCGACGCGCGCGGCATGGCGCTGCACGAAAGCCAGTCGCTGCTGATGGAGATGCAGGCCTGCCGCAGCCGCGGCTTCGTCCATTTCGCCGCCCCGCTGATGCGTGCGGCCTTTGACGGGATCGGTCCGCCCTGGGATGCCGAGAACGTCTATCGCCTCTACACGCGGGTCGAGCCCGGCTTCATCCGCGTCGACGCCGACGAGGTGACCTATCCCGCGCATGTCATCCTGCGCTACCGGCTGGAGCGGGCGATGATCGCGGGCGATCTCGATCTCGCCGACCTGCCCGGCGCGTGGAACGACGGCATGAAGGCGCTGCTGGGCATCACGCCCCCCGACGACCGGCTGGGCTGCCTGCAGGACATCCACTGGCCGGACGGCGCCTGGGGCTATTTCCCGACCTACACGCTGGGCGCGCTGGCGGCCGCGCAGCTCTTCCAGGCCGCCAAGCGCGCCGAGCCCGCGATCGAGCCGGGCATCGCGCGGGGCGATTTCCGGCCGCTGCTCGCCTGGCTGGCGGCGAACGTGCATGCCAAAGGGTCGCGCGCGACCACCGACGAGATCATGCAAGAGGCGACGGGCGCGAAGCTGGGCGATGCCGCGTTCCGCGCGCATCTGCAGTCGCGCTACATCGACGACCGGGGTTGACGCGGCGCGCATGGTCGAATCCGTCCTGGACTTCATCAACGGCAACGCGCCGCTGGCCTACGCGGTCATCTTCGCGATGTGCTTCGGCGAGTCGCTGGCCTTCATCAGCCTGCTGACGCCCGGCTGGGCCTTCATGATCGCGGCCGGCGCGCTGGTGCAGAGCGGCGCGCTGGGCGCGCTGCCGGTGGTGCTGGCGGGCGCCGCTGGCGCCACGCTGGGCGATGCGCTCAGCTACTGGATCGGGCTGCGCTTCAAGCACGTCGTGCCGCGCCTGTGGCCGTTCACGCGCCATCCCGACTGGCTCGACCGTGGCCACGCCTTCTTCAAACGCCACGGGGGAAAGAGCGTGTTCCTGGGCCGCTTCTTCGGGCCGGTGCGGGCGGTGATTCCGCTCGCCGCCGGGATGATGGAGATGCCGGCGGTCAACTTCTGGATCGCCAACGTCGCGTCCGCGGCGCTGTGGGCGGTCGTCGTGGTCACGCAAGGCGCGGCGGTCGGCTGGGGCATCGCCGCGATCGACTTCGCCGACCCCAAGGTGCAGGTGCTGCTGATCGTCGGCGCCGGGCTGGCGGTGGCGGGCTACCTGGTCTATCGCCGCCACAAGCAACGCTGCTAGGGCGTCTGCGCCATCCGCTTCATCGCCGGATCTTCGGGCAGGGCCGCGTGCAGCGCGGCGACGGTCCGGCCGAGCACGGGATGGACCAGATCGGGCGCGATGTCGGCCAGCGGACGCAGCACGAACGGGCGCTCCGCGATGCGGGGATGCGGGATATCGAGTTCCGGCAGCGCGACCGTCTCGCTGCCGTAGAACAGGATGTCGAGGTCGATCAGCCGCGGCCCGTAGCGCGCCGACGGCGTGCGGCCGACCTCGCGCTCGATCGACTTCAGGCGGCGCAGCAGGTTGAGGGGCGCCAGCGCGGTTTCGCCTTCGAGCGCGCCGTTGACGAAGCGCGGCTGGTCGGTGACGTAGGCCGGCGCCGTCTCGTAGAGCGGCGAGACCTTCATGACCCGCACCGCCGGCGACAACATCGCCAGCGCGCGGCCTATGTTCGCCACGCGGTCGCCCAGGTTGCTGCCGAAGGCCAGATAGATGCGCGTCACGGCGCCGCCACCAGGATTTCGCCCTTGCCACCGACCTGGCTGTCGCCGGCGAAGCGGCGCACCCGCGCGAACCGGCCGGCGTCCAGTCCCAGCGACCGCGCGAGCAGGCGCAGGTACAGCAGTTCGTGCACGCCGGCGTCGCCGAATGTGGGCGGCATCGACTGGGGCATGCGCGCCAGCACAAGGCTCGCGCGCTTGAGCGACCAGCCGGCCATGGCGCCGGCCCGGCCCAGCACGACGATCGTGCCGGCCGTGGCGCGCGCGCCGCAATAGCCGCCCGCGTCGCCCCCCACAAGCACGATGCCGCGGCGCAGGAACTCGCCCGCGCGGTCGCCGACATTGCGGTCCACGCGCGCGACGCCGCCCGCCATGCCGCGCCGCGTGCCGGGATGGGCCGAGCCGAAGAAATCGCCCGCGCTGCCCTTGATGTGCAGCAGGCCCTTCTTCATCGCGCGCCCGGCGTAGAGCCCGGCATCGCCCTCGACCACCAGCGTGCCGCCATCCATGCCCTCGCCGATACTGTCGCAACGCGCGTTGGTGTCGGCGAATGCGAGCGTGTCGCCGGGCGCCCCCGTCACGGCGAACAGCTCGGCCAGCGGCACCGAACGATTGCCCAGGACGAGCGGCAGGCGCTCGATCGTCGCCGCGGTCTTGCCGGCGAGCGCCGTCGGCACGATGCCGGCGAGGGAGATGCGACCGGGCGGCACCCCGGCGCGCAGGGCGAGGGTGGTCATGGCGCGCCTCGAACCCTCGCCCGCGCATCACGCGGGCGAGGGGATGGAGATCGGCGCCTCACCCCATCACCTCTCGCAGGTGGAACCGGAACTTGCCGAGCTTGCCGCCATAGTTGCCGGCATCGATGCGCACGAGGCCGCTGTCGGGTGCGCATGCCGCGGCGATGCCCGCACGCATGGCGGCGGCGATGTCGGATTCGGTCAGGCCATCGATCACGATCTCCAGCACGCTTTCCACGTTCGCCGGCAGGGCCGAGTTGGCGTCGGCGCGCAATGTCGGGCAGTAGGCGTCGTTGGTCGAGGCGATCAGCGCCTTGTATTTCGAGCCGATCTTCGAGCCCGACCGGACCACCCCGCCGGGGAAGGGCAGGATGACGTTGGGCAGCACGCGCATCGCCTTGACCGCGCGTTCGGCGGCGCGCCGCGTGGCCTCGCGCGTCGTCCCCAGGATCAGGAAATTGCCGCCGCCCACCGCGCGCACCATGCCCGCGCGGTCGGCGCACAGGAACTCGCCGTCCATCACGGGTATGCGCCAGTAGCGCGCGCCGTCCAGGCGCTTGGCGATCTGAAACCCGTCGCCGAAATAGCGCAAGCGGGCGCCCACCTCGACCGTTTCGTCGGCGTCGAGGCCGGAATAGACGGCGGTGCCCGGGCAGGTCAGCACGCTCTGGCCGACGCGCAGCGGCACCTGCTTGGCGAGGTCGGCCGAGGAAGCGGCGAAGACCAGCACGGCGATGCCCGGCCGCCCGTCGGGCGTGTCCTTCGGTTCCAGCGCACGCTCGATCCCCGCCTCGCAGCCGCAGCCGATCACCGAGGTGGCGAAGCCGGTCAGGCTCTCCGCCGCGCGTCGCGCCCATTCCATCGTGTCGGCGGTGATCACCAGCCGCGTGGCGCGCATGCCGAACGCCTCGGCGAAACCGTCGGCGATTTCGACGCCGTTCAATTTCATGGCACGCGTCTTTCGGAAGAGAAGTAACCACGAAGGCACGAAGACACGAAGATCGGAAGCGAAGAAAGTTGAACCACCACGACACCACGGACACGACGCCGGAGGAAAGACAAACCACAGAGGCACAGAGGCACAGAGAAAAATAGGAAATCCGCGCGTGCTTCGCGCGCAAGCAATCTTGCCTTTCTCCGCCTCCGTGTCTCTGTGTCTCTGCGGTCGATCTTCCTTCTTTCGTGGTGTCCGTGGTGTCGTGGTGGTTCAAACCTCCTCGTCTCCGACCTTCGTGCCTTCGTACCTTCGTGGCGGATCCTTCTGCATGCTGCGGCTCCTGCACCCCTTGCCCGCGCCGAAGGCGTGGGAGAGGGTGGACGTCGCGCCAGCGACGGCCGGGTGAGGGCCGGCGCCATGCCCTCACCCTCCCAAGGCCTGCCGGCCTTGGGCCCCTCCCTCTCCCGCGCATCGCGCGGGCGAGGGGTTTCCCGGGCCGCCGTCACATCGCCCTCGGCCGGCAGGGGTGGAGGACGAGGCGGTCTTGCGATCCGACCTCGTCGTCGCGCAGCGCGAAGCGGTCAAAGGACAGCAGCATGTGGCGGTCATGCCAATCGCGCAGCTCGCGTTCGATCGCACGGTCGCGGTCCGGGCGCACCACGTGCGTGGCGCCGCGTGGCGGTTCGGCCAGCACGTCATCGAGCACCTTGCCGTCGCGCGCGACGAGGCCGCCGTCCTTGAATACCAGCGCAGGGGCCGCAAACATCGCCTCGGCGTCGTCGCCCGGACGATAGACTGTGATGTCGGCGGCGGCGCCCGGCGCCAGGTGGCCCCGATCCTTCAGCCCCAGCAGCCGCGCCGGGCCGGCGCGGGTGAGGATCGCGATCTCGCGCAGGGTGTATTCGCGCTTGATCGCGCCGAGTTGCGTGGCGGCGCGGGCGTGCGGCTCGATCTGCTGGAGGGCGTCGTCGCGAAAGCTCTTGTCCATCAGCAGGCGGATCAGGCGGGGGTAGGAGGTGAACACGCCGCCGTTCGGATGGTCGGTGGTCAGGGCCACGCGCCACGGATCGTCGACCAGCAGGAACAGCTCGAGGCCGATCGCCCATTGCAGCGCGTTGACGAAGTCGCGCGAGCGGTAGCGGAACGGGACCAGGCCGCAGCCGCCGTCGCATTCGATGTCCATGCAGACGAACTTGGCCGGTCGTGCAAAGCGTGAATTGCGGTACTGCGCCATGGTGTCGGCCGACGCGGTGACGGTCTGGCCGAACATCACCTGGCCGACATCGATGCTGACGTTCTTCGCCGCGTTCACCGCTTCGGCGATGCGGCTTGCGGCCGAGGAGAACTTGCGATCGCCCTCCGCGCCATAGCTGTGGAACTGCAGATGGGTCAGGTGGACCGGCAATCCTTCGGCCCCCGCGATGGTGCCCAGCGTCGTGTCGACGTTGCCGGGAATGCCCAGGTTGCTGCAATGCACGTGGAGCGGATGCGGCACGCCCAGCGTCTGGAGCGCGCGCGCGAGGGTATGCAGCACCGCGCGCGGCGTCTGCCCGTAGAACGGGCCGGCCTCGTCCAGCTCGAGCTTGCGGGTGTTGAACTTGAAGGCGCTGATGCCGCCGGGGTTGACCACCTTCACGCCGAGCGCGCGCGTCGCCGCCATCATCGTGCCGACATAGTCGGCGATGGCGCGGTGGTCGCGCCTGGCCAGCATCAGGCGCAGCAGGAAGTCGTCGTTGCCCAGCATGGCATAGGCGCCGCGGTCGATGATCGGGATGTCCGCCATCTCCAGATGCGCCTGGCGGGCGTTCGACGGCACCATCGCCGGTTCCACCGCCATGGTGTAGCCCATCGCGGCATATTTCAGCCCAACCTCGGCCGCGGGCGGAATGACGCCCCGCATCTCCGGGGTCAGCGCGCGCGCCAGGTTCATCTTGCCGCCCGCGATGTGGCTGTGCAGGTCGATGCCGCCGGCCATCACCACCATGCCGGTCGCATCATACGTGGCGTCGGGCCTCGCGCCCGGTCCCGGATCATCGACGATGCGCCCGTCGCGGATTAAGACGTCGCGCACCGCGTCGACGTCGTTCGCCGGATCGACCACCCGGCCGCCCTTCAGGAGGGTCAGCATGGGGTGCCCTGCTTTTTATCGCCGTCATGCCCGGCCTTGAGCCGGGCATCCACGCTTCCTGCCCCGCCGGGCGATTGGTCGGCGTGGATGGCCGGGTCAAGCCCGGCCATGACGGCTGAAAGAATCCGCTCCATCACCTCGACAACTGCTGGCAGGTTCGAGTCGCGCAATTTGTCCAGGCGCAGCGCCACGATGGCGTCGCCGCGCAGCACGTGGCCTTGATGGTCGACGCCGGGCGCGCCGACCGGAATGAACACGGCGGGCGGGCTCGCGAAATCTGTGCCGGGGCGGGCGAGGGCGATCACGGGGATGCCGGGGGCGATCGGGGGCGGTCGACGCGACAACGCGTCGATCCACAGCAGCGCGTCGCATTCGCCGGCCGCGATCATCCGCGCGGCCGACCAGAGCTGCGCATCGCGCCGGGGCTCGCCGTCGACGAAGCGCAGGCGCGGCGCCTGGCCCGTCGACCACAGCGACGTAGCTTGCGCGCCCAACGCGTTGCCCGCCCCGCCCAGCGGCAGGCCGACCGTGCGGGTGGTGCGGTTCAGCGCGTGCAGAAGCTCGGCCAGCGCGGCGACGGCCAGGTCGGCCTGCGGAAAATCCATCGCCGCCGCGTTCCAGGCGATCACGCCATAGCGCGCGGCGCCAAGGCGCTCGACGATCCGGGCCAGCATCGCGACCGGAATGCCGCCGGCCGGATCGGCGAACACCTTGCCGCCGCGGGCGAGCGCCGAAAGGGCCGCAGCAACGGCGGGCATGGCATCGCGCGCCATCGGAACGATCGCGGCCGCGCGTGCCTGGGGCGACGCACCGGCGCGCGGGCCGATACCGTCGCCGATCAGCACCACGTCGCGGGCGGGCGGTTCGTCGGCAATCAAGGTCGCGTCCGGCCACATCACGCGCTGCCAGAAGCGCGGCATGGCGTCGGCGGGATCGCCGAAGCTCACGATCAGGTCGGCGCGGTTGCGGATCTCGGCCAGGCTGGCGGTGATCCAGCCGCCGTCGCCCAGGGCTGACAGGTTGCGCGCCAACGCGTCGCCGCCTTGGTGGTCGACCGCGGCGCCGATGCGCCGCGCCAGCGCGATCGCCGCGCGCTGCCCGTCGATGTCGGCGGCAAGCCCATGCACCACCGGCGCGCGCGCGCCGGCGAGGATCGACGCCGCGCGGTCCACGGCCGCGTCCAGCACCGCGGGCCGGCCGTCGATCGCCGCCGCCGCCGCCGCGTCGCCGCCGAAGCCCGCGCGGGCCAGCGGGCAGTCCGTGCTCGTCACCGCTAGTGCGGTGCCATTCCTCTCCACGCGCAGGTCGTCGCAACCCAGGCCGCAGAAGGGACAGGCGGCGTTCTCCATTCTGTCTTGCGTCATGGCCGGGCTTGACGAGGAAGATGAGGCAAAGGAGGCGAGCGCCATCAATCGTACTTGATATAGGCGAAGCGGGCGTCCGTGGCCGGCGTCCCTTCCAGCGCGCCGCCCGATTTGCCGGGCTGCCACTGGACGACCTGCTCGATCATCTTCGCCAGCTCGAAGTCCTTGTCGGTGATGCCCTTGGCCGCGTGGTTCTGCAGGCGCACCTCGACCCAGGCATAGGACGCGGTGATGTCGGGGTGATGCCAGGCGGCCTCGGCCAGGTGGCCGACCGCGTTGATCACCATCAGCGTGCCCTTCCAGGAATGGGTGCGGTATTTGCGTCGGATCCAGCCGCCCTCCAGCCGCCAATGCGGCAGGTCGGCTTTCAGCCGCGCCTCGATCTCCGCGTCGCTGTAGGTGCGCTCGGCCATCGTCGCCTCCCCTTGCTTCTCGCGGCATCGAGTCTACGCCGCCGGCTTGACCACCGTCCATTGCCGGCCATACTGCGGCCGGGAGGAAACCATGCCGGCGGCGCCGTATGATCACGGGGCGATGCGAAGCATCACGCGCGTAGCGGTCAGCGCACCGGCGCGTCTGCACCTGGGATTCCTCGACCTCGCGGGCGACCTGGGGCGGCGCTTCGGCAGCCTGGGCCTGACGCTGGAGGAGGTGGCGACGCGCGTGACCCTGACCCGCGCCGTCGCGCCGTCGGTGACGGGGCCGGAGGCCGTGCGGGCGCGCCGCTACGTGCAGACCATGGCCCAGCGCTTCGACTTGTCGGACCGCGTGTCGCTGACGATCGAGCGCGCGATTCCCGCGCATGCCGGGCTGGGATCGGGCACGGCGCTGGCGCTGGCCGTGGGCGCCGGCATGGCGCGCCTGGCGGGCGCCTCCGTCGATGCCACGGCGGTCGCGCTGGCGCTGGGCCGCGGCCATCGCTCGGGCATCGGCATCGCCGCCTTCGCGCAGGGCGGGGTGCTGCTCGATGGCGGCCAGGCCGTCGGCGGCAATGACGAGCCGGCGGGCGCGGATGCGGGCGACGTGCCGCCGATCCTGGCGCGACACGATTTCCCCCAGGCTTGGCGCGTCATCCTGGTCAGCGATCCGGATTTCGCCGGCAAGCACGGCGCCGAGGAGATCGCCGCATTCGCCAAACTGCCGCCTTTCCCGCCGGCGCTGGCGGCGGCGCTGTGCCGCCGCGTGCTGATGCAGGCCCTGCCTGCGCTGATCGAGCGCGACATCCGGGGGTTCGGCGCGGCGGTGACGGCGCTGCAGGAAGCCGTGGGCGACCATTTCGCCCCGGCGCAGGGCGGGCGCTTCGCCAGCCCCGCCGTCGCCGAGGCACTGGGATGGCTTCGCGGCGAAGGCGCGGCCGGGGTGGGCCAGAGCTCGTGGGGCCCGACCGGCTTTGCGCTGCTGGGCGATGCCGCCGGCGCAGAACGGCTTGCCGCCGCCGCGAGCCGCCGCGCCGGCGCTGCGCTCGCCTTCGTCGTTGCGCGCGGGCGCAACCGCGGCGCCGAGATCGTTGACAATTGACGCATGGAAAAGCCCTTCATCCTGCACATGCTGACGCCGCTCCCGCACATGAGCCCGTTCGACATCAACATGGCGATCGACGCGGGCTACCAGCACGTCATCCCCTATGGCGGCATCGGCCGCGACCAGGTGGCGGCGATGGTGCAGGACGCGATCTTCAGCCGCGGGCCGCGCGGGGCCAAGCGCACCGGCATCTTCATCGGCGGCAAGGATTCGGGCCTGGCGCTCGACATGCTGGCGGCGGCGAAGAAGGCGATGGTGCCACCCTTCGCCGTGTCGGTCTTCGCCGACCCCGCCGGCGCCTTCACCACCGCCTCGGCGATGATCGCGCTGGTCGAGAAGCAGCTGAAGGCCGCCGGCGCCGGGCTCGAGGGCGCGCGCGTCGCGGTGTTCGGCGGCAAGGGCGTGGTGGGCGCGCTCGCCGGCGCGATCGCGGCGGGCGAGGGGGCCGAGGCGACCCTGGTCGGCTATGACGGTCTCGCCGGGGTCGCCGCGCGCGCGGCGGACGCCAAGGCGCGGCTCGGCGTGACCCTGAAGACCGCCGATGGCAGCCGGCCCGGCGCCAACGTCGCGCTGGCGCGCGAGGCCGAGGTGGTGCTGGCCGCCGCGCGCGCGGGCGTGCGGGTCTTGAGCGCCGCCGAACTGGCGCAATGCGCGGCGCTCAAGGTCGCGGCCGACATCAACGCGGTGCCGCCGACGGGGATCGAGGGCATCGGCATGGCCGACGACGGCAAGGCGCTGCCGGGCGGCGGCCTGACGATCGGGCCGCTCGCCATCGGCAACGTGAAGTACAAGGTGCAGCAGGCGCTGTTTCAGGCGATGCTGACGGCGGAGAAACCGGTCTATCTCGACTTCCGCGAGGCGTTTGCCGAAGCGCGCCGCCTGGTCGCGGCCTAGAGCAGCTTTCGCAGCCGGGCCTGCGCGAAAGCCGCGATGGTGAAGGAATCCACGATCGCGCCGTCCAGCAGCCGGCGCTCGAATTCCGCCACCGTCATCTGCTCGATGCCGACGATCGCCTCGTGCAGTTGCGGCTGGCCGATGCGCTCGAGCCGCGCGAAGAAGAGATGCGCGCCGTTGTAGTAGAGATTGGTCGAGCCGTGTAGGAATCCCAGCGGCACCAGCGCGCCGGCGACGCCGCCGATCTCTTCGCGCAGTTCCGCATGCGCGGCGTCCTCCGCCGTCTGGTCGCGCTCGATGCCGCCGCGCGGGATTTCCAGAACGTAGTCGCGCACCGCGTGGCGGAACTGGCGGGTCAGCACGATGCGTCCGTCGAGCAGCGGCAGGACGGCGGCGCCATCGCCCAGGTGGTTCAGCGTGCGCGTGTGGGTGCGGCGCGATCCGTCGGGGAATTCCACCGCGTCGCGCAGCACGAAGATCCACGGATCCTCGAACACGATGCCGACGCGGGACCGGCGCTCGGCATCGTCGGGCGCGACGCCCCCCGCCCGCAGGCGGTCGACCATGGATCGTTCGACCGCGGCGATGTCGCCGGGGTCCAGCAGCACCCGCACGGCGGCATCGGAATTGTCGAACAGCTCCGGCCGTTTGCGGGCGAAGTCGAGGTAACGGGCAAGGCGCGGGTCGGGGCTCACGTCGCCGGCCGGGCCAGGTTATGCGCCGGATTTGCCTGAAAACGCGCTGCCACGAATCCCCCCTTTAACTGTCATGTTTTTCATTCTCGGATGCCGGCCCGGCGGCGTCCAGCACTGGGCCCGGGAGATATACGGGGCGCATCCTTCATTTTCCGTTCGGCCGGGTTAACGAATTGCCAATCTTGTGCGGCGAACCTGCTCTCGATGGGCGCAATGGCACTTCATCCCGAGATGGCGGTTCTAGAGTTGAATAGCCTAATGGCGGGCAAGGACGAACTGGCACGGGCGGCGATCGCCCAGCGCGCGGGCGAGCGGTTGGCGTCGCTCGATCTGGCCGGGGCCGATCGGCATGCCGCCGAGGCGCTGGCGCGCATGCTGGCGGCCGACGCGATCGAGCGGGTGCGCGCGGCGCTGTCGATCGCCGTCCGCCACGCCAAGCATCTGCCGCGCGACATCGCGATGAAGATCGCGCACGACGTCGATTCGGTCGCCTGTCCGTTCCTGGAGGTGACCGAGGTGTTCTCCGAAAGCGACTGGCAGCAACTCGTCCTGACCATCTCGCGCTCGGCCCTGGTCGCCGTGGCGCGCCGCAAGCAGATCCCGGCGAGCCTGGCCAACACGCTGGCCGAGATCGGCGACCTGCCGGTTGCGCACACCCTGGTCGCCAACCCGGCCGCGCCCATGACCGAACGCGTATGCGCCGCGCTGATGGAGCGCTTCGGGACCGAGACCTCGCTGCTGGACCGGATGGCGCAGCGCCAGGACCTGGTGGCCGAGATCGTCATGAAGCTGACCACCAAGGTCGCGGGCGCCGCGCGCGAGAAGCTGCTGCGCCGATACAACATGCCCGACCATACCGAGATGGTCGGCGCCGAGGCCGAAAGCATCGCGGTGATGGGGGTGATCCGGCAGACGCCCACCACCGGCCTGGCGGCGCTGATCCGCACGATGCGCCGCGAGGGCAAGCTGACCGATCTCTTGCTGTTGAACGCGGCGCGCCACGACCTCATCGCCTTCCTCGCCGCCGCCCTGGCGGACCGCACGACGATGCGCATGGAGCAGGTCACGACCGTCCTGCTGCATGCCGGCGCGGGCGCCGTCGTGAAGCTGTTGAGGCAGGCCCGCGTGCCGCAGACCCTGCACGACGATTTCTGGGCCGCGCTCGCCGGCGCCCGCGGCCGGCTGCAGGGAACCGTGCACTAGCTGCCCTGCGGCCCGACGACCAGTTCTCCTTTGTATCCCGTCGCGCTTGATGCTTTGCTGGCGGACGCTTCACGCCCGCCCCACCGCACGAGCCTTGCCCCATGCCCCGCCTCGCCATCGCCATGTTCATGCACGAAGGCAACGCCTTCTCGCCGGTTCGCGCGACCGCAGCACAGTTCCGCGCGGACTGTTGGCGCGAAGGTCCGGCGGTTGCCGAGCACTACCGCGGCACGCGCACCGAGATGGGGGCGGCGGTCGATTTCGTCGCGGCGCATCCCGACTGGGACAGCACCTTCCTGACCTGCGCCGAGTGCGGTCCCTGCGGGCCGCTGGAAGATGCCTGCTTCGATGCGATCCTGGGCGAGATTGTCGCCGGGCTGAAATCCCGGCGGTGGGACGCCGTCTACCTGGCGCTGCACGGGGCGATGATGAGCGTGCGCGAGCCGGCGGCGGACCTGGCGATCCTGCGCGCGGTGCGTGGCGCGATCGGCTCCGCCAGGCTCGGCGTCAGCTTCGACCTGCACGCCAATCTGGGCCCGCCCGAGCTGCGGCTGTTCGACCTGGCCTGCGTCTACAAGACCCATCCGCATGTCGACCAGTACGACACCGGGGCCAAGACGCTCGCGCTGCTCGCGCGCTGCGTCGCGGGCGCGATCCGGCCGGTCGGCGCGCTGGTCAAGGTGCCGGCGATCCTGCCCAGCGCCAACATGCGCACGACCGACGGGCCGATGGCGGAGACGCTCGCGATCGCGCAGGAGCTGGAACGCCGCGAGGGGCTGCTGGACATCAGCGTCGCCGGCGGCTTCGCCTATGGCGACAGCCCCTTCGCCGGGGCCAGCGTGATGGTCCATGCGGACGGCGACCCCAAGCTGGCGGAACGCGCCGCCAACGACGTGGCGGCGGCGCTCACCGCGCGCGTGCCGCGCTTCTACGTCAGCCTGCCGGGGCCGGAGGAAGGCATCGCCCGCGCGCTGAAGGCGCCCCCGGGGCCGGTCGCGGTGCTGGAGAACGCCGACAACCCGGGTTCGGGCGGGATCGGCGACACGACCGGGCTGTTCCGCGCGCTGGTCGGGGCGCGGCCGGACGCGCCCTGCGTGTTCGCCTTCTTCTGCGATCCCGACCTGGCCGAGCGGGCGCGGCAGGCCGGCGTCGGCGCGCGGATCGAGGCGCGGCTGGGCGGGCGTATCGCGCCGGGGTTCGGGCCGCCGGTCGAGTTCTCGGGCCTGGTCGAGCGGCTGACCGACGGGCGCTACCGCAATACCGGACCGATGGGCCAGGGGGCCTGGAACGCGCTGGGCCCGACCTGCGTGCTGGCCGACGGCAAGCTCAGGATCGTCGTCACCTCGTCCTGCCAGTCGCCGAACGATCCCGGCTTCTTCCAGCTCCACGGCATCGACGTGACGCGCCAGCGCCTGGTCTGCGTCAAGGCCAAGAACCATTTCCGCGCCGGCTTCCGCCCGCTGATCGCGACCATGATCGATGTCGACACGCCGGGCCCCGCCTCGATCGACCAGCGCAACCTGCCCTTCCGCCACGCGCCGGCGCATCTGCGACGGGCGTGACGGCGGCACGTCAGCGCCACAGCGCCATCGTCGCCGCGCCCAGCATGACCAGCAGCGCCGCCGCGTGGCGCCGCCAGCCGGCCGCCTCGCCCAGGACGAGGCTGCCGATCAGCGCGGCGAAGATCACGCTGGTCTCGCGCAGGGCGGCCACGCCGCCCACGGGCGCGCGGCCGAGCGCCCACAGGAACGTGCCGAAGGAGAAGATGCCGAGCAGCCCGCTCAGCAGCACGCGGCCCGCGCTCGCGCGCCAGGCGCCGATCACGTCCCGCCCGCGCAGGGCGAAGGCATAGGCGAGGAAGGTGGCGGTATCGCAGACGATGAGCCAGGCGGTGAAGCCCAGCCAGTCGCCGTTCAGCCGCACGCCCCAGGCATCGGCCGCGGAATAGGCGGCGACGGCAAGCCCGGTCAGCGCCGCGATGGCGAGCGTCGATGCGCCAAGCCGCCGCCCCGCCCCATCGTGCGCCAGCAGCAGCACGCCGAGCGAGACCAGTGCCACGCCCAGCAGCACTCCGCGCTGCGGCACTTCGCCCAGCAGCGCAAAGGCCAGCGCCGTCGCCATCACCGGGGTCATGCCGCGCGCCAGCGGGTAGGCCTGGCCGAGATCGGCGCGGCGGTAGAGCAGGGCGAGTCCGATCTTGTAGCCGACATGCAGCAGCACCGATCCGGCGATGATCGCCAGCGCCTCGGGCCGGGGGATCGCCACGAAGGGCAGGAATCCCAGCGCCACCGCGCCGCTGACCAGGTTCATCCCCGCCAGCGCCACGATGCGGTCGCCGCTCGCCTTCACCAGCGCGTGCCAGGTGGCGTGCAGCAATGCGGCGGCGAGAATGGCGAGGATGACGGGGAGGGTCACCGGCGTAGGGTCATGGTTCGAGACGGCTGCTGCGCAGCCTCCTCACCATGACGAGTTTCCCAATTGCCGTCATCCGGAGGAGCGCCGACGGGGCGCATCTTGAAGGATGCCCGCGCCCCCTTCACAACGCTTTGTTAACAGGGCATTGTTAGACCAAGGCCGGCTGTCGGGCGCCGTCGGCGGCGTGCCCAGGCCGGTTTTAGGGGCGTTTCGACGCCCTCGACCATACGGGGGGAACCGAATCGGCATGAAACTCGCGATTCCGAAGGAGCGTCGGGAAGGCGAGGCGCGCGCTGCCGCCACGCCCGATTCGGTCAAGAAGCTGATCGCGCTGGGCTTCGAGGTGACGGTCGAGGCCGGCGCGGGCGCCGGGGCGTCGATCGGCGACGAGGCCTTCGCGGCCGCCGGCGCCAAGATCGCGCCGGACGCCGCCAGCGCCGTGGCCGATGCCGACGTGGTGCTGAAGGTGCAGCGGCCGATGTCCGCGGCCGAGGGCGGCGACGAGCTCGCCGGGCTGAAGAAGGGCGCGGTGCTGATCGGCATGCTGGCGCCCTATGCCAGCAAGGACCAGATCAAGACCTATGCCGATGCCGGGATCTCGGCCATCGCGCTGGAGCTGGTGCCGCGCATCACCCGCGCGCAGTCGATGGACGTGCTGTCCTCGCAGGCCAACCTCGCGGGCTACCGCGCGGTGCTCGACGCGGCTTACGAGTTCGGCCGCGCCTTCCCGATGATGATGACGGCGGCCGGCACCGTGCCGCCGGCGCGCGCGCTGATCATGGGCGTGGGCGTGGCGGGACTGCAGGCGATCGCGACCGCCAAGCGGCTCGGCGCCATCGTCTCGGCGACCGACGTCAGGCCCGCCACCAAGGAGCAGGTGGAAAGCCTGGGCGGCACCTTCGTGGCGGTGATGGACGACGAGTTCAAGCAGGCCCAGACCGCGGGCGGCTACGCCAAGGAGATGTCGAAGGAGTACCAGGCCAAGCAGGCAGCGCTGATCGGCGAGACGATCAAGAAGCAGGACATCGTCATCACCACCGCGCTGATCCCCGGCCGCAAGGCGCCGGTGCTGGTCAGCGAGGACATGGTGAAGTCGATGAAGCCGGGCTCGGTGATCGTCGACCTGGCGGTCGAGCAGGGCGGCAACTGTCCGCTCAGCGAGGTGGGCAAGGTGGTGACGAAGCACGGCGTCAAGCTGGTGGGCCACACCAACGTGCCGAGCCGCATCGCCGTGGACGCGACCGCGCTCTACGCCCGCAACCTGGTCAATTACCTGACGCCGCTGATCGACAAGACCACCAAGGCGCTCAAGCTCGACCTGGCCGACGAGGTGGTGAAGGGCAGCCTTTTGACGCACGAGGGCAAGATCGTGCACCCGAACTTCGCCGCGGCCTGACGGGCGCGCAGGGGGAAACCGATGGATCCGACGCAATTCCAGAACAACGCCGCCGGCATAGCGCGCACCGCGCGGGGCCTCGCCGAGCAGGCCGACCAGCTCGTGGTGCAGGCCGGCACGCTGGCGCAATCCGCCGCCGCCGCCGCCCATGGCGGGGCCGATCCGCTGGTGATCGGGCTGACGGTTTTCGTGCTGGCCTGCTTCGTCGGCTACTACGTGGTATGGCGGGTGACGCCGGCACTGCATTCGCCCTTGATGAGCGTCACCAACGCCGTGTCCTCGGTCATCATCGTCGGCGCGATGATCGCGGCCGGCCCGGCGGCGATCAGCTTCTCGAAGATCATGGGCTTCGTCGCGGTCATCCTGGCCTCGGTCAACATCTTCGGCGGGTTCATCGTGA
>JADLEG010000073.1 GCA_020846275.1 Alphaproteobacteria bacterium
TCCTTTCCTCTCTCACATAGCGTAACGCTAACGAAAGATACAAAAAACAGCAGGTGCCCAAGCACAAATACAAAAGCACCCGCCGCCCACGTATCCCTTCCATCACAGATTCAATCGTTCAAACATCAAAAACCCGGGTCGGAGAAGAACCCCCGGACCCGGGGCAGGCGCGGCTTATACGCTTCGCCTCGGAGCAATGTCAAACGCTTTATTGACAAACGGTGACGATTCCCAAGCCCCTGCGATTCAACGGGAATCAGCGAATCGCCTGTGGCGTGACAGCCACAGGCTTTGGCAACTGCACATGGTCACGGCTCGGTTCGTTGACAGCCGAGTCCGGGCTGCGCAAAGGTCGTTAACCAATCGACCGGAATGCGGGCAAAAAGACCCGCCGGAAGGGGATCAATTCCTGCGCCAGAGGAGGCTGTCCTTGCCGCCATACCAGCGGAACGCCAGGCCATGACGTTGCGGCCCTTGGCGCTGTGCGGATTGCTGATCGCCGCCTCCAGCGGGGCTTTCGCGATTTACCTGCTCGACCGGGCGCCGGTCCCGGGCCGCCCGCCGGCCGCCGCGGAACGTCCCGCCGCGGCCGCGCCGGCCCCGGCGGCTCCGGTCGCGGCTGGGGTGCCGGCGCTGCCGGTGCCTCAACGCGGGGCCGAATCGACGGTTCCCGCGGCCGATCGGACCGCAACCCTGTCCCTGGCCGAGCCCGCGACAGAGGTCGCCCTGCCGGCCGCCAAGGACGAGGTCACTCAGCTGCCGGCAAGGCCGCAGACCGCCGAGGACGCGTCAGCGGCCATCATCAACGAAGCGGTCGCCACCGATGAAGCGGCCCCCGCCGACGGCGGGGTGATCCTGCTGACGGTCAAGGCCCAGCGCGGCGACACCCTGGCGCGGCTGCTGGTCGATGCCGGCGTCCCCCGCAACGACGCGCAGGCGGTGGTGGACAGCCTGGGCAAGGTGTTCGACCCGCGCGACCTGAAGCCCGGCCACGAGATCCAGCTTCGCTTCCAGGCCGACGACGACCCCGAGGGACGCGCGCGCTCGCTCGGGCGCCTGCAGGGGGTCAATCTGGCGGCCGCGATCGACCGCGAGGTGCAGGTGACCGCCGCGGCCGAGGGCGGCTTCGTCGCCGAGGCCATGACCAAGCAGGTCAGCCGTCTGGTGGCGCGCAGCAACGGCGAAATCACTGGCGGCAGCCTGCTCGCCGCCGGCATGGTCTCGGGCGTCCCGGCCAGCGTGATGACCGAGATGATCCGCATCTTCAGCTTCGATGTCGACTTCCAGCGCGACATCCAGCCGGGCGACCGGTTCGACCTGATGTACGAGCGCTTCCACCTGGCGGACGGAAGGCTGGTGCGCGGCGGCGACGTGATGTACGCGGCCTTGACCCTGAGCGGCAAGACCCTGCGCCTCTACCGCTACAACGATTCGAGCGGGCGGCTCGACTACTACAACGAACTCGGCCACAGCGTGCGCAAGGCGCTGCTGAAGACGCCGATCGACGGCGCGCGGCTGACCTCGCGGTTCGGCATGCGCGAGCATCCCATCCTCGGCTACAGCATCATGCATCGCGGCGTCGATTTCGGCGCGCCCACCGGCACGCCGATTTTCGCCGCCGGCGACGGCACGGTGGACGACCTGGGCGAGCGGTCGGGCTATGGCCGCTACATCCGCGTCAGGCATTCCGGCACCTATGCCACCGCTTACGCGCATATGAGCGGCTATGGGCGCGGATTGAAGAAGGGGATGCGGGTGCGCCAGGGCCAGGTGATCGGCTATGTCGGCGCCACCGGCCGCGCGACCGGACCGCATCTGCATTTCGAGGTGATGCGCGACGGCAAGCAGGTCAACCCGGTGACGGTGAAGTTCCCCACGGGCGAGAAGCTGGCCGGCGCGGAGTTGGCGCGCTTCCAGGCGATCCGCAACGACCTCGACCGGTCGCTGCCCTCCGCGCAGATGGCGCTGGAGTACCCGCCGCGCCAGGAGATCGGCGCCGGCCGATAACGCGCTCGCGACGGCGCTCGTCAGTCGCAGCCTTTCGGCGGCACGAAGGGCTGGAACTCCTGTTCGAGCATCCGCGCGAGCTGGATGCACTGGCGGTCCATGTATTGCGCGCCGATGATCTGCACGCCAACCGGCAGGCCCGAGGGCGTGAACCCGGCCGGCGCCACCGTCGAGGGCAGGAAGGCGACGCCCGAATACCCGGCCCAGAAGAGCTGGTCCGTCGTCGGCACGCGCTTGCCGTTGACGGCGATGAAGCGTTCGTGCCGCTCGCCGGCGTGGTCGTGCGGAAACGCCGCCGATGACGCAACCGGGCAGATCAGCAGGTCGTAGTCGCGGAAGAACGCGGCCCATTTGAGTCGGAGGTGGTGGCGCGCGTTGTTGAGCCTCAGCCAGTCGCGATGCTGCATGACGTTGCCGCGCGTGAGGCGCGCGAAATAGCTCTCGTCGTCCGGTTCCAGCGACCGCGCGATCTCCTGGTTGCGCTGGAACATCGCGTCTGTCTGCCGTGCCGAGGTGGCGGCGCGCAGCAGCAGGACATAGATGCGCTGCAGTTCGGCGTTGTCGATCGCCGGCCGCGCCGTGTCGCTGACCTTGGCCTTCTTCCTGGCCAGGAAATCCGCCACGGCCTGGATGCGGTCCTGCACCTCGCGGTCGACCTCAGCGTTCGGATCGTCGAGCATGACGGCGATCCTGAGCTGCCGGAACGCGGTCTTCGGCGGCGCCGGCAAGGCCAGCTTCCACCCGGTTCCATCGATGTCGTCGGGCCCCGCCATCACCTTGAGCGCGAGGTCGAGATCGTCGGCCGAGCGCGCCAGGGGCCCGATCACCGAGATATCCGATGCCGCGACGATGCCCGGCATCGCCTGCCCGCGCGGCGTGCAGATGCCCCAGGTGGGCTTGTGGCCGAACACGCCGCAGTAATGCGCGGGATTGCGGATCGACGAGCCGATATCGCTGCCCGCCTCGATGCCCGTCAGCCCGGCCGCCAGCGCCGCCGACGAGCCGCCCGACGAGCCGCCGGGCGTGCGCGTCACGTCCCAGGGATTGTTGGTCGTGCCGTAGATCGCGTTGTAGCTCTGCCAGTCCGCCAGGTAGATCGGCACGTTGGTCTTGCCGAACAGCACTGCGCCGGCATCGAGGAAGCGATCCACCGCGATGGCGTTGCGCTTGGGAAAATTGTCCTTCAGCTCGGGTACGCCCCAGGTCGTGGGCATGCCCACAACGTCGAAGGATTCCTTGATCGTCATCGGCACGCCGTGCAGCGGCCCCCAGGGCTTGCCGCGCGCCAGCGCCGCATCGGCCGCCTTGGCGCGTTTGCGCGCGGCCGGCAGGTCGGTGGCGATGATCGCGTTGACCTTCGAGTTGAACTTTTCCATCCGCGCGATGTAGAGCTCGAGCAGCTCGGCGGCACCGATCTTTTTGCGCCGGATCGCGGACGCAAGCTGCTTGGCGGACTGGAACGGCAAGTCGAGCATGTTTCCCCCTTTAGCGTCACGGCTGAGCGCGGCTTGGGTCGCAGTATAGCCGGCCGCGTGCTATGAGTCCGCCCGGCGCAAATCGGGGGAAGCCCATGTCCGACCTGTTCTCGTTGAAGGACCACGTCGCCCTGGTCACCGGCGGCAGCCGTGGCCTGGGCCTGGCCATGGCGACGGCGATGGCCGAGGCCGGCGGCACCGTGGTGCTGAACGGGCGCGACCCGAAGACCCTGGACGCGGCGGCGGCGAAGCTGAAGGCGCGGGGCTTGAAGGCGGAGACAGCGCCCTTCGACGTCAGCGATTTCGACGCCGCGACCAAGGCCGTGGCGGCGATCGCCCGGAAGCATGGGCGCCTGGATGCCGCCGTGCTGAACGCCGGCATCCAGCATCGCGTGCCGCTGCTGGAATGGAAGACCGAGGACTTCCAGCGCGTCATCGACACCAACCTGACGGCCTGCTTCGTGCTGGCGCGCGAGGCGGCGCGCGCCATGATCCCGCGCGGCGCGGGGCGCATCATCATGACCGGGTCGATCATGGGCATCGTGGCCCGGCCGACCATCCACGGCTACACGGCCGCCAAGGCGGGACTGGCCGGGCTGTGCAAGACACTGGCGGTCGAGCTGGGACCCAAGGGCGTGACGTGCAACGTGATCTGTCCCGGCTTCTTCGAGACCGAGATGAACACGGCGTTGACGCAGAACCCGGATTTCACGGCCTGGGTGAAGAGCCGCGTGCCGCTCGGCCGCTGGGCAAAGCCGCCGGAGATCGGCGGCGCGGCGGTGTTCCTGGCAAGCCCCGCCGGCTCCTTCGTCAACGGCCACATGCTGGTCGTGGACGGCGGCATGGTGGACATGGCTTGAGGTCGACGGTCAGGCTTGCTGCGCCACCATCGCCAGGAAATCGCCCGGCTTGATCAGGCAGGGATGCGCGCGGCCGAGCAGCACGCCGTCGCAACTCGCACGATAGACGACGGGCGCCTCGCCCGGGCGATCGACCTGGTAGATGCGGGCGATCTCCTGGCCCTCGCGGACCGCCTGGTCGATGTCCACGAGCATCTCCAGGAGCCCGCCGTGATCGGCGATGACATATGCCGCGTCGGGCATCGTCATCATCCGCGACGGCGCCAGGCCGCGGCTGGCGCGCCGCACGGGCTTGCCTTCGAGCACGCCGAAATGCTTCAGCAGGTTCATGATGCCGTGCTCGGCCACGTCAAGCGTCGCCCGCGTGGTCGTGCCCCCGCCGCCCAGCTCGGTCGTGACGAAGACCTTGCCCTTGCCCTCGACCTCGCTGTCGATCATGCCCTCGGCGTCGAGTTCGCGCAGGATCAGCGCAATGGGCGGGTCGAAGGCCACCAGCGCCTCCTGCGCGCGCTTCATCAGCGCCTTGTCGTCCAGGTCGTGAATGGCGCCGAACGGCGAGAAATACATGGTCTTGCCGCCGGAATGGATGTCGCACACCACGTCGGCCCGGGGCAGGACATGGCGGGTCAGGTAGTCGGCGATCATCCGCGTGACCGTGCCGTCGCGCTCGCCCGGGAAGGCGCGGTTCATGTTGACGCCGTCGATCGGCGACAGCCGCGCGCCGGCCGCCACGGCCGGCGCGTTCAGGTAAGGCATGACGATCACACTGCCCTGGACCCTGGCGGGGTCGAGGTTCTGGATCAGCCGGGTCAGCGCGATCGGGCCTTCGTACTCGTCGCCATGGTTGCCGCCGGTGAAGAAGACCGTGGGGCCGCTGCCGTTCCGGATCACGGCGAGGGGAAAGCGCGCGGAACCCCAGCCGGAATCGTTGCGGGAATGCGGCGCGGCGAGGAAGCCGACCTGCTTGCCGGCCTTGGCCAGGTCGACGTTGCACGAGACTTTCGACGGCTTGGTCATCGGCTTACTTGAAGAACACGTCGCGCGGGAAGTTCGTCAGGCATTCGCACCCCCTGTCCGTCACCAGGATGGTCTCGCTGACCTCCATGCCCCAGCCGTCCATCCACATGCCAAGGATGCAGTGCACGGTGTTGCCCGCCTCCAGCACGCTCTTGTCGCCCTGGCGCAGGCTGATCGTGTGCTCGCCCCAGTCCGGCGGATAGGCAATGCCGATGGCATAGCCGATGCGCGATTCCTTCTTCAGCCCGTAGCGCGCGATGACCGCGCGCCACGCCGCCTCGACCTGCTCGCCGGTGACGCCGGCGCGGGTGAAGTCGACTACCGCCTGCATGCCTTCGAGTACCGCCTTGGCGGTATCGAGGAACTTCGGCGTCGGCTTGCCGAGCTGCATCGTGCGCGCCAGGCCCGCGGTGTAGTGCCGGCACGCGCCGGCGAGTTCCAGCGCCACCGTCTCGGTGGCCTCGAACCGACGGCTGCCCCACAGGATATGCGGAGCCGAGGAATTCTCGCCGGCCAGGATGGTCGGCGGCAGGGCGGTGACATCGCCGGCAAAATCCGGATGCCCGCCGGTCTCGGCGGCGTAGATCTTCGCCACCGCGTCGCATTCCCTCACTCCCGGCGCGATCGTCTCGTAGGCCGCGCGCATCGCCGCCTCGGCCAGCCGCGCGCCGCGGCGCATGTACTCGATCTCCGACGGCGACTTCTTCGCGCGCAGCCAGCTCACCAGCAGGTCGGCGTCGAGGATCGTCGCGTCCGGCAATCCCGCGGTCAGCCGCGCATGCGCCTTCGGCGAATAGAAGTAGCTTTCGAGTTCCACGCCGATGCGCCGCCTGCCCCAGCCCTTGTCGCGAATCCAGCCGGCGATCCAGTCCATGGGATGGCGATCGAGCTGCTGCACGTGGTCCTCGGGAAAGCCCAGCACGTGGCTGCTGTCCATCCACGCCGTCAGCTTGCCGCCCGCCGCGTCCATCGCGCGGCCGATCCAGTAAGGCTGCTCGCTCTCCACGGGCACCAGCACGACCTGCGGCGTGTAGAACGACCAGCCGTCATAGGCGGTCAGATAGTGCTGGTTGGCGACATCGGTCACCACCAGCAGGTCCATGCCGCGCTCGGCCATGCGCTGGCGCACGCGCTGCAGGCGCTGCTGGTACTCGGCCTTGGCAAACGGCAGGGGAATCATGTGGAGGGGTTCCTTGGAAACCAGTCCCGGCGGGCGAGCATATCGACGGCCCGAAGCGGGAACAACACTGGCGCCCGTGTCACGCCGGTTCGTTGCAGAGGACGCCGCCGTTCGCCACCAGCTCGTCGCGCAGCGCGGTCAGGATGCGGCACAGCGCCGCCGCCGGCATGAAGGTGCCGGGCCGTTCCGGCCGGCCGGTGTCGTGGATGATCGGGCGGGGATGCGTGGCGGCGAAGTCGCGCGCGAGTTTGGGATGCTCGGCCAGCTTGGCGCGGATCGCGCGGGCGATCAGCGCGTGATGCTCGGACCCGCCCAGGGCAAAGCGGCGGTCCTGATACTCGGTTTCCGTCAACGTGCTGCCCTTGCCGTAGGCGTAGGCATCGCGCGCCGGCAGCTTGGCGATCCGGCGGCGCTCGGCGTCGTCCAGGAACTTCAGCCCGACATAGAAGCTTTCGACCGAGGCGTAGCGCCACCCGTCCAGCGTGAAGGGCGTGGCGCCGAAATTCGCCATGCGCCGGCCGATCTCCTCGGTGCTGGCGCTGGAGATGTTGATCGGCTTGTGCTCGTTCACGCGACGTTGCGGCGCAAATCGTCCTCTACGAAGCCCTGGACGATCTGGTCGAAATTGTCGTCGGCCTTGAACCCTAGCGATTTCGCGCGCGCGGGATTGAAGCGCATGGGCCAGCCGGCGACGATGCGGCGGATATTGGCGTCCGGCACGAACCTGACCTTGTCGACCGCCGCCTGGCCGCCGGCCTTCTTCAGCCCATCCAGCATCGCGGTCACGGGGATGGTGAGGCCGGGCAGGAACAGCGCGCGGCTGAACCCGAAGCGCTCGGCCGGCAGGTCGTGCGCGTGCAGGAAGGATTCCACCATGCGCCGGGGCGACAGCACGTACATCTCGGTCGACGGGTCGACCGGGCATTCGACCGCGTCGCCCTGCAGCGGCTCGCGGATGATCGAGCTGGCCCAGGTCGAGGCCGCCTTGTTGGGCTTGCCGGGGCGCACAACGATGGTCGGCAGGCGCAGCGCGCGGCCGTCGATGAAGCCCTTGCGGCTCATGTCGTTGATCATGAACTCGCCCATCGCCTTCTGCGCGCCGTAGGAGGTTTGCGGCGTCATCGGCGTGTCATCCTGGATCACCTTGGGCATGTCGCCGCCGTAGACCGCGACCGAACTGGTGAACACGACGCGCGGCGGCCGCGGCAGGCGGCGGCAGGCCTCGAGCACGTGGCGCGTGCCGTCCAGATTGACGCGCACGCCGAGGTCGAAATCGGCTTCGGCGCCGGCGCTGACCACGGCGGCCAGATGGAAAACGCTGGCGGCCTCGCCCGCCACCAAGCCGTCAACGGTCGCCTTGTCGCCGATGTCGCCGGTGACCGCGCGCACCCGCTTGTCCCGGGCGATATCGGCGGCGGGCGCCACCACATCGAACAGCGTGAGGCGCGAAACCTCGGCCGGCTTGCCTGCGGGCCCGATGATCGTTGCACCGGAAAGCAGCTTGCGCGCCAGCTTCTGGCCCAAAAAACCGGCACCACCGGTGATCACGACATGCATGCGTCCCATTCCCCAATACCGGTTGACCCGAGGCCCCGGGCGGTTTGTGATCCTACGATCTTGGAGGCCGACAATATCCACCGCCCGGACGGCAAACAAGCGCCGGCGCCGGGGCCACGGAAGCGCCAGACATGACGTCCGCGATCGCGGTCCGCACCCTGCCCGTCCAGGACACGCTGCGCGGGATCATGCTGATGGCGGGCGCGTTCGTGCTGTTCTCGCTGCTCGACACGACGGCGAAGCTGCTGGGCCAGAGCCATCCGATGGCCCAGGTGGTGTGGGCGCGCTATGCCGGACACGGGCTGATCGCCGTGCTGTTCGTGTTCGCGCATTGGCGCCAGCGGCCCTGGCGCTCCGCCCACCCGCTGCTGCAACTGCTGCGCGGCAGCCTGCTGCTGGTGGCGACGTCGCTGAATTTCCTGGCGCTGCGCTACCTGCAGCTCGCCGAGACCGCGTCGATCTATTTCTCCACGCCGCTTTTGGTCGCCATCCTGTCCGTGCCGCTGCTCGGCGAGCGGATCGGCCCGCGCCGCCTGGCTGCGATCGCCGTCGGTCTGGTCGGCGTGCTGATCGTCATCCGCCCCGGTCTCGGCATCGTCCACTGGGCGGCCGGAATCTCCTGCCTGGTCGCGCTGTGCGGCGCGTTCTACCAGATCCTCACGCGCAAGCTGGCCGCGGCCGACAGCCCGCACACAGCCCAGCTCTACGCCGCCCTGGTGGGCATGGCCGCAACCACGCCGCTGATGCCGCTGGACTGGGTCGCGCCGCAGGGCATCGGCATCCCGCTGATGCTGGCGATCGGGCTGCTTGGCGGGTTGGGGCACTGGCTGCTGACGGTCGCCCATGCCTACGCACCGGCGCCGATCCTGGCGCCGTTCACCTACACGCAGATCATCTGGATGCCGCTCTTGGGCTACACGGTGTTCGGCAACGTGCCGTCGCCCTGGGTGCTGCTGGGCGGCGCGATCGTGGTGGCGAGCGGGCTCTACCTGCTGCACCGCGAGCGGGTGGTGAAGGGCCGTGCGGCTATTCCTTGACCGCGCCCGTGAGCGACGCGACATAGTGCTCGACGAAGAACGAGTAGAAGATCGCCACCGGCAGCGATCCCAGCAGCGCGCCCGCCATCAGCGAGCCCCAGTGGTACACGTCGCCCTCGACGAGCTGGGTCAGTACGCCCACGGGAACGGTCTTCTGTTCCGATGACGAAATGAAGGCCAGCGCATAGATGAACTCGTTCCACGACAGGGTGAAGGCGAAGATGAAGGCCGAGATCAGGCCGGGAATCGCCAGAGGCAGGGTGATCTTCAGCAGGATCTGGATGCGCGTGGCGCCGTCGATCAGCGCGCATTCCTCGAGCTCGTAGGGGATCGACTTGAAATACCCCATCAAGAGCCAGGTGCAGAACGGAATCAGGAAGGTCGGATAGGTCAGGATCAACGCCCAGTTGGTGTCGTAGATGCCGACGCCATATACGATCGTCGCCAGCGGGATGAACAGGATGCTGGGGGGCACCAGGTAGGCGAGGAAGATCAGCAGACCCACCGTCGGCGCCCCGCGGAAGCGCAGGCGCGTGATCGCATAGGCCGCCAGCACGCTGGCGAAGATCGACAGGAAGGTCGCGGTGATCGCGATCACCATCGTGTTCAGCAGCCATTCTGGATAGTCGGTCTGGAACAGCAGCTTCTCGATGTTGGCGAGCGTCGGGTTGCGGACCCAGAAGGGATTGTTGTTCGAGAAGTTGTAGAGCTCGTCGTTCGGCTTGAACGTCGTGACGCCCATCCAATAGAACGGGAACAGCAGGACGAACAGGAAGATCGACAGCGGCAGGTAGACCGTCACCAGCCGCCGCGGCAGGGTCTGCAGATAGCCCATGCCGGTCGAGTCGCTGATCGCGGCGGCCGGAGACATGGCGGCGTCCTTGGCCGCGTCAGTCATCCTGGCTTCCCTGCTGCCACTTGCGCCGCTGCAGCCCGTAGTAGCTGAAGATGGTGGCGCCGACGAGGAAGGGGATCATGGCGGTCGCGATCGCCGCGCCCTCGCCAAGCTGGCCGCCCGGTATCGCGCGCTGGAACGCCAGCGTCGCCATCAGGTGGGTCGCGTTCAGCGGTCCGCCGCGGGTGATCGCGTAGATGAGCTGGAAGTCGGTGAAGGTGAACAGCACGGAGAAGGTCAGCACCACCGCCAGGATCGGCATCAGCATCGGCACGGTCACGTGGCGGAAGCGCTGCCAGGAATTGGCGCCGTCAAGCGCCGCCGCCTCGTAGAGCGACGGCGATATGGTCTGCAGCCCCGCCAGCAGGCAGATCGCGACGAACGGGATGCCGCGCCAGACGTTGGCGGCGATCACCGACCACCGCGCATTCCACGGCACGCCGAGGAAATCGATGTATCTGTCAATCAGGCCGAACTGGCTGAGCCCCCAGGAGATGATCGAGAACTGCGCATCGTAGATCCACCAGAAGGCGATCGCCGACAGAACGGTCGGAATGATGTAAGGCAAAAGGACGAAGGCGCGCACATAGGCCTTGAACGGGATCGTATGATTCAGCAGCAAGGCCAGCCACAGGCCGAGCCCGAATTTGAAGATCGTCGCCACGACCGTGTAGACGATCGTATTGAACACCGACAGCAGGAACACCCCGTCATTGAAGAGCGAGATGTAGTTCTCGAGCCCGATGAAGATGCCGGGGCGGCCGATCTTGACGTCGGTAAATCCCATCCAGACGCCAAGGGCCAACGGATAGGTCAGGAACACCAGCAGGATCGAGGCGGCGGGAAACATGAACAGCACGGACAGGACCGTGCGGTTGTCGAGCCAGCGCCCGAGCTTCTCGAGCGCGGCGCCCGATCGCGGATCGAGGGCGGTTGCGGTTGCTGCCACGCGGTTGTTCCCTTGTCCCGGGCCGCGCGCCCCGACGCTCCGCCATTGCCGGCGAAGCGTCGGGGGACGTCACCCGCGAAGCGGTCAGACCTTGTAGTAGCGCTCGGCGCGCTTCTGCGCCTCTGCCGCCGCGTCCTTGGGCGACTTCGCGCCCGAGGCCGCCTGGGCCACCATGTTGACCATGATGTAGTCGGCCAGAACGGCGGCCGAGGCATAGCCCGGCGTGCCGGCATAGCCGGTCCACAGCATGTTCTTGAGCGTGTCGCGGTACGGCGTGTGCTTGGGATCGACCGTCCAGATCTTGCTGTTCTCGTAGTACTTCAGCGGCTGGCTGAAGTAGCCGATCGAGGCGTCCTGCCACGGCTCGTACTGCTCCTTCTCCATCATGAAGCGGATGTAGTCCTTCGCCGCGTTCGGGTACTTGCTGTACTTGAACACCATCGCCGGGACGATCAGGTTCACCTCGGTCGGCTTACCGACCGGCCCGATCGGGTAGTTGGCGTGATCGATGTCTGCCGCCAGCGCCTTGATCGCCGGGTCGGTCGCGTTCTTGGCGGCATAGTAGATCGAGATGCCGTTGTTGGTGATGCCGAGCTGGCTGTCGAGGAACGCCTTGTTGTTCGACACGTCGTTCCACGATAGCGTGCCGGGAATGAACGTCTCGTAGAGCTGCTTGGCGTATTCCAGCGCCGCGATGGTCTCGGGGCTGTTGATGACGACCTGGTCCTTCTCGTTGACCATCTTGCCGCCGAACGACCAGATCAGCCAGTGGCACCAGCCATTGGCATCGCCCACCGCGTTGCCGAGCGCGAAGCCCGCCGGATGGCCCTTCGCCTTCAACGCCTGGCAGAGCTTCAGGAAGCCCGGCATGTCGCCCGGCACCTTGTCGAAGCCCGCCTCTTTGAGCCAGGACACGCGATAGACCATCTTCGAGCCGGCGGCGCCGAGCGGCACGGAAATCCAGCGGTTGCCGCGCATCGAGTACTTCTTGCAGACATCGTACCAGCCACCGTATTTGGCGCCGAGGTAGTTCGCCACGTCGGTCACGTCGACCAGCTTCTCGGGATACTGGTGCGCGTCGTCGTGCCAGCCATAGACGATGTCCGGCCCCTTGTTGACGTTGGCTGCAACCGCCGCCTTCGGCCGCAGGTCTTCCCAGCTCTCGCTTTCGACCTTGACCTGCACGCCGGTCTTCTCGGTGTACTTCTTGGAGTTCTCCAGCCACTGCGTCTCGTCGCCCTGCACGAACTTCGAGGGGCGGAGAACGCGCAGACTGGCGCCCTTCTCCACCTTCAGTTCCAGGGTCGGCGCCTGCGACCAGGCTTGCGGCACGCCCAGCGTCGTTCCGGCGACGGCGCCGGCACCGACAATCAGGGCGTCACGACGAGTGATTTTTGTCATCGGGTTTCCTCCAGGGTTTCTTGTTGCAGCAAAAAATTCACAACCGGTCGCCGGGACAGCGCGGCCCTCACCCCAGGCGCCGGCCGGATCCCGCGTCGAACAGGTGCACCTTGTCGAGCATCGGCGTCATCGGCACGCGCTGGCCCGGCTTGAAGGCATGGCGCTCGCGGAATGCGGCCTGGATATCGGTCTTGCCGAGCTTGCCGACCACCAGCGTCTCGGCGCCGGTCGGCTCGACCACCGCCACCTCGACATCCAGCGACGCGCCCCCGTTGGCGAGCGCGATATGGTCGGGGCGGATGCCGTAGATCACCTTGGAGCCCTCGGCCGCGACCGCGTTGGCGCCGGCCGGCAGCGACACGCCATCGGCGGTCACGACCTGGGTGGCGCCGTTGGCGCGCTTGACCGTGCCTTCGACCAGGTTCATCGCCGGCGAGCCGATGAAGCCCGCGACGAACAGATTGTTCGGCCGGTCATAGACTTCCAGCGGCGCGCCCGACTGCTCGATATGGCCGTCGCGCATCACCACGATCTTGTCCGCCATCGTCATGGCCTCGATCTGGTCATGCGTCACGTAGACCGAGGTCGACTTCAGGCGCTGGTGCAGCTCGCGGATCTCGGTGCGCATCTGCACGCGCAGCTTGGCGTCGAGGTTGGACAGCGGCTCGTCGAACAGGAAGACCTGCGGATCGCGCACGATCGCGCGCCCCATCGCCACGCGCTGGCGCTGGCCGCCCGAGAGCTGGCGCGGGAAGCGGTCCAGGTACTCGGTCAGGTTGAGGATCGTCGCCGCCTGGCGGACCTTCTGGTCGATCGTGGCTTTCTCCGCGCCGCGCAGCTTCAGGCCGAAGGCCATGTTGTCGTAGACCTTCATGTGCGGATAGAGCGCGTAGTTCTGGAACACCATGGCGATGTCCCGGTCCTTGGGCGGCACGTTGTTCACGACCTTGCCGCCGATCGCGATCTCGCCCGACGTGATCTCCTCCAGCCCCGCGATCATGCGCAGCAAGGTCGACTTGCCGCATCCCGACGGCCCCAGCAGCACGACGAAGGATCCCTCCTCGATCGTCACGTCGATGCCGTGAACGACCTCGACGCTGCCGAAGCGCTTGAATACCTTGCGAACGTCAACGGAAGCCATGCGGGCCGAATCTCCATCCCTGTGCCGGCGATCTCTTCGGATCCCGGTCTTGCGCCAGCCGGCCGCGCCGGCGCTGCCGGCGGGCCAGTTCGTATGATGTCATACTAGTGCGCCGAACCGCCTTCGCAATCGGAATCCGACATGCCGGCGAGCAATCGGCATCCCGCCACCAGCGCGCGAAGGGAGGCGAACCGCCGGGCGGCGACCCCGAACCGCCCCAGCGCGGTTGCATAACGGTCGGCAAGCAAGCCTTCACCCACCAACAGGACCGGCGCGCCCAGCCGGCACAGCCGCAGCCCGTGCGCCGCATCGTGGCCGACCAGCACGCCGGCCAGGGTGGCCCCGACTGCGCCGCCGCGGAGCCGGCCGCTGCCCCCCTCGCCCATCACCCGGTCGAGATCGGCTTCAAGATCGCGGGCGTCCTCGGCAATGCTCAAGCCGCGTTCAAAGGCGACGTCATCATCCTCGTCGGCGGCGCCTTGCGCTGTGGTGCGGCGCAGCAAGTCGCCCAGCGCCGCCCCGGTCGCCGTCGCGCGCAGGCGCTCGATGCGCCCGTCGCGGGCGAAACCCCATCGCATCGCGCCATCCGCGCCGCAGATCCCCACCAGCCGCCCGCGCGCGGGCGCGTCGCGCCAGCGCGCCAGCTCCAGCGCCCCGACCAGGCGGGCCGCGCCCGCTTCGGCCCCGGCGTCGCGAAGCAACGGCAAGACATGCCGGCCGCCAGCGTGCCGGACCGCGCCTCTAAGGCTATCGATCGCGAACGGGCAGGCAAGGACAGGCGCATCCGGCGATCCGTCGATCACCACCGGCGCCGGCGACGCCGGCAGCAGGTCCAGCCGTTCCACCGCGACCGGCACCTGCGCCGGGCCGTCGGCGCCGACCGGCCAGGCGCATATGCGCTGACCGGCGGCATCGACGGCGAGCCACACCGGAATGCGGCCGCTAGTGGTTCTCGCGCGGGACGAAGCGTCCGCTCTTGCCCACGAGGAAGTCCAGATCGGCGCCCTTGTCCGCCTGCATGACATGGTCGGTGTAGAGCTTGGCGTAGCCGCGGTCGAGATAGGGCTTGGGCGGCTTCCAGTTGGCGCGGCGGCGCCGCAGCTCGTCCTCCGCGACGTCCAGGTGCAGCCGGCGCTTGGACACGTCGAGCTCGATCATGTCGCCTTCCTTGACCAGCGCCAGCGGGCCGCCGACGGCCGCCTCGGGCGCCATGTGCAGGACCACCGTGCCGTAGGCCGTGCCCGACATGCGCGCGTCGGAGATTCGCACCATGTCGGTGATGCCCTTCTTCAGGATCTTGGGCGGCAGCGGCATGTTGCCGACCTCGGCCATGCCCGGATAGCCCTTGGGCCCGCAGTTCTTCAGCACCATGATGCAGTTCTCGTCGATGTCCGTCTTGGGATCGTCGGTGCGCTGCCGGCAATGCTCGATGTCCTCGAACACCACGGCGCGGCCGCGGTGCTTGAGCAGCTTGGGCGTCGCCGCCGACGGCTTGATGACCGCTCCGTCCGGGCAGAGGTTGCCGCGCAGCACCGCGATGCCGGCCTTCTTCTTGAACGGCTTGTCCCAGTTGAAGATGACGTCTCGGTTCCAGCATTCGGCGTCGGCGATCTCCTCGCCCATCGTCCGGCCGCTGACGGTCAGCGCGTCGCGGTGCAGGTTCTTGCCCATCTCCTTCATCACCATGGGCAGGCCGCCGGCGTAGTAGAAGTCCTCCATCAGGTACTTGCCCGAGGGCATCAGGTTGACGATGCAAGGCAGGTCGTGCGCCAGCTCGTCGAAATCCTTCAGCTTCAGGTCGACGCCGACCCGGCCCGCGATGGCCAGCAGGTGCACCACCGCGTTGGTCGACCCGCCGATCGCGGCGTTGACGCGGATCGCGTTCTCGAACGCCTTGCGCGTGAGGATCTTCGACAGCACCAGGTCCTCGTGCACCATCTCGACGATCCGCCGGCCGGCCATGTGCGCCAGCACGTAGCGGCGCGAATCGACCGCCGGGATCGCCGCATTGGTCGACAGCGCGATGCCCAGCGCCTCGGCCATGCTGGCCATCGTGGACGCCGTGCCCATCGTCATGCAGTGCCCGGCCGAGCGCGACATGCAGGCCTCCGCGCCCATGAAGTCGGCCAGCGACAATTCGCCCGCGCGCACCATCTCGCTCAGCTTCCATACATGCGTGCCCGAGCCGATGGTCTGGTCGCGCCACCGCCCGTTCAACATCGGCCCGCCCGACACCAAGAGGGTCGGCAGGTCGACCGAGGCCGCGCCCATGAGCTGGGCCGGCGTGGTCTTGTCGCAGCCCGCCAGCAGCACGACGCCGTCGAGCGGCGTGGAGCGCAGCGTTTCCTCGACATCCATGCTCATCAGGTTGCGGAACAGCATGGCCGTCGGGCGCATCAGCACCTCGCCGGTCGAGAAGGTGGGGAACTCGAGCGGGAAGCCGCCGGCCTCGTAGACCCCGCGCTTCACGTGCTCGGCGATGTCGCGGAAATGCGCGTTGCAGGGCGTCAACTCCGACCAGGAATTGGCGATGCCGATCACCGGCCGCCCGTCGAACAGGTGGTGCGGGATGCCCATGTTCTTGGTCCAGCTGCGATGGGCCATGCCATCGCGGTCCATCTTGCCGAACCACTCGGTCGACCTCAGTTTGCGGCGCGTCTTGGCCATCAGATCTCTCTCCCCAATTCCGGATGTATGCGATTGGCGGCGATTCTATAGAGCGCGCGGGGGCGCTTCAATCGCCCTGGCGTCAGCCCTTGCCGACCCGGAAGTCGTTGCCCGCCCGGTCCCGGCCGCGCACCAGCCAGATCGGCCGGGTGGTGAAATCCACCACGTAGCCTTCGTTGCGCGTCTGGCGCTGAAGCAGCGTGCGGTCGAACCGCGAGGTGGCGGGCATGTAACGGATCGCCACCCCCGCCCGCCGCTTGGTCGAGCGGTTGCGGTTGGAGCCGTGCACCAGGTAAACATCGTGCAGCGAGAACTGCCCGGCCTCCAACTCGACATCGCGCGCGGCGGCGGGATCGAGCTGCCCGTCCTCGAGCACCAGGTCGAGCGCCAGGTCCGGCCGCGTGTCCTTGCGGTGCTCGTAGACATGGCCCTGGCGGTGCGAACCGGGGATCACCCGCATGCAGCCGTTCTCGGGCCGGCTGTCGTCGATCGCGATCCAGGCGGTGCAGGTCGCCAGCGGCCGGATCGGCCAGTAGCGCCCGTCCTGGTGCATCGGCACTTCCATCCCGTCGCCCGCCGGCTTGCAGAACACTTGGCAGCCCCACAGGATGATGTCGGGGCCGAGCACCTGCTCGACGATGTCCAGCAGGTCCCGGTCGTGCGCGAACTCCAGGAAGGCGTCGTTCCCGCGCGTGTTCTCCGGCCCCTTCCTGATATGGGCGCTGATCAGCTTCTCGGGCCGGATGGTCGGGTTGTCGGCCAGCAGCCGATCCAGCGCCGCGCGCAGGAAAGCGAGCTTCGCCGGGGCCAAGCACCAGCGCGGGATCACGTAGCCCTCGGCGCGATAGCGCGCGACCTCGTCGGGGGAGAGCCGCGCACGCGCGGCGGCAATGTCGTTCATCGGTAGAACATCGTGGGCAGCCACAAGGACAGGGAGGGTATGTAGGTTACCAGCACCAACGTGACCAGCAAGGGCACCAGGAACGGCGCGCAGGCCCGGGTCGCCCGGTCGAAGGATATCTTGGCCACCCGCGCAAGGATGTAGAGCACCATTCCCACGGGCGGGGTCAGCAGCCCGATCATCAGGTTCAAGACCATGATCAGGCCGAAATGCACCGGATCGACGCCGATCTTGGTCATCAGCGGCAGCAGGACCGGCACCAGGATGGTGATCGCCGCGATCGTCTCCATGAAGCAGCCGACGATCAGCAGGAAGAGATTGACCAGCAGCAGCACGATCCATTGCGTGTCGGTGATCGACAGCACGATGTCGGCGATGTTGTCGGTGACGCGGCTGGTGGTGATGAGCCAGCCGAAGATCGACGCGCCGGCGACGATCAGAAGGATGATCGTCGTGGTCTCGATCGTCTCCATGCTGACGCGGAGCAGGCCGCGCCAGGTGAGCGTGCGGTATACGACCATGCCGAGGAAGATCGCGTAGACCGCGGCCGCGATCGCCGCCTCGGTCGGCGTGAAGGCGCCGGTGCTCATGCCGCCGATCAGCAGGACCGGCGTCAGGAGCGGCAGATAGGCGCGGAACCTGGGCACCAGCGCGCAGCCCGCCAGGAACACCAGCGGCGCCGGTCCCCGAAACCACAGCGGCCAGGATTTGAGGCTCTCGTCGAACCACAGCTCGTAGGCGATATAGCCGGTCAGCAGCACCGCGACCAGTTCGCCGAACGCCCAGCCGAGCGTGGTCCACGAGAACACCATGTCGCGCTGAAAGCCGCGGGTATGAGCATAGTAGGCGACCATCACCATCATCGTCGCCGCCATCAGGAGGCCGGGGATGAAGCCGGCGGCGAAAAGCTGGCCGATCGAGGTGTTGGCCATGACGCCGTAGATCACCATCGGCAGCGAGGGCGGGATGATCGGGCCGATCGTGGAGGATGCGCCGGTGATGCCGACGGCGAATTCGACATCGTAGCCGTGGTCGCGCATCGCCTTGATTTCGATGTTGCCGAGGCCGCCGGCGTCGGCCACCGCCGTGCCCGACATGCCGGCGAAGATGACCGAGCCCACCACGTTGACGTGGCCGAGCCCGCCCTTCAGCCAACCAACCAGAGCGAGCGCGAAGTCGTAGATCCGCTCGGTGATGCCCGCCGTATTCATCAGGCTGCCCGCCATGATGAAGAAAGGCACGGCGAGCAACGGAAAGCTGTCGACGCCGCTGACCATGCGGTGGACCACCACAAGGTCCGGCACCGTGCCCGCGCCGATCACGTAAAGCATCGAGGATCCGCCCAGCGCGACCGCCACCGGCACGCCGATCAGCATTGCCAGCAGGAACGTGACAAAGAGGAACAGCGTCATTGCCGGCGTCCCTCGGCGGCGGTGCGGGTCAACGGGCTTTCGCCCGTGCGCCAGTGACGGACCGCGACCTGCAGCGAGCGGATCGTCGCGATGGCGAAGCCCGGCACCACCGGCCCGAACACCCAGGACAGCGGCAGGTCGAATACCACCATCCGCTGTCCATGCATGATCACCGCGACCTTCCACGCGAGCCAGGTGCAGTAGGCGAAGAAGGCGAGGCGGATCAGGTCGACGAGTGTCGACAGCCAGAAACCCACGCGCGGCGGCAGATAGAGATAGAAGAACTCGACGTGGATATGGGTCATGCGGCGCACCGCCATGCCGCAGCCGATGAACGTCACGACCATCAGCAGATAGCGCGCGATCTCCTCGGTCCAGGCCAGGGAGTCGTTGAGGATGTAGCGGGTGAAGAATTGCAGGAAGACGACGATCGTCAGCGCCCAGAACAGGACGAAGGTGATCCAGTCTTCGATTCCGTACTGCCGCAGGTCGACGTGATTGAGGTCTTCTTCGAACGCGGCGACGGTTTCGCCGCCGACCACTTCCGGCGGATTCTCGCTCACCTCAGTCCCCTCCCCGTCGCGCCGGCGGGGAAGGCCATCCGCGCCTTCCCGCGCCCTGCCCGCTACAGGCCCAGCTTCTGCAGCCGGTCGTACTGGTCCTTGGTCCAGCCGGCGCCGGAATTGGCGTCATTGTGCAACGGCACGGCCGCCTCGCGGAAGGCCTTCACGTCGGGCGTCACCACCGTCTTGCCCATCTTCTTGAACTCCTCCGGCAGCTTCTGCTCGGATTCGCGGATGGCGTTGGTGGCGCGGCCCGCGGCCTCGGCGAACACCGCCTCGAAGGTCTTCTTCTCGTCGGCCGACAGCTTGCCCCACAGCGGCGCGCCGATCACCGTCACCAGGCTTTCGATGATGTGCCCGCTCAGGACGATGTGGCTCTGCACCTCGTAGAACTTCTTGGCCAGGATCGTCGGCAGCGGGTTCTCCTGCCCGTCGACCGTGTTCTGCTGCAGCGCCAGGTAAACCTCGGCGAAGGCGATCGGCGTCGCGTTGGCGCCCACCGACTTGGTGAACATCAGGAACAGCGGGGCCTGCGGCACGCGCAGCTTCATGCCCTTCATGTCCGCCGGGGTGTTGATCGCCTTGTTGGCGGTGACGTGGCGCGCGCCGTAGTAGGTCAGCGCGACGATCTTGTTGCCCGTCGCCTTGTCGTAGCCGTCGGCCAGCTCCTTGAACAGCGGGCTGTCGCGATAGGCCTTCCAGTGGTCGAAGTCGCGGAAGATGTAGGGCGCGTTGGAGATCGCCAGCGGCTTGTAGGACGCGCCGGCGAAGGCCGTGCCGGTGTAGATGATGTCGATCGTGCCGAGCGGCAGGGCCTGGTTGATCTGCGGCTCGTTGCCGAGCGCGGAGGCCGGGAAGACCTCCATCGTGTACTTGTTGTTGGTGCGCTTGGCGATCTCGCCGGCGGCCCACACCGCCTCGGCGTGGTAGGGCTCGTTGGTCTCGTAGACATGGCCGAACTTGAGCTTCTGCTGCGCCTCGGCAGGCAGAACGAACAACGGCAGCGCGGCCGCGGCGAGCGCGACCGGCAATAGGCGATGCATCGTTTTCCTCCCCAATACTTGTCTGGACGTCTGTCAAGCAACCGCTGATGAACCTTATAGCCGATCAGGCGAAAGCAGGACAAGGCGTCCGCGACCGCGCCGCTGGCGGGCCCGGCCCGGGCGGTGCTATAGGCGGGCGCAGCCGCGCCCGGGGGAGTACGCATGGCCAAGATCGTCCGCATCGAATTGCTGCAGGTGGACCTGACGCCCAAGGTCAAGCGCACCGACGCCATCCAGGCCTTCATCAAGCAGGAAACGCCGTTCGTGCGCATCACGGACAGCGACGGGCTGCAGGGCACGGGCTACAGCTACACGATCGGCACGGGCGGTAGCTCGGTGATGGCGCTCTTGGCCGATCACCTGGCCCCGCGCCTGGTGGGACGCGACCCCGCGATGGTCGAGCAGATCTGGAAGGACCTGTTCTTCCACACCCACGCAACCGCTGTCGGCGCCATCACCGCCCTTGCGCTCTGCGCCGTCGACATGGCGCTGTGGGATTTGCGCTGCCGGCGCGCCGGGCTGCCGCTGCATGTCATGGCGGGCGGAGCGCAGGACCGCGTGCCGCTCTACACGACCGAGGGGGGCTGGCTGCACATCGACAAGGCGAAGCTCGTGGAGGAAGCGCTGCAAGCCAAGGCCGAGGGCTTCCACGGCGCCAAGATCAAGGTCGGCCGCCCGCATGTCAGCGAGGATATCGACCGCCTGGCGGCGGTCCGCGACAAGGTCGGGGCCGGCTTCGAGATCATGACCGACGCCAACCAGGGCTTCACCGTGTCCGAGGCGATCCGCCGCGCGCGGCACTACGAGGCGCTGGACCTCGCCTGGTTCGAGGAGCCGCTGCCGGCCGAGGACCTGGAGGGGCATGTGCGCCTTAGCCAGTCGACATCGCTGCCGATCGCCGTGGGCGAGTCGATCTACCACCCCAGCCATTTCCGCGAATACCTGCAGCGCGGCGCCTGCTCGATCGTGCAGGCCGACGTGGCACGGATCGGCGGCATCACGCCGTGGCTGAAGGTCGCGCACCTGGCCGAGACCTTCAACGCCTGGATCTGCCCGCATTTCCTGATGGAGATCCACGTCGCGCTGTGCGCCGCCGTGCCGAATGCGCGCTGGGTGGAGTACATCCCGCAGCTCGACGACCTGACGACCGCGCGCATGGCGATCAAGGACGGCCATGCCGTGCCGTCGTCGGCACCCGGCCTCGGCATCGCCTGGAACTGGCCGGAGATCGAGCGTCGGCGCGTGGGCGGCCGGACCGTCACGCTCAGCTAGCGCTGCCGGCCGGGCCTATAGCGCCGGCTTGGTGGCAGCCGGGGTCGCCGGCGCATCGCCCGCCGGTTTGTCGCCGGCTGGTTTGTCGCCGGCCGGTTTGTCGCCCGGCGGCTTGTCCGTGCCGGGCGCGGCGACGGCGGGGCCCTTCGGCGGGTGGATCACGAACCCGTCGTCCGACATCGTCGCGGGACGTTCCGGCAGAACGACCTGGCGATAGCGCACGTCGTTGTAGCGCGCCTCGGCCTTGGGTTCGATCAACGACAGCAGGCCGGCGTCCAGCGACGCGCCGCGCGATCTCAGCGTCATCTCGCCGACCGGCGTGTTCCAGGCCATGATCTTGACGTCGTAGACGCCGCCGAGCCGATGCTGCCAGCTCGTCTCCTCCTCGCCCGTCGGCGAGCCGTACTGCTTCTTCAGCGCCTCGCCCAGCTTCTCGAAATTAGCGGTGGGAAAGCCCATGCGGAATCCCACCAGCTTGTGCTCGAAATAGCGGTAGTTGATGAAGCTGACCTCGACCCCGCGATAGAGCAGCTTCCACGCGCCGTTGACCATCTGGCGCAGGCTGTCGTCGGTGCATTCCAGCCAGCCCGGCAGGCCCGGCGTGTCGCGGCACAGCAGGCCGCCGAACTGGTCCTTCTCCTCGGGATCGGGGAACATGGTCTCGATCGGATCGCCGATCTTGTTGTCGAGGAACGCGAACACCCCGCGCTGGCCCGGCGAGTCGCGCGTGGTCCACAGCTTCTCCTTGCCGACCATCTCGCGCTTGCCGTCGTCCACCGGGGCCCTTTTCTGGCTTTGGCGATCGGCCGGCGATAAGCCGCGCTGGGTCTCGGGGTCGACGAACGGGTCGATATCCGACGGCTTGCGGTTCGCCCCGGGGGGCGGCGGCGCCTGCCACTGGTAGCGCAGCGTGTCGCGCTCGTGCGACAGCGGGCTTTCGCCCCGGGCGGCCGGCGCGATGCAGAGCGCGGCGAGCGCCAGCCCGGATAGGAGGACGCGCTGCCGCATCACATCGTCGCGCCGATCTGCCAGGGCACGAACTCGTTGTCGCCCATGCCCAGTTCCTCGCTCTTCGACTTCTTGCCCGAGGCGACGTCGAGGATCAGCTTGTAGATCTCCTCGCCCTTCTCCTGGATCGACACGCCCTGGTCGACGATGTCGCCGCAATTGATGTCCATGTCCTCTTCCATGCGGCGGAACATCGGCGTGTTGGTGGCCAGCTTGATCGACGGCGCGGGCTTGCAGCCGAACACCGAGCCGCGCCCCGTGGTGAAGCAGATGACATTGCCGCCGCCCGCCACCTGGCCGGTCGCCGAGCAAGGGTCGTAGCCCGGCGTGTCCATGAACACGAAGCCCTTCTCCTTCACCGGCTCGGCGTACTTGTAGACCGCGGTCAGGTTGGTCGTGCCGCCCTTGGCCGCGGCGCCCAGCGACTTCTCGAGGATCGTGGTCAGCCCGCCCGCCTTGTTGCCGGGCGAGGGGTTGTTGTTCATCTCGCCGTCGTTGCGCGCGCAGTACCCCTCCCACCACTTGATCCGCTCGACCAGCTTGTCGGCGATCTCGGGCTTCACCGCCCGGCGGGTCAGAAGATGCTCGGCGCCGTAGATCTCGGGCGTCTCGCTGAGGATCGCCGTGCCGCCGTGGCGCACCACGAGATCCGAGGCCGCGCCCAGCGCGGGATTGGCGGTGATGCCGGAATACCCGTCCGACCCGCCGCATTGCAGCGCCAGGGTGACGTGCTCGGCCGAGACGGTCTGGCGCGCGATCTTGTTGGCGTCGGGCAGCATCTCCTTGATCTGCGCCACGCCGCGCTCCACCGACTTGCGGGTGCCGCCCGAGTCCTGGATCGTCATGACCTGGAAATGCGGGCCCGGCTTGATGCCGTACATGTCGAGCAGGTAGGAAAGCTGCGCCACCTCGCAGCCCAGCCCGACCATGATCACCGAGGCGAAGTTCGGGTGGCTGGCATAGCCCCAGAAGGTGCGCTGCAGGTTCATGTAGCCCTCGCCCGACCCCGCCATGCCGCAGCCGGTGGAATGCACGAAGGCCGCGACGCCGTCGACGTTCGGGTAGTCGCCCAGCGAGTCCGTGCGGTTGAACGCATCGGCGATGTAGCGCGCCACGGTCGCCGAGCAGTTCACCGAGGTCAGGATGCCGACATAGTTGCGCGTGCCCACCCGCCCGTTCGGCCGCACGAACCCCTGGAACGTCGCCTTCGCGTCCCCGGTGAAGTACTGCGTCGGGCGCGCGTCGCTGCCGGCGGCGTAGTCGCGCTCGAAGGTCTTGAACTCGATGTTGTGGACGTGCACGTGGTCGCCCGGCTGGATCGCCTCCTTGGCGAAGCCGATGATCTGGTTGAACTTGCGCACCGGCTGGCCGGCGGCGATGGCGGCGGTCGCGACCTTGTGGCCGGCGGGGATCTTGACCCGCACCGTCGCCCGCTCACCCGGCAGCGCCGCGCCGGGCAGAAGATCGGCCCGCGCCACGACGACGTTGTCGGCGGGGTTGAGGCGAATGGTCAGCGGCGTCGCGGTCGACATGGCGCGTCAATGCTCCGGCTGGACAGGGCGGGGATAGGGTTTCAATCTAGTCTGCAAGGCATCGCGGCGCAATCGGCGACAATGCCTGACGATGGGGGAATTGCCGTGGAAAAGATGACGAAGCTGATGCTGGGAGCCATCGCGGCCGTGGCCTGCGCGATGTTCTTCCTGATGACCTATTTCACCGTCAACGCCTACGAGCGCGCCGTTGTCACGCGCTTCGGGCAGGTCGTGTCGATCGAGGGCGAAGGGCTGCATTTCAAGATACCGTTCGTCAACGCCGTGCACTACATCCGCACCGACGTCCAGAACATCACGCCCCGGCAGCCGGCCAACACCTACACGATCGACAACCAGGAGATCGACTGCACCTTCAACCTGTTCTACCGCGTGCCCGTGGACCGGATCGAATTCGTGTACCGCAACGTGCAGGACTACCAGGAGCGCCTGCAGTCGATGGCGATCGACCGGCTGAAGGCCGAGATGGGCAAGGTCAACGTGGCGCATGTCGCCGAGAAGCGCGGCGAGTTGCGCGACCAGATCAAGAACGTGCTGGCGCGCGACGCGCTGACCCTGGGCATCGAGGTGACGGACTTCCAGCTGTCCAACCTCGACTACACCAAGTCGTTCCGCGCCGCGGTGGAACAGGCCGCCGCCGCCAAGGCGATGGTCGAGACCCGCGAGCAGGAATTGCAGCAGGCCAAGAAGACCGCCGAGCGCGCGGCGATCGAGGCGGAGGGCAAGGCCAACGCCATCCGCGCCGAGGCCAAGGGCCAGGCCGACGCCAATCTGCTGGTCGCGCAGGCCGCCGCGAAGGCGATCCAGCTCAAGGGCGAGGCCGAGGCCGCCGCCATCAAGGCCCAGGCCGAGGCGCTGGCGCAGAACGTGCGCCTAGTCGAACTGCGCAAGGCGGAGCGCTGGAACGGCGCCCTGCCGCAATCGATGCTGTCGAACGTGGTGCCGTTCATGAGCGTCGACCAGCAGGTAGCGAAGTAGGCGCGTCGCGTTCGCGCTTGAATATCCGCGGCCGCACCGGCATAGGTGGCGCCGCCAATTTCAGGGGAGGACCGAGGTGCCAGGCAGACTAGCAGGCAAGACCGCCTTCATCACCGCGGCGGGACAGGGGATCGGGCGCGCCGCCGCGCTGGCCTTCGCGGCCGAGGGCGCCAACGTCGTCGCCAGCGACATCGACGACAAGAAGCTGGCCGATCTGGCCAAGGTGCAGGGCGTCGTCGCCACCCACCGGCTCGACGTGACCGACCCGGCGGCGGTCGCGGCCTGCACGCGCGCGGCGGGCCGGGTCGACGCGCTGATCAACGTGGCGGGCTTCGTCCATCACGGCACGATCCTCGATGCCGAGGCCAAGGACTGGGCCTTCTCGTGGAACCTGAACGTGCTGGGGATGGCGAACACCATCAAGGCGTTCCTGCCACAGATGGTGACGAACGGCGGCGGCGCCATCGTCAACATCGCCTCGGTCGCCTCGTCGGTGAAGGGCATCATCAACCGCTGCGTCTACGGCACCACCAAGGCCGCGGTGATCGGGCTCACCAAGTCGGTCGCGGTCGACTTCGTGGGCAAGGGCGTGCGCTGCAATGCGATATGCCCGGGCACGGTGCAGACGCCCTCGCTGGACGACCGCATCAACGCCTTTGCCGACCCTGTGGAGGCACGCAAGGCCTTCATCGCGCGCCAGCCCATGGGGCGCCTGGGCAACCCCGAGGAAATCGCCATGCTGTGCGTCTACCTGGCTTCGGACGAGTCCGTCTTCGTGACCGGCCAGGCCATGGTGATCGACGGGGGTATCTCGATCTGACGCAGGCGCAGCAAAGGTTTCGTTAACTATCCGGCAATGTGATGCAGGTCATATAGCCGGCACCCGGCAACTGCGATATCGTCCGGGTGCTCGCAAGAGCGTCCGTCTGGGGGATGCGCGCCATGACCGACTTCACCGATTTCAATGCCTCGTTCGAGCGCCTGATGGCGCTGTTCCGCTATCGCGGCCTGGACAGCGGCTCGCTGGTGCCGAGCCAGGGCCAGACCGTGCAGCAGCTGATCGAAGCCGGCCAGCGCGTCGCGCGCGACCTGGAAGATCTGGTGCGGCGCCAGAGCGAGGTGATCGAGAGCTCGACCCGCCAGCTCATGGGCAGCGCCCAGGCGCTCGCGCGGCCGGACCAGTTCAAGGAGGCCAGCGCCACGAACCTGAAGACGCTGACCAGCGCCGCCGAAACGACGATGACGCATCTGGGCGAGCTCGCCGAATTGCTGGTCAAGTACAACGCCGAGATCATGCAGGTGATGAACCGCTCCGTGCTCGGCGGCATGGGCGGCGCCATGGACGTCGGCGGGGAATCGCCGGCCCAGGCGGCGGCCGATACGGTGGTGGAAACCGCCGCCGCCGCGCCCGCGCCGCCGGCCAAGCCGGTCCGCAAGCCCGCCGCGCGCCGCAAGGCCAAGGCGCGACGCAAGTCCGCGCGCAAGTAACCGTGATCCATTCCGGCGCTTGACATCGCGGCCAGCGCGAAGGACGGTGCGCGCGCCGCCGAGCCTGGACGCGCGATGAAGGTCGTCGAAACCGCCCTGCCCGAAGTGAAGATCGTGATGCCGCAACGCTTCGGCGATGCGCGCGGATATTTCAGCGAAACCTACCGGCGCGACCGCTACGCCGCGGCCGGCATCGATGCAGCGTTCCTGCAGGACAACCACGCGCACAACCGCGACGCGGGCGTGGTGCGCGGCCTGCATTTCCAGTCGCCGCCGCACTGGCAGGCCAAGCTGGTGCGCGTCGCCGCGGGCCGCATCTTCGCGGTCGGCGTCGACCTGCGTCCGTCGAGCCCCCGCTTCGGCCGTCACGCCGCCGCCACGCTGACCGCCGCCGAGGGCGAGCAGTTCTACCTGCCGACCGGCTTCGCCTTCGGCTACTGCACGCTCGAGGCGGGCTGCGACGTGCTCTATAAGGTCAGCGACTACTACGCGCCGGCGCTCGACCGTGGCCTTGCCTGGGACGATCCCGATCTCGCCATCGCCTGGCCGGTCGCGCCGGCGGCCGCGATCCTGTCGGACAAGGACCGCCGCCATCCGCGCCTGAAGGACCTGCCGCGCGACTGGCTCATGGGCGGCGTGGCGTGAGCGCGCCACGGCGCATCCTGGTCGCCGGCGCCGGCGGCCAGGTCGGCCGCGAGCTGACCGAATTGCCGGCGCCGCCGGACATCGAACTGGTCGGGCTCGACCGCGCGACGCTCGACATCGCCCAGGTCGACGTGGTGAACGCGGTGTTCGAGCAGGCTCGGCCCGACATCGTGGTCAACCTGGCGGCCTATACCGCCGTCGACAAGGCCGAGGCGGAGCCCCTGGCCGCCTTCGCCGCCAACCGCGACGGCGCCGGCATCCTGGCCCAGGCCTGCCGGCGGCGCGGCATCGCGCTGGTCCACGTATCGACCGACTACGTGTTCGACGGCGCGCGGCCCGGCCCATGGAAGGAGGACGACCCGATCGGCCCCGCCGGCGTCTACGCGCGCAGCAAGGCCGAGGGCGAGGAGCTGGTGCGCGACGCCTTGCCGGAGCATGTCATCCTGCGCACCTCCTGGGTGTTCGGCGCCCATGGCCGCAATTTCGTCCGCACCATGCTCGACCGCATCGGCCGCGTGCCGGAACTGCGCGTGGTCGACGACCAGCGCGGATGTCCCACCGCCGCCCAGGACCTGGCGCGCGCGCTGCTGACGATCGCGGGGAAGATGCTGGACCGGCCCCGCGCCTGCGCGGGCACCTTTCACTACTGCAATGCCGGGGTCACGACCTGGTTCCGCTTCGCCCAGGCGGTGTTCGCGCGGGCCAAGGCGCACGGACTCGACGTGCCGCGCGTGATCCCGATCCCCACCAGCGGATATCCGACCCCCGCGCCGCGGCCGGCCAACTCGGAGCTGGATTGCACCAAGGTCGTGGCCACGTTCGGCGTGACGCGGCCTTCCTGGCGCGACCGGCTGCCGCCGGTGGTCGACGCCATCCTCGCCCAGCGCTGAATCAAGCGTCCAGCCGTTCGTCGGCCAATACGGCCGACGCATCGACCAGCGCCAGCGCCTGCTCGATCCGCCGCATGCCGCGCCCGCGGAAGCGCCGGGTTCCGCCGAACTCCGCATTCAGCACCATCGTGGCGTTGTTGACGTGCAGCACGTGGCGCCCCAGCGAATCGGGGTCGAGGAAGACCATCCGGTAGCCGGCTTGCTCCAGCCGGCGGTGCGTCGCCTTGCCGGCCGGCAGCTCGCCTTCCGCGAAGGTCAGGCCGTGCCGGCGCAGCGCGTCGGTCCGGTACATCGCGCAGTGGCTGCGCAGGTAGAGGTAGTTCTCGCCATGCCCCTCGATCTTGCCGTGGCCCTTGCCCAGCAGGGGCAGCAGCGCGAGCTGCGCCTGCCGCTCCGCCGCCTTCAGCGCGCGGCGCCACCACGCGCGCCCGCCGACCTCGAGCTTCCAGCTTCCCGCGCCCGCCACCGCGGCATCGGCTTCGAGCGGCGCCAGCAGCAGGTCGAGCCAAGCGGGGTCGCGCACCAGCGTGTCGGTGTGGATCGACAGGACATAGGGCGTCGCGACGCCCGTCATCGCCAGGTCCAGCGCCCGGGCATGCGCCACCCAGGGCTTCTCGCCCTCCACGCGCGGTCGTTCGATCAGCGTGATCCAGCTGAGCGCGCGCAGGTAGTCGGTCGACGCGTCGCGCGAATCGTTGTCGACCACGACCACCGCGATCCGCCCCGCCGGCGTGTGCTTGCGCAGCAGGCGCAGGCACAGCCGCGTCAGCTCGGGCGTGCGGTAGTTGGGAACGACGACCGTGACCTGCGGGGCCACGGTCATCGCGCGCGCCGAAGGAACAGCGCCCATCCCAGCGCGAAAGCGATCGCCCCGGTCGCCGCCAGCATCGCCGAGGGCCGCGCGACGTCGCGCCAGCCCTGCCCGCTTCCCAGCGCGGCCTCGAGCGCCTGCATCGCCCAGCGCACCGGGCTCGCCTGGCCGATCGATTGCATCCACTCCGGCAGCATGGCCGGGGGCAGGATCGCCCCGCCGAACAGCGCCAGCACCAGCATCAGGCCCCAGGCGGACGCGGCAACCTTCATCTCGCCGTCGCCGAGCTGGCTCGTCAGCAGCATCAGCCCGGCGAAGCAGGACGCCGCGGCGGCGATCGCCATCGCCGGGGCCAGCATCTCGCCCGGACGCATCGCCCCCAGCGCCGCGCCGAGCAGCGCCAGCAGAAGCAACTCGCCGAGGCAGGCCAGCCAGCACGCCGCCGCCTTGCCCAGCAGCACGTCCAGCCGCGCGATCGGCGCGGCGCGAAGGCGCACGAACAGCCCCGCCTGGGCTTCGCGCGCGAGCGACAGCGCGAAGCTGGCGGCGGCGCCGATCAGCGCCCAGGCCATGCCGGCGGCGACCGAGCGCTCGAACGGCGTCCGCGGCCGGTCGGCGCCGCCGGCGATCGCGGTGATCGCCGGCTTGGCCGCGCCCATGCCCGCGACGAGCGCGCGCAGCAACTCCACCTCGCCCCGGCGGGCCAGATCGCCGCGCAGCTCGACCGCCCCGCCCGGCCTCAGCACCACCAGCGCCGCGGCGCGGCCCGCGCGCACGGCAGCCTCGCCCGCCTGCTCGTTTTCGGCGCGGACCGCCTGGATGCCCGGCAGTTCGTCCAGCATCCGCGCGCGGCCGGCATCGCCCTGGTCGAGCACCTGCACCGGAACGAGGGCGGGTGCGGGCGCGCCGCCGAACATCGCGCCGATCACCACGGCCACCAGCACGGGAAACACGAAGGTCCAGAACAGCGCCGGCCGATCGCGCCAGAGCAGCGCGAAGTCCTTGCCCGCCAGGATGGCGACCGCGCGGATCAACCGCCCTGCCCCCGGCCGGTCAGCGACTGGAACACCGAATGCAGCCCCGGCGCATCCACCCTCACGGACGCGAAGGCCATGCCCTCCGCCGAAAGCTGCGACAGGTAGGCGAGCGGGTCCTCGGAAAAGAACCGCCACGTTGCGCCTTCGACATCGCCGGGCATGTCGGCCGGCATGTCGACCGGCGGGCTGGCGAACTCGACCGTCACCTGCGCCGGCCCGCCATAGCCGGCAACCAGGTCCTCGACCGTGTCGAGCGCGATGATCCTGCCCTCGGCCAACAGCGCCACGCGGTCGCACAAGGCCTCGGCATCGCCGAATTCGTGCGAGGCATAGATGATCGTGCGGCCATGCGCCTTGAGGTGACGGAAGTTCTCCAGCAGCAAGGCGCGGGATTGCGCGTCGATTCCCGCCATCGGTTCGTCGAGCAGCAGCACCGGCGGATTGTGCACCAGCGCGCAGGCAAGGTTGAGGCGCCGCGCCATCCCGCCCGAGAAGCTGCGCACCAGCTCGCCGCGGCGCTCGCCCAGCCCGACGAATTCCAGCGCCCAGGATGCGTGCTGGTCCAGCTTCGCGCCGGATATGCCGTAAAGCCGGCCGAAGAAGCGCGCGTTCTGCTCGGCGGTCAGATCCTCGTAGAGGGTAAGCGCCTGGGTCGCGATGCCGATATGCCGCCGGGTCGCCGGCCGCGTCGGGTCGGGCGCGTCGTCGATCGTGATCTCGCCGGAATCGGGCGCGAGCAGGCCCGCGAGCAGGTGGAGCGCCGTGGTCTTGCCCGCGCCGACCGGACCCAGCAGGCCGAAGGATTCCCCGGCGTCGACGTCGAACGACAGGTTGTCGAGCGCGACCTGCGCCCCGAAGCTCTTGTGCAGGGATCGGACCTGGATCATCGGCTGCGCCCGGAATGCGGCCCGTTCAAGCCCGGGGGCGCCTTGGCCACGGGCGCGGCAGGAAGCGGCCGGTCGCGGCGGCGTAGCGCCGATAGGCTTCGGCGAGCGGCGAGGCCGCGAACTTCGCCTCCTCGGCGACCGCCGCGCGCCGATAGATCCAGCCCATGACCGCGATCGTGGCCGCGAGCGCCCAGCACCCGCTCGCCAGCGTGCCGGCGATCCAGCAGAGCATGTAGGAGAGGTAGAAGGGATGGCGGATGACGGCGTAGGGGCCCTCCGCCATCAGGTGGTGCGGCCGGTCGGTCGAGAAGGCCAGCGACAAGGGCTGCGTCCGGTTGACCGCGACGCACCACCAGAACAGCAGCAGCGACACCGCATAGAGCGCCATCGCGGCGGCGAAGCGCGCGTCGCCCTGCCGATAGAAGAACGCCAGGGCAACATAGTGCGCCAGCACCGAGGCCGCCGTCGCCGCGGTGATCAGCCGATGGCCGCGCGCGTCCTGGCTCGGCGTGCGGAAGAACCGGGCCAGGCCCCAGCCGTAGCTGGCGAAGCAGGCCGATGCGGCCAGCAGCGCCGCAAGCTGCGCCACCGTCATGCCGACGCTCTCCCGACACGGACCCCGGGCCCCCTGACGCTCGCCCCAGACGTTCGCCCCCGACGTTCGCCGACGGGCGAAACGGCGGCAATGTGACACGGCGGTTGCCGCGCGGGCAACCGCCGGCGCGCATGACCTGTCCGAAAGAGGTGACGATGATAGGATGGCGCCCTCATCGACCGCGGGAACGGACGGCCATGATCCTCTACCGCTACCTGACCGGCCCGGACGACGCGGCGTTCTGCCACCGCGTGACGGCGGCCTTGACTCGCGGCTGGCTGCGCTACGGACCGCCGACGCTCGCCTATGATGCCGAACGCAAGCGCGTGATCGCGGGCCAGGCGATCACCAAGGAAGTCGCCGGCGAGAGCTACACGGCAGAGACGGACTTGGCGAAATACTGAACCGATAGCGCAAGCCGTCAGCGCGCCGCCGCCACCCGTCGCGCGGGCAGCCGCACCTGCACCGTTGTGCCGTGGCCCAGGCGGCTGCGCAGCGACAGCGTGCCGCCGTGCAGCTCGACCAGCTTCTTGCTGATCGCGAGCCCAAGCCCGCTGCCGCCGTGCTGGCGCGCCTGGGTCGAATCCGCGTTCTGGAACGGGTCGAAGATCGTCTTCAACCGCTCCGCCGCGATGCCGGGGCCGGTATCGGCCACGGTCAGGCTCAACTCGCCGCCCGGCTCCACCGCCGCCTCGGCCATCACCACCCCGCCACGCGGCGTGAACTTGACCGCGTTGGAGAGCAGGTTGATCAGCACCTGCTTGATCGCGCGCTTGTCGGCGACCAGCCTGGGCAGGGCGTGGCCGGTCTCGCCCGCCAGGCGGTTGTCGAGCCTGATGGCGCCGACCTCGGCCGCGCGGTTCACCATGGTGAAGGCCTGGGCCGCCACCTCGGCCGGATCGAAGGTGCTTTCCTCCAGGTCGAACTTGCCGGTCTCGATGCGCGACAGGTCCAGCACGTCGCCGATCACCGCCAGCAGATGCGCGCCCGAGGCGTGGATATCGGCCGCGTAGGCGGCGTAGCGGCCGTTGCCCACGGGCCCGAACATCTGCTCCTTGATGACCTCGGAGAAGCCGATGATGGCATTGAGCGGCGTGCGCAGCTCGTGGCTCATGTTGGCCAGGAACTCGCTCTTGGCGCGGCTGGCGGCCTCGGCCTCGTTGCTTGCCGCCAGCAATTCGGCCTCGACGCGCTTGCGCTCGGTGATGTCGCGCGCGATCGCGACGAAGGAATGCCGCGCCTCGCGCCGGCGCTCCAGCCCGCCCAGCATTTCCGAGGTGACGGCGCTGATGCCGATCTCCAGCGGGAACAGCGCGCCGTCCTTGCGCCGCCCCGTCACCTCGCGCCGCGTGCCCAGCAAGTCGGATTCGCCGGTCCTGAGATAGCGCTGCAGGTGCTCGCCGAAGGTTTCGCCGAACGGCTCGGGCATCAGCAGCCCGACGTTGCGGCCCATGACCTCCGCCGCCGTGTAGCCGAAGATGGCTTCGGCCGCCTTGTTGAAGCCCTCGACCCGGCCGTTCTGATCGACCGCGACCAGCGCGTCCACCATCGTGTCGAGGATCGCCGCGGTGCGCTTCTCCGAGGCGCGGAGCTGGAACTCGGACCGCCGGCGCTGGGTCACGTCCTCGACGAAGGCCCAGATCAGCCGCTCGCCGCCGTCGAGGCCGCCGACGCCGATGCCGTTGACCCTGACCGCGACCCGCGTGTCGTCGCCGCGCAGGTATTCGGTCTCGAACGGGCCGGCGCGGCCGGTCGCGTGCAGCTGGGCGATCTGCTCGCCCTCGATCGCGGTCGAATCCGCCGGCAGGAAGGACCACAAGGTCCGCCCTTCCAGCTCGTCCCGGCCCCGCGCGACGATGTCGAGAAACGTGTCGTTGGCGTCGAGGAAGGCGCCGTCGGCCGCGCACAGCACCACGCCGATCGGCGCGTGCTCGAACATGCCGCGGAACTTGGCTTCCGAGGCGACCAGGCCGATCTCGGCCATCGGCCGGTGCACCGCGCCGCTGGCGGTCGCCAGCACCCGCGCGACCGCGCCCGACGGATCGGCGAGCGGCGACAGCAGGCTGCGCCATTGCCGCGTGCCGCTGGGCAGCGGCGCCTCCTCGTCCAGCTCGACCGCGTCGCGCGCCTCGGCCACGCGGCGGACCGCCTGCTCGAGCTTCGCCGCCATCTCCTCCGGCAGAATTTCGGCCGGGCGCTTGCCCGCGACCGCGTCGCCGTTCAGGCCCAGCAGGTGGAGGTAGCGGTGGTTGGCGGCCAGGAAGCGCGGGGTGCCGGTGGTCAGGTCAAGCGCGTAGGCCGGCGCGCCGATCGCTTCCAGAACCAGGACGAGGTCGGACAAGGAACAGGTGGCGAGCATCCACGACGCTTCCGCGTCGCCGGCCGGGTGGCCGAGCGAACGCGGAGCAAGGTGCCGGTTCGCCACCGGACGGTCAAGCGCCAACGCCGGCGCCGCTGGGCAAGCCGCCGCCCCTCGGCTACAACGCCGGTGACCATCGGCAGCAACGAGGCATCGCCATGTCGTCGCTCACCCTCGACCAGGCCGAGACGATCCTCGCCGCGGCGCGTCGCCGTCGCGCCGAGCTGAAGGAGGTGCCGCTGGCCTACGCGGTGGTCGATCCGGGCGGCCACCTGATCGCCGCGGCGCGCGAGGACGGGGCGGGCTTCCTGCGCACCGAGATCGCGATGAACAAGGCCTGGACCTGCTTCGCGCTGGGCATGCCGCTCAAGACCCTGCGCGACCGCACGCGCGAGTTCCCGCTGTTCTTCGCCAGCATCCAGGGTGCGGCAGAGGGCCGCATCATGCACGCGCTGGGCGGCCTCATCATCCGCGACGCCAAGGGCATCGCGCTGGGCGCGCTCGGGATCAGCGGCGCGGCCGGCGAGGTCGACGAGGCGATCGGCGTCCACGCCATCGAAGCTGCGGGGTTGAAAGCCGAGGTTGGCGGCGCCGGGAAAGCCTAAAGCCGCCCCGCGTTAACGAAATATTCAGCAAGTCCGCGCTACCGTTTTCCCCAAATCGCGGTAGCGGCCGGACCCCCTGTCCGGCCCCGCCATGCAGTCGGAGCAGGACGGAATGGAGCTCGGCGGCCTCTATCTGAGGGTGCTGGAATCCTTCGTGGCCACGTTCGGCATGATCGCTGCATTCTTCGTGCGGCGCATCTGGCTGCTGCCGACGATTCCGATCGCCCTGCTGGTCGTCTTCATCTCCTGCCGCGCCCGCCGGGCGCCGCCCGCTCCGGATGCCGAGACGCTGCGCGTCGCGCAGCGCCGCAGCGGATCATGAAGGCCAAGCCTGGCATCGGCCGCCGCCGCTGGATCGGCGCGGCGCTGGCGACGGCGGGCCTCGGCCTGCTGCCGGCGGGACGCCGCGCCGCCGCCGCCGACGGCTTCCAGGCCGTGCCGAAGCATCTGCAGGTGTTGCGCACCGCGCCCGCGTCCTGGCCGCAGGTCGTCGAATTGAGCCGCCGCATGGGCATCGGCGCGGTCGCGCTTTCCATCCCGCCGGAGGATCGCAAGCGCTTCCTGGCCGACAACCCCGCCGGCATCGCGGCCTTCGAGCCGTTCCGCCGGGCCGGGCTGGATGTGCGCTGCATGATCGGCGACGCCGAATGGGTGCGCGACCGGCCGGACGCGCTGCCGCTCGAGCTGATCGAGCTGCTGCACGTGCACGAGCGCGTGTTCCGCTTCAAGGGCCTGCTGCTGGACGTGCAGCCGCAGACTCTGCCGGACTGGAAGACCGAGCGCGCGGCGCTGGTGCGCGGCACGCTGTCGCTCTACGCCACCGCGCACGCCGCCTGCAAGGTGCGCCAGTTGTCGTTCGCGGCGGCACTGGCGCCCTGGTACGTCGCCACGCCCGATCCCGACCGCCGCGGCGCGAGCTTTTTCGATTCCTCGCTGCGCCGGATGGACGAGGCGCTGGTGATGGCCTACCGCAACGACCCCGACAAGGCGATCGCGCTTGCCCAAGGCGCGCTCGCCGCGCTCGAGCGGCGGCCGATCCCCTACTGGTTCGGCGTCAGCACCCAGCCCGGCAACGCGCCAGGATCGAGCTATCACGGGCTGGGCCTGGCCCGCTTCCAGCACGACCTGGTCGCGCTGCGCGAGCGCCTGGAAGACAGCCCCGGCCGCCCGCAATTCGCCGGCATCGCCATCCACCAGTTCGCCACGCTGCGCGCCCTCGCCAACGCCTGACCGCCACCCGCCCGCCCGCTAGGGATAGGGTTCCGCTTGCCGCGCCCCGCATGATATTGTAGCCACGTCTTGATTCGGGGGCTGGCCCTGCCGCCGCCGGAACCTTTTTTGATAGGGGATTGGGCGGCGGTGACGGACGAAGCCGAGATCGGCAAGATTCTGCACCTGCTGCGCCCGCTGCCGGACGACGAGCGCCGCCTCGGCCTGCTCAAGCGCATCGCGGCCGATGGCGGCAAGCTGCCGCCGCGTTGGGCACCCGGCGAAGCCCAAGGCTATGTCTACTGGCCGGGAGTCGCGCGCGACCTGCGCGAGCTGTTCGCCAGCGACCTCGCCTATTTGGCCGACCGCGACTATCTGCGGCGCAACCATTCCGACCGCCTGAACCGCTGCCCCGCCTGCCGCAGCGCCAGTCTCAACATCCGCGAGATCTGCCCGAGCTGCGGGTCGACCAACCTGTTCGCGCAGCCCATGCTGCACCACTACCGCTGCGGCTATGTCGGCGCGATCGGCAGCTTCGCGTCGGAGGGCGAGGCTCGGGTATGCCCGAAATGCGACGGCGCGCTGCGCCATCTCGGCACCGACCACGAGGTGGTGGGCGAGCAGTTCGGCTGCCGGCGCTGCTTCGCCAGCTTCGAGGAGCCGGGCGTCGAGGCGCTGTGCATGGGCTGCGGCGTCAAGACCGCGGCCGACAAGCTGGCCTTCGACGACGTGTTCGAATTCGAGATCACCAACCTCGGCCACGCGGCGCTGCGCAGCGGCAGGCTGTTCGACCGCGACGACGAGCAGATGACCGAACCCGACCTGCCGCTCTATCGCCGCCAGGTCGGGCTTGCGCTGCTGCGCGACGAGGTGCGCCGCCAGGCGCGCTATCGTATCCCGTTCAGCGCGCTGATGATCCGCACGCGCAGGCCGGGCGAAGCCGCGGAAGCCGAGCGCGCCGTCGTCCTGCAGGTGCGCGACCGCCTGCGCGACGTCGACCATCTCGGCCGCTACGGCGACGACACGGTGATCGCGATGCTGCCGGCGACGCCCGAGGCCGGCGCGCGCGTCGCGCTCGACCGCATGCTGGGCCAGATCGCGCAACGCCCGAGCGCCACGGTCGTGACCTTCGCCGACATCGACCAGGTCGACGCCGCGCTGGAGTCCGCGGCGCGGCAGGTCCAGGCCTAGGCGGGGCCGATGATCGCCGGGCTGCGTCGCGTCCTGTGCCTGTCGCCGCATCCCGACGACACCGAGTTCGGCTGCGGCGCCACGCTCAACCGCCTGCGCGGCCAGGTCGAGGTGCGCCTGGTCGTGTTCGCCGACCGCGCCGCCACGCGCGGCGAGAAGCACAACGAGCGCGACCAGCTTGCCGCCGCCCAGCGCCTGGGCATTCCGGCGGCCAACGTGAAATTCGTCGACCAGCTCGGCATGGGCGCCCTACGCCTGCCGGTCCGCTTCTTCGGCACCGAGGAATCGCGCGACTGGATTCGCCGGACCGTCGCCCATGTCGTGCGCGATTTCGATCCCGACGCGATCCTGGCCCCGGCGCTGGGCGAGACGATGCAGGACCACCAGGCCGTGACCGAGGAGGTCGTGCGCGTCGAGCGCGGCCGCGCCGCGATCCTCGGCTACGAGACGCCCAAGCACAACCGGCTGATGCGCCCCGCGGCCTTCGTGCGGGTCGCGCCCGAGGACATCCGCGCCAAGGCCGAGGCGGTCAACTGCTTCACCGAATTCACCACGCGCTACTACTTCGAGGAGACGATGCTGGACGCGCTGGCGCGCGTGCGCGCGATGGATGCCGGCTTCCACGGCCTGGCCGAGGCCTTCGAGGTCTACCGGCTGGTGGTCGGCTAGCGCGCCATGTTCCAGATCGGCCGCGACTGCATCATCCATCCGACCGCGCGTATCGAGGTCAAGCAGGGCTTCCTCGGCGACCGCGCGATGGTCCGCGAGCATGTCGTGATCGAGGGCGACCACGTGGAGATCGGCGCCGAGGCCTTCATCAACCGCTTCGCGTCGATCGGCGGCGGCAGCAGCCACGATCCCGGCTCGAGCTTGACCGCCGGCGATTTCCTGCATCTCGGATTCTTCGCCCATATCAACACCGCGCGCCGCGTCACGATCGGCCACGAATTCGGCTGCGGCATCGAGACCAAGCTGTTCACCCACGGCATCTACAGCTCGGCCTGGGACGGGTTTCCCGCGCAGTGGGGCGAGATTCACGTCGGCGACCGCGTCTGGCTGCCCAACGCCTGGGTCAATCCGGGCGTGACGATCGGCAGCGACGTGGTGGTGGCCGCGCGCAGCCTGGTGAACAAGGACCTGCCGCCGGGCTGCCTGGCCGGCGGCGCGCCGGCCGCGGTGCTGAAGCCCGGGCGGTATCCGCGCGCCCTATCGCCCGCGGAGAAGCGTGCGCTGTTCGCCGGCATCTTCGCCCATGCGCAGCGGCGCGATGGCTTCGCGCATACATTCGAACCGGTCGATGAGGACAGCTACCGCGTGGACGCCGACACGGTGTTTCACGTGACGCGCCGCCAGGTCGAGGGCCGCGCCACCGGCTTCAGCGAGATCCTACGCAACCAGCTCCGCCGCAACGGCATCCGCTTCCGCTTCGTCGCGGAGGAGGGCGAATACCGCCCCTGGCGCGGAGTCCTGACGAGCGCGTGACGCGACGCTCACCAGTGCGGCGTCTGCTGCCACACGCGGTCGGGCACGTAGGGGTGGCGCTGGCCGATGCGCAGCAGCTCGGATGCCTGGGCGTGGAACACCGCGATGCGCAGCAGCAGCCGCAGGAACGGCACGACCGGCAGCATCAGGAAGCGGCGGGGCTGCGGCGAGGACGTGATGTCGTAGGCGATCAGCATCTTGATGAGCGTGAAGAACAGCGTCAGCCAGTAAAGCCCGCTCAGCAGCATCGGCGTGTTGAAGGGCTGCGTCGCCAGCAGATAGATCGCGGCGGAAAAATAGAGCCACGGCATGCCGATGCGGACCACCAGCGTGTCGAGCGCCACGAGCGCGTTGCGCCAGCCGTAGCGCCAGGGAAACAGCAGGTCGCCCTGCTTGCGCAGGCGGATCTTGACCATGTTGCGTTCCCAGCGCCGGCGCTGGCGGCACAGCGCCGACCAGCTCCGCGGCACGGTCGCCCACACCACCGCGCCGGTCGTGAAGGCCAGCCCCCATCCCGCCTTGCGCAGGCGCAGCGTGATGTCGGTGTCGTCGCCCAGGCCGGAATCGAACCCGCCCAGCAGCTGCACGGCCTCGGCGCGGAACAGGCCGAAGCCGCCGGGGATGATCGACATCACGCCCAGGCTCGCGCGCCAGGAACGCGGGATCGACACCGAGGCGGCGTATTCGCATTCCTGGAAGCCCGTGACCAGGTTTTCGTTGGCGTTGCGCACGCGAACCACGCCGGTCACCGCCCCGCATCGCGGGTCCATCAGCGGTCCCAGCAGATAGGGGATCGATCCCGCCTGCAGTTCGGTGTCGGCGTCGAGGATCAGCACGTAGTCGCCGCGCGCCGCGTCCAGCCCGCGATTGAGCGCCGCCGGCTTGCCGCCATGCGCGCCCAGCGCCAGCACCCGCACGCGGGTCGTGCGCGCGAAGCGCCGCGCGCGCATGACCGTGTCGTCGCCCGAGGCGTCGTCGACCACGATCACTTCCAGGTTGGGATAGCCGCAGTCCAGCACCGAGCGGATCGTCCCCTCGATGCGCGGCGCCTCGTTGCGCGCGGCGATCACCACGCTCACCAGCGGCGCCCGCCCGCCGCGCAGCACGAACGGGTCGGGCAGGAAGATGCTCGCCCGCCAGATCGACGTCAGCCACACGATGATCGGCGGCGCCTGCACGCGGACCAGGCCCAGCACCAGCACCAGCCAGACCCAGTAGTTCATCGAGGCAAGCAGGGTCGGCAGCGCCTCGGCCAGGCGCAGGATCGACAGCGGGCTCAGGAAGCCGAAGAAATATTCAACAAAGCCGCCCAGGGCATCCATCGAAAGGGCCCCTAACCTTGCCAAATCACCGCATCTTCTTTAACTACATGTGCGATTCGGGTAACGCCAGCCCCCAATATCTGGGTAGAGACCGAGGCGAGGCGCTGGAATGGCCAAGACACCGCACCAAATCCGAGATTTGTCGCAGACCCGTTCTACTATTTGTGCAGCATTTGCATTAAGCTGCTTTTCAGGGTCGTGGCGCTAGGTATGGCGGCAGGCTTGACCCGGACGGCAGGCTTGGCCCGGACGGCAATCTGCCCGACCCGGCGCCACCAGGTAGGAAACCGATCCATGCGCGTATTCATCGCCGGCGTCGACGGGTATCTGGGCTGGCCGCTCGCCCTGCATCTGGTCGAGCACGGCCACAGCGTCGCCGGGATGGACAATTTCCTGCGCCGCGGGCTGGTGGCCGAGATCGGCTCGCAATCGGCGACCCCGATCCGCTCGATGGCCGAGCGCCGCAACGCGCTGCGCGAGAATTTCGGCGTCGACCTGTCGTTCTACGA
>JADLEG010000074.1 GCA_020846275.1 Alphaproteobacteria bacterium
CGCGTGAAGGACCTGCCCGGCGTGCGCTACCACATCATCCGCGGCACGCTCGACACCCAGGGCGTCAAGGATCGCCGCCAGCGCCGGTCCAAGTACGGCGCCAAGCGGCCGAAGTAAGCGGAGGGCGGAGCAATGTCGCGTCGTCACCAGGCCGATAAGCGCGAGATCCTGCCGGATCCGAAGTTCGGCGACATGGTCGTGTCGAAGTTCATGAACACGCTGATGTTCGAGGGCAAGAAGTCGGTGGCCGAGAACATCGTCTACGGCGCCTTCGATCGGCTGCACGGCAAGACCGGCGTCGATCCGCTGAAGGTGTTCCACGATGCGCTCGACAATGTCCGGCCGCATCTCGAGGTGCGCTCGCGCCGCGTCGGCGGCGCCACCTACCAGGTGCCGGTCGAGGTGCGGCCAGAGCGCGCCCAGGCGCTGGCCATCCGCTGGATCATCGGCATGGCGCGCAAACGGTCGGAAAACACGATGGTGGATCGCCTGTCGGGCGAGCTGCTGGACGCCGCGAACAACCGTGGCGCGGCCGTGAAGAAGCGGGAGGATACGCACCGGATGGCGGAGGCCAACAAGGCCTTCTCCCATTACCGCTGGTAGAACCCTTAGGACGCGAGATCCACGGTCATGGCCCGCACCACTCCGCTCGAACGTTACCGAAACATCGGCATCATGGCGCACATCGATGCCGGCAAGACGACGACGACCGAGCGAATCCTCTATTACACCGGCAAGTCCTACAAGATCGGCGAGGTGCACGAAGGCACCGCGACGATGGATTGGATGGAGCAGGAGCAGGAACGCGGCATCACCATCACGTCCGCGGCGACGACCTGTTTCTGGCGCGACCATCGCATCAACATCATCGACACGCCGGGCCACGTGGACTTCACGATCGAGGTCGAGCGCTCCTTGCGCGCGCTGGACGGCGCGGTCGCGGTGTTCGACGGCGTGAACGGCGTCGAGCCGCAGTCCGAGACGGTGTGGCGCCAGGCCGACAAGTACAACGTGCCGCGCATCTGCTTCGTCAACAAGATGGACCGGATCGGCGGCGACTTCTTCATGTCGGTCGACACGATCAAGGACAAGCTGGGCGCCGTGCCGGTGGTGCTGCAGCTGCCGATCGGGGCCGAGAGCGCCTTCGTCGGCGTGGTCGACCTGATCCGCATGCGCGCGATCGTCTGGAAGGACGAGACCCTGGGCGCGGACTACACGGTCGGCGAGATCCCGGCGGAGCTGAAGGAAAAGGCGGCGGAATATCGCCACAAGATGATCGAGACGGTCGTCGAAATGGACGACGCGGCGCTCGAGAAGTATCTGGCCGGCGAGGAGCCGGACGAAAAGACGCTGATCGCCTGCATCCGCAAGGGCACCGTCGCCAGCAAGTTCTATCCGGTGCTGTGCGGCGCCGCGTTCAAGAACAAGGGCGTGCAGACCCTGCTCGACGCCGTGGTCGACTTCCTGCCGTCGCCGGCCGACGTGGCGGCGGTGATGGGCACGGACGTCGACGGCAAGGGCCTGGAGATCGAGCGGAAGTGCGACGACAACGAGCCGTTCTCGGGCCTCGCCTTCAAGATCATGACCGACCCGTTCGTGGGCTCGCTGACCTTCGTGCGCATCTATTCCGGCACGCTCGCGAGCGCCACCGGCGTCCTGAACTCGACCAAGGACCAGAAGGAGCGCATCGGGCGCATGCTGCTGATGCATGCCAATTCGCGCGAGGACATCAAGGAAGCGCGCGCGGGCGACATCATCGCGCTGGCGGGCCTGAAGTACACGACGACCGGCGACACGCTGTGCGATCCGGACAAGCCGGTGATCCTCGAGAAGATGGAATTCCCCGAGCCGGTCATCGAGGTCGCGATCGAGCCGAAGACCAAGGCCGACCAGGAGAAGATGGGCGTGGCCCTGGCGCGCCTGGCGCAGGAGGATCCGAGCTTCCGCGTCTCGACCGATCAGGAATCCGGCCAGACCATCCTCAAGGGCATGGGCGAGCTGCATCTCGACATCAAGGTCGACATCCTCAAGCGCACCTACAAGGTCGAAGCCAATGTCGGCGCGCCGCAGGTCGCCTATCGCGAGACGATCAGCCGCACGGTCGAGCACGACTACACCCACAAGAAGCAGACCGGCGGTTCGGGCCAGTTCGCGCGCATCAAGCTGCGGTTCGAGCCGCAGCAGGCCGGCTTCGGCTACGAATTCGAGAACGAGATCGTCGGCGGCTCGGTGCCGAAGGAGTACGTGCCGGGCGTCGAGAAGGGCTTGGCGGCGGCGCGCAATTCGGGCGTGATGGCGGGCTTCCCGGTGATCGACTTCAAGGCGTCGCTGATCGACGGCGCCTACCACGACGTCGACTCCTCGGTGCTGGCCTTCGAGATCGCGGCCCGCGCCGCGTTCAAGGAGGCCATGCAGAAGGCCGGCCCGAAGCTGCTCGAGCCGATGATGAAGGTCGAGGTGGTGACGCCCGAGGAATACATGGGCTCGGTCATCGGCGACCTGACCAGCCGGCGCGGCCAGATCAGCGGCCAGACCGTGCGCGGCAACGCCCAGGTCATCATGGCGATCGTGCCGCTGGCCAACATGTTCGGCTACGTCAACAACCTGCGCTCGATGAGCCAGGGCCGCGCGACCTACAGCATGCATTTCGGGCACTACGCCCAGGTGCCGCAGGCGGTCGCCGACGAAGTGCGGGCCAAGCTGGCCTGATCGGGTTGGGGCAAACGAACTTGCAACCGCCGGCGTTCCGGCGTTCTAGCTAGGGAAGAGAAAGACCATGGCGAAGGCGAAATTTGAGCGGACGAAGCCGCACTGCAACGTGGGGACGATCGGGCATGTTGACCATGGGAAGACGTCGCTGACGGCTGCGATCACGAAGGTTCTTGCGGAGACGGGGGGGGCGACGTTCACGGCGTACGACCAGATCGACAAGGCGCCGGAGGAGAAGGCGCGCGGGATCACGATCTCGACGTCGCATGTTGAGTACGAGACGTCGAAGCGGCACTACGCGCACGTGGACTGCCCGGGTCACGCGGACTACGTGAAGAACATGATCACGGGCGCGGCGCAGATGGACGGGGCGATCCTGGTGGTGTCGGCGGCGGACGGTCCGATGCCGCAGACGCGCGAGCATATTCTCTTGGCGCGCCAGGTGGGGGTTCCGGCGATCGTGGTCTACCTGAACAAGGTGGACATGGTTGACGACCCGGAGCTTCTGGACCTGGTTGAGCTGGAGGTTCGCGAGCTTCTGACCTCCTACAAGTTCCCGGGGGACGAGATCCCGATCATCCGGGGCTCGGCGCTGATGGCGCTGGAGGACAAGAACCCGGAGCAGGGGAAGGAGTCGATCAAGAAGCTGATGGAGGCTGTGGACGCCTACATCCCGCAGCCGAACCGTCCGAAGGACCGTCCGTTCCTGATGCCGATCGAGGACGTGTTCTCGATCTCGGGCCGCGGGACGGTGGTTACGGGGCGGATTGAGCGCGGGATCGTGAAGGTTGGCGACGAGGTCGAGATCGTGGGGCTGAAGGACACGACGAAGACGATCGTGACGGGCGTTGAGATGTTCCGCAAGCTTTTGGACTCGGGCGAGGCGGGGGACAACATCGGGGCGCTTTTGCGGGGGACGAAGCGCGAGGAAGTTGAGCGCGGGCAGGTTCTGGCGGCGCCGGGGTCGATCACGCCGCACACGAAGTTCAAGTGCGAGGCGTACATCCTGACGAAGGAGGAGGGCGGGCGTCACACGCCGTTCTTCGCGAACTACCGTCCGCAGTTCTACTTCCG
>JADLEG010000075.1 GCA_020846275.1 Alphaproteobacteria bacterium
AGAGCACGCTGGCGGCCGCGCTGGCGGCCGAGGGCCTGTCCTTCCTGGGCGACGATACGATCGTGCTCGCCCGCGACCTGGCGCGGGTCCGGCCGATCGCGCTGCCGATCTGCCTGCCCAGCGGATCCTGGCCGCTGCTGGCGACGCGCTACCCTTCCTTGGACACCCTGGCGACCCATGCCCGCAACGACGGCAAGCAGGTGCGCTACGTGCTGCCGCCGACGCCCGCGCCGCGGTGCCGCGTGTCGTGGATCGTGTTTGCCCGCCGCACCCCCACGGCGCCTTCCGGGCTGACCGTCCTGCCGAAGCCGGCCGGGCTGGTGCGGCTGATGGAAGGCTTGTGCCCGCTGGGCGAGGGGCTGGATGCCGCGACGGTCGAGCGCTTCGTGCGCTGGACCGACGACATTGCCTTTTTCGAGATGCGCTACGCGAGCCTTGACGACGCCGTCAGCGAACTGACCGGGCTGAGCGCCTAGTGGCGCCGGGTCCGCCCGCGGCCCTCAGGCGAGCCACGGATGGCGGTCGAACGGGCGGACGGCGAGTTTCGACAGGCGGGCGATGCTCCCCGCCGACGTCGCGCTGGCGTAGTTCCGGTCGCCCCCGAGCATCAGGCTGATCGCCGGCGGCATGGCGATCGCCGCCGTGCCGCAGGCCGCCAGGAAACGGCGACGGGCCTCGGACGCGGCCGGGGTGATCGGCAGGATGCTGGGGACTTGATCCATCATCATCGCTCGGCTCCGTCCATATCGCGCGGGCCACATCGCGCGGGGGCGGCGGCGCCAAACCGTTGAGCGCTGCGGCCAGGGACAGGCTTACCTCGCGGGTTCCCCGCCCGTCGCGTGACCTTTGCGTGGCCTGAAAAAGCTTAAAGCGAAGTCAATTCAATAAGATATTCTTAAAATTGCCGGCAATTCTTAATCCTTGGCCAAGGGCGCCCGCCGCCACCCGGGGCCGCGAGCATGCCGCGTTGACAGGCGGGATGCCGCCTCCCAGGCTGGCGCTAGGGATCGCAGGGAGCGGGCGTGGCGGGCAGCACGTACAAGGTCAAGGTGCAGTGGGGCGATTGCGACGGGGCGCGCATCGTCTTCTACCCGAATTTCTTCCGCTGGTTCGACGAGGCCACGCGCAACCTGTTCGAGAGCCACGGCCTGCCGTGGCTCGACATGATCGAGCGCTACCGCACGCGCGGCGTGCCGCTGGTCGACGCCAAGGCGAGCTTTCGCCGGCCGGCGCGGTTCGGCGACACGCTGGAGATCGAAACCCGCGTGGCCCGCTGGGGCACGCGCAGCTTCGAGCTTGTGCACACCATCCGCATCCAGGGCGAAACCGCGGTCGAGGGGCGGGAAACGCGGATCTGGGGCGTGGACGATCCTGACCGGCCCGAGGCGCTGAAGGCCGGCGTGATTCCGGCTGAAGTGAAGGCCGCGATCCCCGCCGAGCCCGCGTAACCCGGGCTTCCGCCCGCCCAGGGCTTTGGCTACAGTATTGCATTCCAGGGGTCGGCGGGGCCTAGGCCGGCCTCCAATCAATCGAACGGGGAGCCAATCGGGATGAAGACCTTGTTGTCGCTGACGGCCGCGCTCGGCGTGGTCGCCGCCAGCCTGTCCGCGCCTGCCTCGGCACAGACCAAGTGGGATATGCCCCTGGGGTATCCCGTGACGAATTTCCACTCGGTCAACGCGCAGAAATTCGCCGACGCCGTCAAGGCCGCGACGGGCGGGCAGTTGCTGATCACGCTCCATCCCGGCGCCTCGCTGTTCAAATTGCCGGAGATCAAGCGCGCGGTACAGACCGGCCAGGCGCAGATCGGCGAGATCCTGGACGTGCTGCTGGAGAACGAGGACCCGATCTACGGCGCGAGCGGCGTGCCGTTCCTGACCGCCTCCTACGCCGACGCCAAGAAGCTCTATGCCGCGCAGAAGCCGATCCTGGAGAAGAAGCTGGCCGACCAGGGCATGCTCCTCCTCTACGCCGTAGCCTGGCCGGGGCAGGGCTTCTATGCGACCAAGCCGCTGAACTCGGTCAAGGACATGGAGGGCCTGAAGTGGCGCGCCTACAGCCCGGCGACCAACCGCCTGGGCGAACTGGTCAAGGCGCAGCCCGTCACCGTGCAGGCGGCGGAACTCAGCCAGGCGCTGTCGACCGGCCGCGTCAACGCCATGGCAACCTCGGGGGCCACCGGCGTCGACAGCAAGGTGTGGGAGCAGCTCAAGTATTTCTACGACACCGAGGGCTGGCAGCCGAAGAACATCGTGATCGTCAACAAGGCGTCGTTCGACAAGCTGGACAAGAAGAGCCAGGACGCGGTGCTGGCCGAGGGAAAGAAGGCCGAGGCGGCCGGCTGGGCGGCGAGCGAGGACGTGGCGAAGGATACTGTCGCTACCCTGGCGAAGAACGGCATGACCGTCGCGCCGCCCTCGGCCCAGTTCAAGCAGGAGCTGCTGGCGATCGGCAAGACCATGACCGAGGAATGGGTGCAAAAGGCCGGCGCCGACGGCAAGGCCCTCATCGACGCCTACCGGAAGTAAGGAAGCGGGGCGGGCCAAGACCCGCCCCTTTCACTTTTGGGACATACGATGCGAAGGCTTCTGGCGCGGCTCTATTTCGCCTGCGGCTTGCTGGCTGCGGTTTTCCTGGTCGGCGTGTGCCTCAGCTCGCTTTATTCGATCGGCGGGTCGCTATTCGGCTATGTCGCGCGTTCCGCCGACGATTTCGGCGGGTTCTGCATGGCGGCGTCATCCTTCCTGGCGCTGGCCTACACCTTCGGCAATGGCGAGCATATCCGCGTTACCTTGGTGCTGGAGAAGCTGCATGGCGCTACGCGGCGCGCGATGGAATTGTGGTGCCTTTTGGCCGGTGCCTTTCTCAGCGGGTATTTCGCCTGGTACAGCATCAAGATGACCTACCTGTCATGGGAATTGCAGGATGTCTCGCAAGGGCTGATCGTCGTCCCGCTGTGGATCCCGCAGATCGCGATGGCGCTGGGCACCACGACGCTGTTCATCGCCATGGTCGAGAAGCTTGTGGATGTCGCGCGCGGCGGCGCCTACCTGAAGGAGGTCGCGGCCGAGGACGCGCATATCGAGCGGTGAACGGCCATGACTGACATCGAACTTTTCGGCCTGCTGCTGCTGGTGCTGTTCGCCCTGCTGGGATCGGGCGTGTGGATCGGCCTGGCGTTGCTGGGCGTGGCGGTCGTGGCGATGGTTTTCTTCACCACCCGGCCCTCGGGCGACGCCATGGCGACGACGATCTGGGGCGCGAGTTCGAGCTGGACCCTGACCGCATTGCCGCTGTTCATCTGGATGGGCGAAATCCTGTTTCGCACGAAGCTATCGGAGGACATGTTCAAGGGCCTGGCGCCGTGGATGACGCGCCTGCCCGGGCGGCTGCTGCACACCAATGTCGTGGGCTGCGCGATCTTCGCCGCCATCTCCGGCTCGTCGGCCGCGACCTGCGCCACGATCGGCAAGATCACCCTGCCGGAGCTGAAATCCCGCGGCTATCCGGAGGACATCTCCGTCGGCACGCTCGCGGGCTCCGGCACGCTGGGCCTCTTGATCCCGCCTTCGATCATCATGATCGTCTATGGCGTGGCCGCCGAGGTGTCGATCGCCAAGCTGTTCATCGCCGGCGTCATCCCCGGCATCATGCTGGCCCTGCTGTTCAGCGGCTATGTCGTGGTGTGGGCCCTGTTCAACAAGGGCAAGATTCCCGAAGAGAAGCATCACTACACCTTCCTGGAGCGCATCCACGCCAGCCGCAACCTGATTCCGGCGGTGATCCTGATCGGGATCGTGCTGGGCTCGATCTACACCGGGCTCGCGACCGCCACCGAATCGGCCGCGCTGGGCGTGGTGGGCGCGCTCGCCCTATCGGCGGTACAGGGCTCGCTGAAGCGCGAGAATTTCGTCACGGCATTGCTGGGCGCGACGCGACTTTCGTGCATGATCGCGCTGATCCTGGCCGGCGCGCAGTTCCTGACCCTGGCGATGGGATTCACCGGCCTGCCCCGCCATGTCGCGGAATGGATCGACGGGATGCACCTGTCGCCCTACATGCTGATTTTCGCCCTGACCCTGTTCTACATTGTGCTGGGCTGCTTCCTGGACGGCATCTCGATGGTGGTCCTGACGATGGCTGTATTGCTGCCGACCGTGCAGAAGGCCGGGCTCGACCCGCTGTGGTTCGGCATCTTCATCGTGCTGGTCGTCGAGATGGCGCAGATCACGCCGCCCGTCGGCTTCAACCTGTTCGTGCTGCAGGGCATGACCGGCCGCCAGATCACCTGGATCGCCTGGCACACCATGCCGCTGTTCTTCCTGATGTGCGTGGCCGTGGCGCTGGTGACGGTGTTCCCGCAGATCGTCAGCTTCCTGCCCGACCAGATGATGGTCCGGCATTGACGCTTTCGCCATAAGGTCCGCGCCATGACCGAAACCGTCGAATGCGTCGTGATCGGCGCCGGCGTGGTGGGGCTCGCCATCGCCCGCGCGCTCGCCTTGCAAGGCCGCGAGGTGGTGGTGCTGGAGGCCGAGAACGCGGTCGGCACCCACACCAGCAGCCGCAATTCCGAGGTGATCCACGCCGGCATCTACTATCCCACCGGCAGCCTGAAGGCGCGGCTGTGCGTCGCGGGCAAGCGCGCGCTCTATGCCTATTGCGCCGATCGCGGCGTGCCCTACGACAACTGCGGCAAGCTGATCGTCGCCTGCTCCGAGGACGAGCTCGCCGGGCTGGACAAGCTGCGCCGCCAGGCGATCGCCAACGGCGTGGGCGACCTGGCGTTCATCGAGCCGCGCGTGGTGCAGCAGATGGAGCCGGAGATACGCTGCGTCGGCGCGCTGCAGTCGCCATCCACGGGCATCATCGACAGCCACGCGCTGATGCTCGCCTACCAGGGAGAGGCCGAGGCGGCCGGCGCCATGATCGCCTTCCTGAGCCCCGTGGAGGGCGGGCGCGTCGCGCAAGGCGGCGCCGAGCTGCAGGTGGGCGGCGCAGCGGCGATGCGCCTGCGGTGCAAATGCCTGGTCAACAGCGCGGGGCTGGGCGCGCCGGCGCTCGCGGCGTCGCTCGCGGATTTCCCCAAGGCGCACGTGCCGCCGGGCTACCTGTGCAAGGGCAACTACTTCACGCTGTCGGGCGTGAAGTCGCCGTTCCGCCGGCTGATCTATCCGGCCCCCGAGCAGGCGGGTCTCGGCGTGCACGTGACGCTCGACCTCGCCGGCCAGGCGCGGTTCGGCCCGGACGTCGAATGGGTGGACAGCCTCGACTACCGCGTCGATCCGGCGCGCGGCGACAAATTCTACGCGGCGATCCGGCGCTACTGGCCGGGCCTGCCCGACGGCGCGCTGGCGCCGGGCTATGCCGGCATGCGCCCCAAGCTGCAGAAGCAGGGCGAGCCGGCCAAGGACTTCGTGATCGAGGGACCGGCCGACCACGGCGTGCCGGGCGTGGTCAACCTGTTCGGCATCGAATCGCCGGGCCTGACCGCCTCGCTCGCCATCGCCGACATGGTGCTGGAGAAGCTGGGGGCGTAGGGGGCGCTTCTCTCTACTTCGTCATGGCCGGGCTTGACCCACGGCTGTCCGGTTTAGGATGCGCCGGATGGCACGGAAGCGAACACCGAGCTGGCGCTGGATGAAGGCATGGGATGCCGGAACACGAAGTTCGAGTCCCCCCTCCCCTTGCGGGAGGGGGTTAGGGGGAGGGGGGACAAGAGAGAGGCACGCACGCGACAGGCGTCAACCGGACAGCCGTGGGCTTGATCCGCGCATCCATGCCGGCTTCTGCGGGCAATGACGGAAGCGTGAATGCCCGGCTCGGAGGCCGGGCATGACGTGAAAAATAAGGGCCTACCTTCCGCCGCTCACACTCAACGTTTGCCCGGTGACCCAGTTCGCCTGGTCGGACGCGAAGAACAGCACGGCGTGGACGATGTCCTCGGGCTTGCCCAGGCGCTTCAGCGCGATCGAATCGACCAGGCGCTTCTGGCCCTCGGCGCCATAGCTCTCCCACTGCCGCTCGGTCGTGGGATTTGAACGGATGAAGCCGGGTGCCACGCAGTTCACGGTGATGTTCCAGGGCCCCAATTCGTGGCCGAGCTGGCGCGTGAGGCCGATCAGCGCGGCCTTGGCCGAGGCATAGGCCTGGATGCCGGTCAGGCTGACGCCCAGCCCGGCGCCGCTGGAGATGTTGACGATGCGGCCGCCCTTGGCCGCCTTCATCGCCGGTGCTGTGGCCTGGGCGAACCAGAAGGCGCCGTCGACATTGGCTTCGTAGATCGCCTTCCAGTCCTTGACCGAAATCTCCTCCAGCGGCCGTCCGACCTGGCCGCGCACCCCGCCGGCATTGTTGACCAGCACGTCGATCCGGCCGCCGCACGCCGCCTCGGCCTCGGCCACGAAGCGCCGCACCTGCTCGCGGTCGCCGACATCGACGGAGCGGCCCTGGATGCGGTTCTCGTGCGCGGGGTCGGCCGCGCAGGTCTCCCCCAGCGCCGCCTCGTTCAGGTCGCAGGTCCAGACCCGGGCGCCACGGGCGGCGAAGCCCTGGGCGATGGCGCGCCCGAAACCGTGGCCGCCGCCGGTGACGATCACGCCGCGGTCAGGAAATTCGATCAGCATCTCTAGGCTCCGAGCGCGTCCAGGCTCGCCCAGTCCATCGGGCGCTTGCCGTCTTCGATCTCATGGATCAGCGTCACCAGCCGCTCGACCGTCGGCGTCCTGACGCCGACCTGTTTGCCGATCTCGGCGATGATGGCGATCTGCGCGTCGATCTCGGTCCGGCGCTTGCGCACCGCCAGGTCGCGCCAGATGCCGCTGTGGCTCTTGGCGGTGGCGCGGTTGTGCCTGACCATCGCGTCGAACGAGGCCTCGATGCGTTCGGCCGGCGCGCCGGGGAAGAAGGCTTCGGGCTCGTAGCCGTTGAAGCCCAGCGGCTTGATGCCCTTGGCGCGCGCCACCGCCATCGCCTCGCCGGCCAGGCGGCAGAAGATCGCGCGGTGGCGCCGCGACGCCAGCGCGTCGGCGATCGATTCGTTGGTCAGCGCGGTCGCGAACAGCAGCGCGCCATAGCCGAGCTTGCCCCACAGATAGCCCCAGATGTTGTCGGTCAGCACGGCGTCCGGCTCGAATTCCTTCAACAGCGCGAACATCGCCTTGACGCGCGGGGTGATCGTGCCGTCGATCTCCCCCACCACCACCGCGCCGTGGCCGGCATAGATGACGCGGCCCGGCCCCAGGTAGTCGGCGCCGAAATTGACGAAGCAGCCCATCGTGCGCTTCTCGCCGACGATGCGGGCGATCACGAGCTCGTTGAGGCCGTTCTGCGCGGAAAGCACATAGCCGTCCTCGGCCAAATGCGGCGCCAGCTGCCTGGTCGCGCCTTCGGTGTGATGCGCCTTGACCGCCAGCACGATGCGGTCGAACCGGCCCTTGACCCGGTCGGGCGCGAAGGCCGGCGCGCGGACGGTGAACTGCTCGACCGGGCCTTCGATGTTGAGCCCGCCGGCGTTCATCGCCGCGACATGCTCTGCGGCCGCGTCGACGAACACCACGTCGTGCCCCGCCCGCGCCCAGTAGGCGCCGATCGTGCCGCCGATGGCACCGGCGCCCCAGATCAGGATCGGATCGCCCGCCCCCGCCATCACGCGCGCTCGAGCACGGAAACGCGCTCGACCTCCTTGTGGGTCGCCACGTGCATCGCCCCGTCCGGCCCGATCCAGCCGCGCGCCATGCCCAGCGTGTTGAACGGCGCCACGACCCTGCCCGCGGCATCGACCGCCACCAGCCCGGCGCCGATCTTGTAGGCGCTCAGCACGTCGAACACCTGCGCGTCGGTCGCCTGCTTCAACGTCTCACCGGCGTAGCGCATGCGCGCCCAGACGTCGTGGGCCACCGCGTGGCGGATGAATATCTCGCCCTGGCCGGTGCAGGACACGGCGCACACGCCGTTGCGCGCGTAAGTGCCGGCGCCGATGATCGGCGTGTCGCCGACGCGGCCCGGCGGCTTGTTGTTGAACCCGCCCGTGGAGGTGCCGGCCGCCAGGTTGCCGCGGGAATCCAGCGCCACGGCGCCGACCGTGCCGTGCCGCTCGGCCTCGCTCGCCGCGGCGATCGTGCCGCGCCGGGCGCGGGCCTTCAGGCTGGCCAGCGCCTGCCTGCGACGCTCGGTGGTGAAATAGCCGTTGTCGACGATCGCGAGGCCAGCCTGGCGCGCGAAGCGGTCGGCGGCGTCGCCGGCGATCAACAGGCAATCCGACCGCTCCATCACCGCGCGCGCGGCGCGGATCGGGTTGCGGATGCGGCGCACCGCGCAGATTGCACCCGCCTCGGTAGTGGCGCCGTCCATGATCGAGGCGTCGAGTTCGTGGTCGCCGGCCTCGGTAAGCGCCGCGCCATGCCCGGCATTGAAGTGCGGGCTGTCCTCCAGCACCGCGACGGCCGATTCCACCGCGTCGAGCGCCGAGCCGCCGCCGGCCAGCACGTCCCAGGCCGAGCGCAATGCGTCGGCCAGGTGCGCCCTTGTCTGCGTCCAGTCATGCTCGGGCAGCAACGCGCGGTCGGGCGTGCCGCAGCCGCCATGGATGCCGATTGCGATGGGTGACATTGCCGCCTCGCCTGGTTGAAAGCCCGGAGGGCGCGCCGGACAAGCGCCCCCTCCGGCCGTTCCGGACCGTCGCCGCTACTGGGCGGGCTTGATGTTCATCGCCATCGTGTCCTCGTCGACGCGCGGCGTGATCTTCACCTTGGCCTTCTGCATCGCCCAGGCCGAGCCGACCGCGACCAGCGGCAGGCGCGGCCGGTCGGTCGCCACCAGCTCGTTGGCCTGCTCCAGCAGCGAGCGGCGCTTGGCCTCGTCCATCTCCACGGCCGCGTCCTGGATCAGCTTGTCCATGACCGGGTTCTTGTAGCCCGTCACGTTGAACGCGCCGAACTTCTTCTCCTTGTCGTTGGAGTGCGCGACCGACGACAGGGTGTAGTGCGACTCGCCGGTCAAGGTGCCCCAGCCCGACATCGACATCGAGAAGTCGCCGCGCGTGCGGGCCGGGAAGAACACGGCCGCGGGCTGCGCGTTGGCCTGGGCGTCGATGCCGATCGCGGCCAGCATCTGCGCCACCGACGTGCCGACCTGGCGGTCGCCCGGCAGGCGGTCGCTGGTGAAGCTGAACGTCACCTTGAACCCGTTGGGATAGCCGGCCTCGGCCAGCAGCTTCTTCGCGGCCGCCGGGTCGTACTTGCGCGGCGGCAATTTCTTGCTGTAGCCGAAGATACTGGGCGTGACGAGCTGGTTCTGCGCCTTGCCCAGCCCTTCCATCGAGATCTCGGCCAGTGCATTGCGGTCGATCGCCAGGTCGATCGCCTCGCGCACCTTGGGGTTCTGCATCGGGTTCTTGTCGAGCGGTGATCCGTCCTTGGCGCTGACCTGCGGGGACTTGTCCCGCATGTCCATCTCCATGTTGAAGACGTAGACCGTGTCGATGGTTACGACGGACAGCTTCGGGTCCTGTTTCAGGGTCGGCACGTCCTGGGCGGGCACGCGCACGATCAGGTCGACCTGGCCGGCCTTGAGCTGCGCCACGCGGGCGGCGTCGTTGGGAATTTCCTTGCGGACGTGCCGCGCCCAGGGCTCCTTCGGGCCCCAGAACCCGTCGAAGCGGTCGAGCACGAGCTGCTCCTTCGGCGTCCACGACACGAACTTGTAGGGCCCGGTGCCGATCGCGGCCTTGCCCGAGTTGAACGCCTCGTTCGCCGTATCCTTGGTCAAGCCCGCCGCCGCCTTGTGCGAGACGATGAACAGGCGGATGAAGTCGTTCGGCAGGTTGGGCGCCGGCCCGTCGGTCTTGATGCGGATCGTATGCGGGTCGACGATCTCGGTCGACTGCACGCGGCGGATATAGATCGTGGTCGGGTTGGGGCCCGAGACGATCGGCACGCGCTCGATCGAGAACTTCACGTCCTCGGCCGTGAAGTCCGACCCGTCGTGGAACTTCACGCCCTTGCGCAGCTTGAATTCCCAGGTGCTGGCGTCCACGGCCTTCCAGCTCTCGGCCAGGCGCGGCTCGATCTCCAGCCCGTCGCCGGACCAGGTCAGCGTGTCGAACACGTGCTTCAGCGCCTCGGCATGGGTGCCGGTCGCGGTGAAGGCCGGATCGATCGATTCCGGCCCGGCGCGCACGCCAATGGTCAAGGTCTGGGCGCTGGACTGCGTCGGCAGCGCGAGCGCCAGGGCGGCCGCCAGGACGGCGGCGGCGATTCCGTATTTCAGCGAGTTCATCCCTGCTCCTCCTGTTCAAGACTTGATGGCCAGTTCGGCGATGCCTCGACCACGCGCGCCAGCAGCTTGGCCAGCGCCTGCTGCTCGTCGCGCGTCAAGGCCGACAGCATGCGTTTTTCCCACGCCACCATCGGCGGCACGCTTTCGTCGAGGATGCGCCGGCCTTCCGCGGTCAGGCGCAGCACATAGCTGCGCCGGTCGCGCTGGTCGGCGACGCGACGGATCAGCCGGCGGCGCAACAGCGTCTGGATCGCGCGGCTGATCGTGTTCTTGGGAAACCCGGTCGAGGCGCAGATGTCCTTGGCCGCGATGCCGTCGCGCAGGTGCAGCGAGTACAGCACCACGTATTGCGGCCGCATCAGCCGGTACCGCTGCTCGATCCAGCCATAGACCGGCAGGTTGAAGCGCAGGCCGAGGTAGTTGATGCGGAACGAGAACCAGCAGGGGTTCTCCCACAGCTTGACCGCGATCATGGGGTGCAGCGGCGTCGCGCCCGCGGCCATGCCGGCAGGCGCCTTTTCGTCGGACCGCACGACCCTCAGCGGCATCCCAGCCATGATCCCCCCGAACCAACCCCGGCGGATTAGTTCCATATGGAACTTGACGACACTTGCCGGCCTTGGTCAAGTGGTCTCGCGCTCGTTTGTCGCCTTGGGGGGAGGCCGGCCGATGCGGATCGCCGACATGAACTGGATGCAGGTCGAGGAGCGCGTGCGGCGCGACGACCGCTGCGTGCTGCCGATCGGCAGCGTAGAGCAGCATGCGTATCTGAGCCTCTGCGTCGACATGATCCTGTCGGAGAAGGTCGCGGTCGACGCCGCAGCGCCCCTGGGCGTGCCGGTCTATCCGGCGGTTCCCTTCGGCATCACGCCCTATTTCGCCGATTTTCCCGGCACGGTCAGCCTGCGCGTGTCGACCTACATCGCGCTGATCGAGGATATCCTGGAGAGCCTCTATCGCGGCGGGTTCCGGCGCGTTGTGATCGTCAACGGCCATGGCGGCAACGGTCCGGTGATGGGACTGCTGCAGGAATGGATGGGGCGGCGGCGCGACGCGCGCGTCAAGTTCCACGAGTGGTGGAAATCGCCCCGGACCTGGGAAAAAGTGATGCAGATCGATCCCGCGGCCTCGCACGCCAGCTGGATGGAGAATTTCCCCTGGACCCGCATCGCCGGCATCGAGATGCCCAAGGCCAAGAAGCCGCCCGTGGACATGGCGGCGATGCGCCTGTCGAACCCGGCCGAGGTGCGTGTGCTGATCGGCGACGGCAACTACCACGGGCTCTACGAACGCCCCGATGCCGACATGCAGGCGCTGTGGAACGTCGCGGTCGAGGAAACCCGAGGCATCATCGAGCGCGACTGGCCGTGACCGCGGCCGCCCGTCGCGAACCGGCGTGAGATGGTCGGCTTCCTGATCCAGCGCCTGCTGCAGGCCGCCGTCGTGATGGTGGTGATCTCGGCGATGGTCTTCGTGGGCGTGTTCGCGATCGGCAACCCGATCGACGTGCTGATCTCGCCCGACGTGACCCAGCAGATCAGGCTCGACACGATCAAGGCCTATGGCCTGGACCAGCCGCTGTGGCGGCAATACCTGACCTTCATCACGCGGCTGGTGCAGGGCAATTTCGGCCGCTCCTTCGTCTTCAACATGCCGGTGCTCGACCTGATCCTGTCGCGCCTGCCGGCGACCCTGGAACTGACGCTCGCCGCGGTGCTGGGCGCGGCCTTGATCGGCGTGCCGCTGGGCATGTTCGCCGGCTACCGGCCGGACAGCATCGCCGCCAAGCTTCTCATGGGCCTGTCGGTCCTGGGCTTCTCGGTGCCGACCTTCTGGATCGGACTGATCCTGATCCTGGTCTTCGCCGTGAACCTGGGCTGGCTGCCGGCCGGCGGGCGCGGGGCGACGGTCAGCGTGCTGGGCGTGGAGTGGAGCTTCCTTACCCTGGAGGGCCTAAAGCACCTGCTGCTGCCGGCGCTGACCCTTTCGCTGTTCCGCCTGGCGCTGATGATCCGCCTGGCGCGGGCGGGGATGCGCGAGGCGATCCTGTCGGACTACGTCAAATTCGCGCGCGCCCAGGGCCTGTCCGAGGCCAAGGTGATCTGGGGCCATGTGCTGAAGAACATCTCGATCCCGATCGTCACCGTCTTCGGACTCGAGTTCGGCGCCACCCTGGCCTTCGCGGTGGTGACCGAGACGATCTTCTCCTGGCCCGGTCTGGGCAAGCTGATCATCGATTCGATCCAGTCGCTCGACCGGCCGGTCATGGTCGCCTACCTGATGCTGGTCGCCTTCCTGTTCATCATGATCAACTTCGTGGTGGACATCGCCTATGCCGCGCTCGACCCGCGCCTCAGGGCCGGCAGGGCCTGATGCACAAGGATTCGCTGCTGCGGCGGTTCTGGGCGGAGTTCGCCGAAAACCGCGTCGCCGTCGCAGGCCTGCTGGTCGTCCTTGTCGTCGCGGCCATGGCCTTGCTGGCGCCGCTGATCACGCCGCAGAACCCCTACGACATCGGCAAGCTGGTGCTGGGCGACGCCCGACGGCCGCCAGGCCATGTCGGCTCGGGCGGCTATGTGCACTGGCTGGGCACCGATGCGCAGGGGCGCGACCTGTGGTCGGCGATCCTCTATGGCCTGCGCATCTCGGTCCAGATCGGCGTCGTTGCCGGGGCGGTGGCGCTGGTGATCGGCAGCACGCTGGGCGTCAGCGCGGCCTTCCTGGGCGGGCGGGTCGAAATGCTGGTGATGCGCTTCATCGACCTGCAGCTCTCGTTTCCCGCGATCCTGCTGGCGCTGGTGCTGTCGGCCCTGCTGGGCCAGGGCAAGACGCAGCTCATCATCGCGCTGGTGACGGCCCAATACGCCTATTTCGCGCGCACCGCGCACGGGGCGGCGGCGGCCGAGCGCAGCAAGGAATATGTCGAGGCGGCGCTGTCGACCCCGCTGCCGGCGCGCACGGTGATGTTCCGCCACATCCTGCCCAACTGCCTGCCGCCGCTGATCGTGGTCGCGACGGTGCAGGTCGCCAACTCGATCGCGCTGGAGGCGACGCTCAGCTTCCTCGGACTCGGCCTGCCGGTGACCGAGCCGTCGCTCGGCATGCTGATCGCCAACGGCTTCCAGTACATGCTGAGCGGCCGCTACTGGATCTCGATCTATCCCGGCGTCGCGTTGATCGTGCTGATCGTGGCGATCAACCTGGTCGGCGACCAGATCCGCGACCAGTTGAACCCCCGGCTCAAGCGATGACCCAGCCGGTGCTCGAGGTTGCCGGGCTGGCGACGCATTTCTTCACGCGCGAGGGCGTGGTGAAGGCCGTGGACGGCGTCGACCTGTCGGTCGCGCGCGGCAAGGTCCTGGGCCTGGTCGGCGAATCCGGCTCGGGCAAGACCGTGACCGGCTTCTCGCTGATGGGGCTGATCGATCCGCCCGGCAAGATCGTCGCCGGCTCGGTCAAGCTGGCGGGGCGCGAGCTGGTCGGGCTTTCGCCGGACGCGATGCGCCAGGTCCGCGGCCGGCAGATCGCGATGATCTTCCAGGACCCGATGATGACGCTCAATCCCGTGCTGCGCATCGGTACGCAGATCGCGATGGCCCTGCGCGCGCACGAGACCCTGTCGAACGCCGAGGCGCGGCGGCGCGTGGCGGCGGCGCTGGGCCGCGTCGGCATTCCCTCGCCCGAGGAGCGGCTGGACGCCTATCCGCACCAGTTCTCCGGCGGCATGCGCCAGCGCGTCGCGATCGCCATCGCGCTCATCAACCGCCCCGATCTCATCATCGCCGACGAGCCGACGACGGCGCTCGACGTCACCATCCAGGGGCAGATTCTCAGCGAGATGCAGAAGCTCTGCCGCGAGCGCGAGACCGCGCTCATCTGGATCACGCACGATCTGTCGGTGGTGGCCGGGCTCGCCGACGCGGTCTGCGTGATGTATGCCGGCCGCATCGTCGAGAAGGGAGACGTGCGCGCCGTGCTCGAGCGGCCGCTGCATCCCTACACGATCGGCCTCATCGGCTCGATCCCGAGCCACAACCGCCGTGGCGTCCCGCTGCGGCAAATCCCCGGGATGACCCCCTCCTTGCTGCGGCTGCCGGCGGGCTGTCCGTTCCGCACCCGCTGCCCGCGCGCGGACGCAGCCTGCGTGAACGACATTCCTCCGCAGATCATCGACGGGCGCGAGGTGCGCTGCGTTCATGTCAACGCCATGAGCGCCGCATGAGCGTGGTGGCCACCGAGACGCCTGCGACCTCCGTCGCGCGGAGCACGGACGCGGCGCACCCGCTGATCGCGCTCGATCATGTCTGCGTGCGTTTCGTCCAACGCCCCGGAATGGCCGAGCGGCTCGCCGCGCTGTTCGGCGCGCCCGCCGCGGAGCTGGTGGTGCAGGCGGTGAGCGATGTGAGCCTGACGGTGGCGCAGGGCGAAGTGGTGGGGCTGGTCGGGGAATCCGGATGCGGAAAATCGACGCTCGGGCGCGTGGTGGCGGGGCTGCTGGCGCCGAGCGAAGGCAGCGTGCGCTTTCGCGGCGAGGACATCGCCACCATGTCGGAGCGGCGGCGGCGGGAGGCGGCGCTCGCCGTGCAGATGATCTTCCAGGATCCGTTCGCCTCGCTCAATCCGCGCATGACGGTCGCGGAGATCATCGGGGAGGCCCCGCGCGTGCATGGCCTCGTCTCCGCGGCGGAGCAGGCGCGCTACGTCGACGAGATCATGCAGCGCGTGGGTCTCGACCCGAGCCTCAAGCGCCGCTACCCGCACCAGTTCTCGGGCGGGCAGCGCCAGCGCATCGGGATCGCGCGCGCGCTCGCGGTCAAGCCGCAGTTCCTCGTCTGCGACGAGGCGGTGGCCTCGCTCGATGTCTCGATTCAGGCGCAGATCATCAACCTGTTCCTGCAACTGCGGCAGGACCTGGGGCTGACCTATCTTTTCATCAGCCACGACCTCGGCGTGATCGAGCACCTGAGCGACCGGGTGATGGTGATGTATCTCGGCCGGGTGGTGGAGGAAGCGCGGACGGAGGACCTGTTCGCCGCCCCCAACCACCCCTACACGCAGGCGCTGCTGCAGGAAGTCCCGCGGCTCGATTCAGGCCACCGGCAGTTCGAGGGCATCCGCGGGGAAATCCCCTCCCCGCTGGCGCCGCCGCCGGGGTGTCATTTCCATCCGCGCTGCCCGCACGCGATGGCGGTCTGCCGCGAGGTCGCCCCGCCGCTGGCGGAGATCGCGCCCGGCCGGCGTTCGGCCTGCCATCTCAACACCACCCGCTGACGGTGGGGCCGCAACACAGTTTTTCACGCGCCGCACAGGATTTGCGGTTGCGGGCACTGGACCGCACGCAGCCGGCAGGCTAGGCGGCAGAAGCGGCAAAGACCACGCGAACTGGCGCCGTGCGACCCAACCCGCCCCACCCTCTCCGCAAGGACCATCGTCATGGCAGCCAAGAAAGCGAAATCTTCCGCGAAACCTTCCGCAAAGCCCCGTGCGAAAGCTCCGAAATTCAAGGCCCCGAAGTCGCGCCTCACGCCGCCGTCGGAAGAC
>JADLEG010000076.1 GCA_020846275.1 Alphaproteobacteria bacterium
AGGCGGATCACCTGGCCGCGGCGGCGGCGCTTCAGCGCCGTCTCGAAGGTGCGCGTCAGGTCCTCGGCCTCCTCGGCCACCTCGATCTCGCTGTCGCGGATGATGCGGAACATGCCGTGGCCGCGCACCTCGAAGCCCGGGAACAGATGGCCGAGATACAGGCTGATCGCGCGCTCGAGCGGCAAGAAGCGGATCGCCGAGCCCGGCAGCCGCACGAAGCGCGCGATGCGCGGCGGCACGGCGACGAGCGCGTTGAGCGCGCGCGCGTCGGACGGGCGGAACAGCGACAGGATCAGCCCGAAGCCGAGGTTGGGCACGAAGGGAAAGGGGTGCGCCGGGTCGACCGCCATCGGCGTCAGCACCGGAAACACGTTGGCCATGAAATGGCGTTCCAGCCATTCATGCTCCGCGGGGGTCAGTTCCTCGGGCGCCACCACGACGACGCCGGCCTCGCGCAATTCGGTCAGCAACGTTCCCAGGCAGCGCTGCTGATCCTGCATCAGCCCATGCGCCTTTTCGTGGATGGCCGCGAGCGCCTGGGCGGGGGTCATGCCGTCGTCGCTCGGCGTATCGACGCCGGCGTCGACCTGGCCCTTCAGCCCGGCCACGCGGACCATGTAGAACTCGTCCAGGTTGCTGGCCGAGATCGACAGGAATCGCAGGCGTTCCAGCAGAGGGTGCTGTCGGTTGTCCGCCTCTTCCATCACGCGCGTATTGAATGCCAGCCACGATAATTCGCGGTTGATGAAGCGCTCGGGCGCAGCGGGATCGATGCGCGGCTTGGGGGCGCGCTTCGCCTGGCTCACTAGCATCCTCCTGCCCGGCGGCTTGGGCGCCAATCCATGCGGATCGCGCGCGCGCGGCATGCCCGGGCGTGCTCGAATCCTGTATACCATTACTACCGCCTGAATGTGACCGAGTCGTGACTCCGGGCGGCGGGAGCGAGAGACAGACAGAACCCGATGAGCCGCCGCCTCTACCTGATGCGCCACGCCAAGTCCAGTTGGGACGATGCCGCGCCGGACGATCGCGGCCGCGACCTTTCCGCGCGCGGCCGCGCGGCCGCCGACCGCATGGGCGCCTTCTGCGGCGCCGAGCGGATCGCCCCCGCCCTGGTGCTGTGCTCGACGGCAAGGCGGGCCCGCGAGACCCTGGCGCGGCTGGTGCCGCACCTGCCCGGGTCCCGACGGATCGAGTTCGAGGACGGCCTCTACCTGGCTGGGGCGGCCGAGCTGGTCCGCCGCCTGCGGCGGGTCGAGGACCCGGTCCGCTCGGTCATGCTGGTGGGGCACAATCCGGGCCTGCAGGAGCTGGCCGCCACGCTGTGCGCCAGCGGCGACGAAGCGGCGCTGGCGCGGCTGCGGGGAAAATACCCAACCGGCGCGCTGGCGGAGATCACGCTGCCCATCGAGCATTGGCGCCAGCTCGAGATCGACACGGGCATGCTGGTGCGATTCGTGGCGCCGCGGGACCTGGCGTGAAGCGCTGGGCCCCGTGGGCCGCGGCGACCGGCGCGGCGATGCTGCTGATGCTGGCGCCGGCGATCTGGAACGGCTTCCCGCTGATGTTCTACGACACCGGCGCCTTCATCGACCAGGCGCTGACGGGCAAGTTCGTGGCCGAGCGCGCGGTCGCCTATGCGTGGTTCCTGATGCTGACCGCGCCGCAGGTCAGCCTGTGGCCGGTCGTCGTCGTCCAGGCGCTGATCACCGCGCTGGCGATGCGGGCGTGCGCGGACGTGCTGGCCCCCGCTCTCGACCCGGCGCGGTTCCTGGCGGTGATGCTGGCCTTGTGCGTCGGCACCGGCCTGCCCTGGTATGTCGGCCAGGTGCTGCCGGACTTCCTGACCGCGCCGATGGTGCTGGCGCTCTATCTGCTGGGCCTGCATGGCGATGCGATCGGCCTCCCGCGCAAGCTGGCGCTGCTGGCAGTGATCGTGCTGGCCGGGGCGGCGCATGCCTCGCACCTGCTGCTGGCCGGCGGGCTTGCCGCCAGCGTCGCCTTGTTCCAGCTCGCGCGGGCGTGGCGCGTTGTCGAATGCGCGGCGATGCGGCCGCGATGGCAATGGCCGGCGCTGGCGGTCGCGCTCGCCCTCGCCTTCCTGCTTGCGAGCAACTTCGCCCGCACCGGCGAGGTGTTCGTAAGCCGTGCCGGGCCTGCCTTCGTGTTCGGCCGGTTGGTGCAGGACGGCATCGTCAAGCGCCTGCTCGACGAGACCTGCCCCGGCGCCGGCTACAAGCTCTGCGCCGACAAGGACACGCTGCCCACCAACGCGAACGACTGGCTGTGGGGGCCGGCGACGCCGTTCTGGAAGCTGGGCGGGTTCGAAGGAACGGCCGCCGAATCCTCGCGCATCATCGCCGACAGCCTGCGGCGCTATCCGTGGATGCACCTGCGGACGGCGCTCGCCGCGACCGGGGAGCAGCTCTTCGCCTTCCGCACCGGCGACGGCATCGAGCCCCAGCCGTGGCCGACCTGGTGGGCGATGGAAACCTTCCTGCCCGGCCAGCTTCCCGCCTATGTGGCGGCGCGCCAGCAGAACGACCAGATCGAGTTCGCGGCGATCAACGGATTGCACGTGCCGATTGGGCTCGCGTCGATGGCGGCCGCCCTGGGCTTCGCCGCCGTCGCCGCCTGGCGCCGGCGCTGCGACGACCGGGGCGTGCTGCCGGCCTACCTGCTGCTGGCCTTGCTGGGCAATGCGCTGATCTGCGGTGCGCTGTCCAACCCGCACGACCGCTACCAGTCGCGCCTGCTATGGGCCGTTCCCTTTGCCCTGCTGCTGCTGGCATCGCGCGGCGCGGAACGGCGCGGCTAGAGATCGTCCCAGAAGCGATCCAGCTTCACGATCTTCTTGCTGATGCGCGCGGCGCGCGGCATGTCGCCGGCGATGCGCGCGGCATGCCAGCCGGCCAAAAGGTCGTTGGCGCGGCCGAGCGCGGCCCCCGCGGCGGCCAGATCGTCGACCAGGCGCCGCCCGACCACCGCGTCGTTCATCGAGCCCAGGCAGTCCTGCATCTCGGCCAGCCGGCGCGCATACTGCTGGGCCGTCTTGCGCGGGAAGAGGCCGCGGAAGAACTCGGCCGCATAGCGCGCCTTCTTGGCATTGATGCGAAGCTGGTGGCGCCGGTCGTCCTGCAATTCGTCGAACTGCTTGGCCAGCTTGCGGACCTTGCGATGGCGCACCGCGAGCACTTCGCGCGCGACGTCGCCGATCGGCCGGTTCCACGGACCCGGCGTCGTGCCGTCGACCGCGGCGTCGCTCTGCACGCCGCCGCTTTCCAGCCACAGGTCGAGCTGCAATTGCAGCCGGGTGTAGCGCCGCTCGTCGAGGGTGGCGGCGACCAGCTCGTAGGCCTCGCCCCGCGCGCGCTCGGCCAGTTCGATCAACCCCAGGACGCTGTCGTCGTCCGGCAGGCGCTCCAGCAGCGGCCGCAACGTCTCGCCGATGAACACGTCCCAGTCGCGTGCCGGGGCAAAGCTCTGCTGGGCCCAGCGGAGCTCGGACACGAAATGCTCGCGCTGCTCCGCCGGCAGGACACCGGCGAACAGCGAGAAGGCAGCGCGCAGCCGTCGGATGCCGACGCGAAGCTGGTGCACGCCCTCGGGATCCTCGCCCAGGCGCGAGCAATCCTCGTTGGCGCGCAGGTGCTGCAGGCACTGGCGCGCGATGACGGCGAAGCCCTGCCATGCGGTCAGCCCGGCATCGAGGTCGAGCGGCGCAGCCTTGGTCGGCTGCGGCTTGGCGCCGAGCAAAAGGTCGTAGCCGCGCGAGGCCTTCGAGCGGTATTCGACCGTGAAGGGCACGCGGTCGTGCAGGCGCAGCGCCAGTTCGTAGAGCCGCGCCGGGCGGCCCGATTTGAGCTCCAGCTCCGCCTCGCAGACCCGTTCGCTGCCGTTCGGGGTGGCGATCTCGCCGGTATCGACCGCCAGCTCGATCTTGGAATCCTCCAGCACCAGCGCGGTGGTGGACCGCGTGATGTCGGACACGAAGGCCTCCTTCAGCTCCTCGGCCCCCGCCACCGGCAGCGACTCGCGCATCTCGCCGTCCTCGATGCGGTCGAGGTCCGGGCGGTCGCCGAGGATCGGCGCCTCCCATTCGCGGTAGCGATGGGCCGCGCCGACGCTGCCGTCCTGGTCGGGCGCCTTCAGCGTCTGGATGCGATGGCTGCCGACATGGCGCACGCGCAGCGCAATGCGGTTCTTGCGCAGCGCCAGATCGTCGGTGTCGAAATAGACGTTATGCAGCTTGCGCGTGCGCGCGGCGGCGAGGCGCAGCTCGCGCAGCAAGGGGTGTCGCCGCAGCCGGCCGAGTTCATCCGGCTTCATGCGGAGCTTCAATTCAGTCTCGGTATTCACGGGCCCCCCGACTGCGGACGGCGCGACGTTAGCTCGGCGATTCGGTTTCTGTCATTTGTTATAATACCGTCAACAAACCGTCACAGTGGAACATCCGTTTGATCGGCCGACGCTAATCGGCGCCGAGTTATCCCCACAACTCACAGACCGGGCAGCGAGGCCTGCGTGTTTTCCTCGTCATCGAGAATCATTCGCGCCAACGCTACACTGAGCGCGCGCTGTTCTACCAGCGCCGTGCGATCGAGCGCGTCGACGATCCGGCCCGCGGCGGCGAAGGACCGCTCCATCCGGCTGACAAGGTACTCGATGAGCCCCGGCAGCACGCGAAGCTGGCGGTCGGCAAACAGCTTGCCCAGCACGGCGGCCAGCACGGCGTCGTCCGGCGCCTCGATCGGGACGCTGGCCGCCGCACCCAGGCGCGAGCGCAGGTCCGGCAGCGCCACCTGCCACCGCGCCGGCGCCGACCGCGCCGCCGCCAGCACATGGCCGCGCCGCTCGCCCAGCATGTTGTAGAGATGCAGCAGCGCGCGCTCGTCGAAGCCGGGCGGGCCGTTCGCCGGATCGCGGTCGCCGAAATCCAGCGCCACGGCGCTGGCCGCGCCCAGCGCCGCCGGCAGCGTCGGCACCGTGATCGAGGCCGGGTCGAGCGCGATCGCGTGATGGCGCGCCTGCCAGAGATGCAGCAGATGGCTCTTGCCGCTGCCGGCGGGGCCATGCAGGACCACCAGCGTGGTCGGCCAGTCGGGGTAACGCTCGATCCAGGCAAGCGCCGTGCTGTTCGAAGGGCCGACGACGAAGTCCGCCGCGTCGAGCGAGACGCGATGGCCGAGCGCGAAGACGAGCTGGGGCGACTCGCTCATGGGCCGCCATCCGTCGGCTGCTGGCCAAGGTAGAACGGGCTGGCGAGGTAGCGCGCCAGGGCGAACCGCACGCCGACGCCGATCACCGCGGCGGCCGGCACCGCCAAGAGGATGCCGACGAAGCCGAACAGCGCGCCGCCGGCGAGCAGCGCGAAGATGATCCACACGGGATGCAGGCCGACGCGGTTGCCCACGAAGCGCGGCGTCAGGAAATTGCCCTCGGCGAACTGGCCGACGGCAAACACCGCGACAACCATCAGCACGCCCTTCAGCGAACCGAACTGCACCAGCGCCAGCGAAACGCCGATGATGAGCCCGATCGCCATGCCGAAATAGGGCACGAACGAGATCAATCCGGTGAGCACGCCGATCGCCAGCCCGAAATCGAGCCCGACCAGGCTGAGCCCAAGGCCGTAGAAACAGGCGAGCACGAAGCACACCGTCGCCTGTCCCCGCAGGAACCCCGCCAGCGTGCGGTCGACCAGGCGCACCTGCTCGCGGATCGTGTCGGCGTGCTGGCGCGGCAGCCAGGAATCGAGCCGCGCCACCAGGCGCGGCCAGTCGAGCAGCAGGTAGAAGGCGACGATCGGCGTGATGACCGCGATCGACACCAGGTTGACGATGATCACCCCGCCGCCGAGCAGCCCGCCGACGATGCCGACGAGCCAGCTTGCCGCCGGCCCGGCGTAATCCATCGCGCCGGCGCGCAACCGCTCGGCCAGGTCGGGCGGCAGCATCTCGCGCGCCATGTCGATCAGCGGCAGGGCCCGGTCGCGCAAGGCATTCATGTAGTCGGGCAGGCGGCGGGCGAACCCGGCCACCTGGCCGATCAGCACCGGGGCGAGCAGCAACAGCAGCAGCACGACCGCCAGGCAGAAGGTGCCGGTCACCACCACGGTCGCAAGGGGGCGCGACAGCCGCCGGCGCTGCAGCGCGTCGACCAGCGGGTCGAGCAGGTAGGCGACCGCCGCGCCGGCGACGAACGGCACCAGCACGCTGCCGAGCTCGTAGAGCGCGAACCCCGTCAGCGTCAGCAGCGCCAGCCAGAACCAGGCATGGCGGGTCACCGCGAGCCGCCTTCCAGCCGCGCCGCGCCGCGCAGGCCCTGGGCGACATAGGCGGCGCCCGACGCGAAGGTGCTGGCGGCCACCAGATAGACCAGCGGCGCGACGAGGCCGACGTCGAACACGTGGCCCAGGCGCGCCAGCGCCGCCGCCGCGAGCGCGATCTGCAGGCCCGTGTTGACCTTGCTGATCATGAGCGGCCTGAGCTTGAACGGATGGCCGAGCGCGTGGCCGATCAGCACGCCGGCAACGATCAGCGCATCGCGGAAGACGACGAGGATCACCAGCCAGGCCGCCAGATGGCCCTGGTAGCCCAGCGTGACGTAGACGCTGACCAGCAAGGCCTTGTCGGCGAGCGGGTCGAGATAGCCGCCGATCACCGTGCGCGCATGGAACTGCTTGGCCAGGAATCCGTCCACGCCGTCGGAGATGCCGGCGCCGATGAACAGCCAGAATGCCGCCGCCGGCTGGTCGGCGATGATCAGATAGATGGTGATCGGCACGGCGCACAGGCGGCCCACCGTGATCAGGTTCGGCGCGATAAGCCGGAGGGCGGAGGCGGTCACTGGGGACCGGCCGCTGCCCCGGTCGCGGCGGCTGCCGGCGCGGGCCGCGCCGGGGCCGGGTCGGCGGGCGCGAGCTTGAGCTGCCAGTCCGGCGGGTCGGACGACAGCACCATGTCCTTCTGCAGCACCGCCGCCTGGAGCTGCTCGGGATCGCCGGAATAGACGACCGACAGGCGGGCGAGCTTGCGCGTGAGCGCCGTCACGTCGACCCGGCGCACGCCCGACACTTCGGACAAACGCCGGCGCGCCTCGACCAGCTCGCCGAGCGAACCCAGGGGCAGGCTCAGGCTCAGGCGCTGCTCCTCGCCGAACCGCATCAGGTGGCTGCGCTTCCACTGGTCCTCGACCGCGCGGGCCTGGTCGCGCGCGATCGCGGCAAGGCGCTCGTCCAGCGAGGCCGACGCCGGCACGACGATCGACTTGTCGGGCGCCGGCGGCGCTGCCGCCTGGCCGCCCTCCGCCGCGGCGCCGGGGCGCCCGCGGTTGAGCGCGAGCTGCAGCAGCGTCGCCTTGCTGCGGGGATCCTCGTTCGCCGTCAGCACCGTGACGATGGTCTCGACCGCGCGATAGCGCGAAGCGATGGCGCCCAGCTTCGCCGGATCGCCGGCGAGCGCGCCGGCCGCGTCGATCGCCTCGGCATCGGCCAGGTCGCCGATCGGCACGATCATCGGCACCAGCCCCGCGCCCTGCGGCAGATCGGCCCAGGCCTTGCGCCACGGATTGGCGTCCTCCCACAGCACCGCGGTCTGCGAGGGCGCCTTGCCGGTGACGTAGACCGGCAGCACGACGATGGGCCGGCTGACGGTCTCGGCGAAGCGCATGTTCGCCTGCTGCATCATTTGGCGCAGGTCCTCGGGCTTGAAGCGCACGATGAGCTCGGCCAGGTAGCGCACCGAGGAGGTGCGTTCCTTGTTGACTTCGAGCGCCTGCACCAGGGCCTCGATCTGGCGGTCGTTGAGGCGGGGCTGGCGCGCCAGGTCCTCGGCCAGGACGATCCGTTCGAACACCTGGCGCAACGCGCGGCGCTGGCCATCGGCCAAGGCCTTGACGCGCGCGGCGGCGGCCGTCTGGTCGGTGGCGTCCACGGCGACGCCGCGGGCGGTGAACACGTCGTCGGCCTGCGCCAGCGCCCGGCCGGGCGCCAGCGCCGCGCCCAGCGCGAAGGCCGCAACCCACACGAACGCCCGAAACCGGCCGACCACGGCCATTGCAAACCTTCCTGGAACCAGTATTGTCGGCGCGCATCGCCCGGCCGACCCGCGCGTTGAGCGGCGAAGGCGGACGACGGCCAATCCCCTGCCATTTCTTACTGGAAGCCCGACGAGGACGCCATAGCCAGCCGGACCTACAGGGAAGCGGGTGTGGATATCGACGCGGGTGACGCGCTGGTCCAGGCGATCAAGCCGCTGGCCCGTTCTACCGCCCGCCCGGGGGCCGATCCGCGCCTGGGCGGATTCGGCGCGTTCTTCGACCCCAAGGCGGCCGGATTCAAGGATCCGCTGCTGGTGTCGACCACCGACGGCGTCGGCACCAAGCTCAAGATCGCCATCGAATCCAACAAGCACGACACGGTGGGCATCGACCTGGTGGCGATGAGCGTCAACGACCTGGTGGTCCAAGGCGCCGAGCCGCTGCTGTTCCTGGACTATTTCGCCTCGGGCAAGCTCGAGGTCGGCGTCGCCGCCACGGTGATCAAGGGCATCGCCGAGGGCTGCCGGATCGCCGGATGCGCGCTGGTGGGCGGCGAGACGGCCGAGATGCCGGGCATGTACGCCAAGGACGACTACGACCTGGCGGGATTTGCGGTCGGCGCCGTGGAGCGCGACCAGGCGGTGACCGGCGCCAATGTCGCGGTCGGCGACGCGGTGCTGGGCATCGCGTCGTCGGGCGTGCATTCCAACGGCTTCTCGCTGGTGCGGCGGATTGTCGCCGACACCAACCTCGGCTACGACGCGCCGGCGCCCTTCGCGACCGGCAAGAGCCTCGGCCATGCGTTGCTGGAACCGACGCGCATCTACGTCAAGCCGCTGCTGCAGGCGCTGCGCGCGCCGGGGTACACGGCCGGCGGCATCAAGGCGATGGCGCATATCACCGGCGGCGGCATCGTCGAGAACCTGCCGCGCGTGCTGCCCGACGGCGCGATGGCCGAGATCGACGCCGCGCGCTGGCCCCTGCCGCCGGTCTTCCA
>JADLEG010000077.1 GCA_020846275.1 Alphaproteobacteria bacterium
GCCGATCCTGCCGCCGCCGATATCGCCCGGAGGGCCGCCCGGCTTCTCATCGAGGTCAAGGCCGTCAACCTGCGCCCGCATGAGCCCTTCATCTTCACCTCCGGCCGCGCCAGCCCGGTCTATGTCGATTGCCGCCGGCTGGTGTCGTTCCCGCGCGCGCGCCGGCTTCTGATGCGCATGGGCGCGGAAACGATCTGGCGCAATGTAGGCGCGGAATCGGTCGATTTCGTGGCCGGCGGCGAGACCGCGGGCATCCCCTTCGCGGCGTGGCTGTCGGACGAGCTCGGCGTGCCGATGCTCTACGTGCGCAAGAAGCCGAAGGGCTTCGGCCGCAATGCCCAGATCGAGGGCGAGTTCCCGCCCGGCGCGCGGGTGCTGCTGGTGGAGGACCTGGCGACGGACGGCGGCAGCAAGATGCTGTTCGTCGATGCGCTCCGGAAGGCCGAGGCCCAGGTGGCGCACGCCTTCGTCATTTTCCACTACGGCATTTTCCCCCATGGCATCGCGCGGCTGACCGAGGCCGGCGTGAAGCTGCACGCGCTGGCCACATGGGCGGATGTCGTGGCGGCGGCCGAGGCCGACCGGTTGCTGGACGCCAAGGCGATCGCCGAGATCCGCGCCTACCTGAAGGACCCCGACGGCTGGTCGCTGGCGCATGGGGGCAAGGTGCCGGTGGCGGAGGGCTAGCCGCCGCTCTAGGCGCAAGCCTGCCGCCTTCCTGCAAGAACAGGAAAGCTCCGGCAAAGCCGCGACCTTGATAGAGGCAGGGCCTGATGGCACGCTCCGCCGCCATGATGCGCTTGACCGTTGTCGCCCTCCTGGGCCTCCTCGTCGCCGTCGCCGGGCCTGCCCGAGCGCAATCCGCCCCGACCGCAGAGCCGCGCCTGGCGCTGGTAATCGGCAACTCGACCTACGAGAAGCAGGCGCTGAAGAACCCCGCCAACGACGCGCGCGCCGTGGCCCAAAGCCTGCGCAAGCTCGGGTTCACGGTCATCGAGCGGGTCGACGCCGGCAAGAAGGCGATGGAGGACGCCATCCTGGAGTTCGGCGAGAAGCTGCGCGCCGGCGGCGTCGGGCTCTTCTACTACGCCGGCCATGGCGTGCAGGTGCGCGGCCACAACTACCTGGTGCCGCTCGACGCCAGCCTGCCGTCCGAGGCCTCGGTGCGCGTCCAGGCCGTGGACGTCGACCTGGTGCTGGAGCAGATGACCGAGGCGCGCAACCGCGCCAACGTGGTGATCCTGGATGCCTGCCGCAACAACCCGTTCATCGCCGCGCGCCGGGGCGCCGGCGCCGGCCTGGCCGCCATCGACGCGGCGCGCGGGACGCTGATCGCCTATTCCACGGCGCCGGGCACCGTGGCGGTGGACGGCAGCGGCGCCAACAGCCCCTACACGGCAAGCCTGGTCCGCGCCATCGAGCAGCCCGGGCTTACCGTCGAGGAATTGTTCAAGCGCGTGCGCTCGACCGTCCTCGAAGCGACGCAGGGCGCGCAGACGCCCTGGGAATCCTCGTCGCTGACCGGTGACCTGGTGCTGAACCTGAACGTGACGATCAACGTGCCGGGCGGAGCGGCAGCGCCGGCCCCGGCCCCCGCGGCGGCCAACAGCCAGGCGGCCCAGGTCGCGTTCTGGGAGACGATGGGCAAGAGCGGCAATCTCGGCGACTACGAGGACTACCTGCGCCAGTTCCCGGACGGCATCTACGCCGGCCTGGCCAAGCGCCGCATCGCCGACCTGAAGCGCGCCCAGACCGCCGCCGCTGCGCCCCCGCCAAGGCCGGCGCTCGCGCCCGCGCCTGCGCCCGCGCCTGCTCCGCCGATGGCGGCTGCGACTGCTCCCGCGCCTGTGGCTGCGCCTGCGCCGGGCTCGCCCTATACCCAGGAAGCGGCGGCGCCCGCCCCGTCCGCGACCGAGCTGCGCCAGCGCTCCTACGAGCGCGTGATCACCATCCTGCTCGGCCAGACCGTCGCCACGGGGACCGACCAGGGCAAGCGCAACGACTATCGCGCCGCGCCCAGGCCAAAGGCGATCGCCGCCTGCATCGACTGGTCGGGCGGCTCGCCCGACGCCATCCGGATCGGAAGTTGGGCCAGTTCGTGGATCCCGCCCGGCGCGGTCGGCACCCCGCCGCGCCAGGACGCGCTGGAGAAATGCACGCGCGGCAACAACACGCCGGCGCGCTGCATGTGCCAGGTGGTGGACGAAAACGACGCCAACGCGCTCGAGCTGCCGCCGGATTTCCAGACCCGCGCGCTGCGGCGGTAGGCGCGAGCTCATCCTTCGACAAGCTCATCCTTCGACAAGCTCATCCTTCGACAAGCTCAGGATGAGGAACTAAGAAGTAGCCTCATGGTGATCCCGAGCCTGTCGAAGGATCGAACCGTGAGGCCACTGCCAACGATGACCCAGGCCAGCGACATACCGAAGGACGGGTGGATCGACCGCTGGTCGCCGGCTTCCGCGCGGCCTTATCTCCGGCTCGCGCGGCTGGACCGGCCGATCGGCACCTGGCTGCTTCTGATCCCCTGCTGGTGGGGCGTCGCACTGGCGGGGCCGGACTGGCCCGAGATCGGGCTGATGCTGCTGTTCGCGATCGGGTCGGTCGCGATGCGCGGGGCGGGCTGCACCTTCAACGACATCGTCGACCGCGACATCGACCGGCGCGTGGCGCGCACCGCCGACCGGCCGGTGGCGAGCGGGCAGATCGGCGTGCCGGCCGCGATCCTGTTCATGGCGGCGCAGAGCCTCGTCGGCCTTGCCGTGCTGCTGTCGATGAACCGCGCGGCGATCCTCTGGGGCCTCGGCTCGCTGGGGCTGGTCGCGATCTATCCGTTCATGAAGCGGATCACCTGGTGGCCGCAATTCGTGCTGGGCCTCGCCTTCAACTGGGGCGCGCTGGTCGGCTACGTCGCCGCGAGCGGGAGAATGGCGCCGCCCGCCCTGCTGCTCTACGCCGCCGGCATCGCCTGGACCTTGGGCTACGACACGATCTACGCGCACCAGGACAAGCAGGACGACGCCATCGTGGGCGTGAAGTCATCGGCGCGGTTTCTCGCCGACCGCACGCGCCCGTTCCTCTACGCGGCCTACGCCGCGACGATCGCGCTCCTGGCCGCATCGGGACTGGCAGCCGGGCTCGGCTGGCCCTTCTTCCTGCTGCTGCTGGCGGGCCTCGTCCACCTGTTCTGGCAGGCATCGACGGTGGACACCGAGGATCCGCGGGACTGCCTGGCCAAGTTCCGGTCGAACCGCGATTTCGGCTTCATCCTGCTGGCGGCGCTGGTCGCGGGGCATCTGGCGGCGTGACCCGGCGGCGGGCGGGGGATAGACTGTCCCGCATCGCCTCCTGCACCGTTTCCGGGGAGTAATCCGCGTGGGCACCGCCGGCTGGATCGTCGTCGCCGCGATCGTCGTGATCGTGCTGTTCGTCGTCATGCTCTACAACGGCTTGGTCGCCGGCCGGAACCAGGTCGAGGCCGCGTGGCGGCAGATCGACGTGCAGCTCAAGCGGCGGCGCGACCTGGTGCCGAACCTCGTGGAGGCCGTGAAGGGCTACATGGGCCACGAGCAGGACACGCTGCAGGCCGTCATCAAGGCCCGCAGCGCGGCGGTCAGCGCCGAAAGCGGGCCGCGCGAGGGGCAGATCCAGGCCGAGGCGGCGCTGTCCGGCGCGCTGGGGCGGCTGTTCGCGCTGTCGGAATCCTATCCCGACCTGAAGGCCAACCAGAACGTCATGCAGCTGCAGGAAGAGCTGACCTCGACCGAGAACAAGATCGCCTTCTCGCGCCAGCACTACAACGATTCGGTGATGGCGCAGAACACGCGGGTCGAAAGCTTCCCCGCCGTGCTGGTCGCCGGCTCGATGGGCTTCGCCAAGCACCCCTATTTCGAGGCGACGGAGCAGGACCGCGAAGTGCCGCAGGTGAAGCTGCGCTAGGAAACCGCGCATGCCCATCGGCCCCTGGGACACGTCGCGGGAGACGCCGCGCAACGGTCCGTGGGGGCAGCACGAACCGGCGCAAGGCGGCGGGCCGTCGCCCGATGCCGCCCCTGCCGACCCGGCGGCCCCCGATCCCGCGACGGACGTCATGCGCCCGCCGCCGGTGCGGCTGACCCGCACGGATTTCCTGGCCGCCATCGCCGCCAACAAGCGCAACACCGAGATCCTGTGCGCGGTGCTGATCCTGATCGGCGTCGTCGCGGGCGGAGGGATCGGCTGGGCGCTGCCGATCCTGACCGGCGCCGACCCCGCCATGGCCATCCGCACGGGCCTCGGCGCCGCCGGGTTCATGCTGGTGTTCAGCCTGGCTTGGACGCTGATCGCCACCAGCTTCGGCGACAAGATGGTCCTGGGCCTGACCGGCGCGCGCGAGGTGCCGAGGGCCGAGGCGCCGGTGCTGCACAACGTGGTGGAGGAGATGTCGATCGCCGCCGGCCTGCCGATGCCGCGCGTCGCCATCGTCGAGACCGACGCGCTCAACGCGTTCGCGACCGGGACCCGGCCCGACCATGCCGCCATCGCCGTGACCCGCGGCCTGTTGAACCGGCTGACGCGCGACGAGCTGCAGGGCGTGGTCGCGCACGAGATGGGGCATGTCGCCAACAACGACGTCCTCTACATGACCGCGGTCGGCGTGATGGTCGGGCTCATCGTCGTGGTCAACGACCTGGCGCTGCGCAGCGTCCGGTTCGTGGACACCAGGAGCGGCAGCAACCGCAACAAGAACGGCGGGCTCATCGTCGTCGCCATCCTGGTGCTGGTCGCGATCGGGCTCCTGGCGCCGCTGGCCGCGCGGGCCGTGCAGATGGCGGTGTCGCGCCAGCGCGAATACCTGGCCGACGCGACCTCGGTGAAGCTGACGCGCAATCCGATCGGCCTGATCGGCGCGCTGCGCAAGCTGGACCGGGCCGATGTGCGATGGGACAACGCCAGCAAGGCCGTGCAGCACCTCTTCATCGTCAACCCGTTCAAGAAGTTCGGCGAGTCCGCCTCGGCCCTGATGGCCACCCACCCCTCGGTCGAACAGCGAATCGAGCGGCTGCAGGCGCTGGGCGCGTAGCGTCGATGGCCCGCGCGGCGGACGACCCGGAGGGCTTCATCCGTGCCTGGACAACGATAGAAGCGCCGCCGCTGGTACCCGAGCTGCGCCTTCACCTGGCCGGCCCGGTGACCCCGCTGTGGGAGGCAACCGAGCAGACGCTCGACGCGACCGGCCTGCCGCCGCCCTACTGGGCCTTCGCCTGGCCGGGCGGGCAGGCGATCGCGCGCCACGTGCTGGACAACCAAGCGCTGGTCGCCGGCCGGCGCGTGCTCGACTTCGCGGCGGGCAGCGGCATCGCGGGCATCGCCGCGGCGAAGGCCGGCGCGGCAAGCGTCACCGCGAGCGACCTCGACGGCCTGGCGCTGGCCGCGATCCGCCTGAACGCCGCGCTGAACGGCGTCGCGGTCGAGACCACGAGCCTCGACCTGACGTCGGCGCCGCAAGCGGCGGCGGTGATCCTGGCGGGCGATGTCTGCTACGAGCGGCCGATGACCGAAAGCGTGTGGCCCTGGCTCAAGAAATGTGCAGATGGCGGCGCGCTGGTGCTGCTGGCCGATCCCGGCCGCGCCTACCTGCCCGCGCAAGGGCTCGTCGAACTGGCGCGCCATCGCGTGAAGACGAGCATGGAACTGGAGGACCGCGTGGAACGCGAGACGATCGTCTATCGCGTGGCGCCGGAATGAGAGCGAATCGCTTGTAGGGCAGCGCGCGATCCGTATAGTGCGGAGATGCCAAGCACCATCGCGCTCTATCGGAAAATCTTCGACACGTTCCAGGCGCCGGTCTCGCGCTACGACTGCGGCCGGAAATGCGCGCCGCTGAACGACGGCGTGCCGGTGTGCTGCGACACCGGCCACGCGATCCCGCTGGTCGACAAGCACGAATGGCTGCTCTTGAAGTCGCGCGGCGACCTGTGGCGGCCCTATCGCGCCCGCGACGCCCAGGCCAAGGAAGAGCTTGCCGACAAGCACCGCGACTGCCGCGCGATCGAGTGCAAGGGCTTCCGCCACTGCGAGCGCGACAACCGTTCGATGGCCTGCCGCGCCTTCCCGTTCTTTCCCTACATCACCCGCGAGGACGAGCTGGTCGGCCTGTCGGTGTTCTGGGACTTCGCCGACCGCTGCTGGGTGCAGAGCAACCTGCAGATCGTCGAGCCGGCGTTCGTCCGGGAATGCATCGCCGCCTACGAGCTGCTGTTCGACAACGACAAGCTGGAGCGCGACGCCAACCGCGAGCATTCGGCCGCGATGCGCCGCGCCTTCACGCGCATGGACCGGGTCATCCCGCTGCTGGGACGCAAGGGCGAGTACCTGGCGATCGAGCCGCGCACCCACAAGATCCGCCGGGCGCACTGGCGCGAATACGCCCGCAACGACACGTTCAAGGACGAAAAGCCGGCCGCGCCGGCCAAGCGCTAGCACCGACTCAGGAATTTGTACCCGCGCGCGGGCTTCGTGCCTACGGCACGAAACTCCGAGCGCGAGTACTAGGGCGGCAGGCCTAAGGTTTCGCCTTGAAGCTGTGCGCCAGCGCGCGGATGTCCGCCTGCGCCTGCTCGAACCGGTTGGGCAAGGCGAGGACGACGATGGCGTAGGTCGCCCTGGGCGCGAACAGCACCACCTGGTAGACGCGCCGCGGCTGCCCGGCCGCCGTTCTTCCCTGGCCCATCATCTCCAGCCCCGGCACGCCGCCGATCGTCACCGGCACGGGGTCGTCGGCGCCGTCGACCTGGATCGCCGTCAGGCCGAACAACTGCTGGCGGGCGAAGCTCTCGCGCTCGGGCGGCTTGACCGGGTCGCGCGAAACCTGCGTCACCGTGGCGACGACGTCGCCGACCGCGCCTTCCGGCGCCGGCGGGGATTCCTTCAGCATCAGCTGGCGGCCCGCCAGCGCCTTGCGGTAGGTGAACCGGGCCGGCGCGTCGACGGCGAACGGAAGCTGCGCCGTCAGGCTGCCCGGCGGTGCGGCCGCCACGCGCACGCTCGTCAGCGCCGCGCGCATCGCCTCGGCCGTGGCCGGCGGCTTGGGGATCCGCGCCAGGCTCGCCACGACCGTGCCGGCGATCTCGGCGTGCCGGAACGCCAGCAGCCACACGTCGATGGTCACGCCCTCCTGCTGCCGCGTCGCTTTCGTCAGCACGTGCTCGTAGGGAAAGCCGGGCAGCGTCTCGGTCTCGACCATGGCAAGGCCGCGCTGCTTCAACGGGCCGGGCTGGGTGATCGATTTCACAATGTTGGGATAGGCGCCCGGCAACGCCTCGGACACGTTGAAGGAGGCGCCAAGCTGCTTGGCGTTCAGGCCGACGAACTTGGTGGCCGGCTCGAAGCCCGGCGGAGGCGTCAGCGTGATGCGCGTGCCGGCGACCGCGACGGGCGCCTCCGCCGCCGGCGCCGCTGCCATCGGCACGGCCGTCGCCAGGACCAGCATCAGCCCTCCAAGAATGATCCGCATCCCCTCCCCCGTCGATGGCCGCCGGCCGGTCCGCCCGGCCATGATGCCCGAACGCAATTCATCCATAAAGGAACGTCCCCAGCACGACCCAGCGCCGGGCCCCGCGCCCCGGCCGCAGCGGCTGCAACGGCGTGGTGTAGTGCCAGAACGGCAGACGGTAGACGGTGATCCCGCCCAGCGTGTTGACGTCGACCATCTCCGAGAAATGACCCTTGCGCGCGTAGACCAGGAACTGCCGCGCCAGGCCCGGGCTGCCCAGGCTCAGGTGCAGGTCGACATAGCCGCCGCGCGCCGCCGGGTCCTCGGGATAGTGGTCGGTATGCGGGCCGGAATAGTCGCCCGGCCCGTAGCGCAGCACCTGCCGCCCGCAATCCGGATCGAGCGCGCGGCCGGCCACCGCCTGGGCGAACTGGCGCCAGGTGTCGCTGTCCGTCATCTCGATCAGCCCGATGCGCTCGGCGGCCGCCCAGGCGCGCGATCCCCGGCGCTCCAACGGCGCGGTGCGCACGCGCACGGTCTTGATCAGCCGCTCCTCGTGGTTGCGCGTCTGGCGGGTGATCGATTCGGGCGGGATCGCCCGGGTCATCGCCGCGAGGGTCGGCGCCATCGCCCGCTCCAGCAGCGCCCCGGCCGCGCGCGCCTTGCCGGGATCGACCATGCCGTCCAGCGCGATGAAGGCCGGCCGCCCGGGCGCGATCGCGCCCCGCGCGCGGCGGTCCCGGCCGTCCAGCACGCGCCGGCCCCGGGGCGTCAGCAGATCGGCGAACTCGGCGGGAAAGCGGTTCATGCGTTGGTCAAAAACCTGGCATAGAATGGGCACCATAACAGCAGGGAGGGGCGCACGCATGAACGATCAAGCCGCGCTCAAATACGGCGAGCAGCCGGGCTTGCGCTTCGCCGTGGTCCTGGACGGTCATGGCGGCTGTCGCGAGATGGACTGGCCGGGCGTGGACGCCTGGAAGCCGGCCGACGGCGTGCTGTGGATCCATCTCGAGCGCGACGACCCCCAGGCGCAGGCGTGGCTGCGCTATCGCTCCGGCATCGACCCGCTGACGGTCGAGGCGCTGCTGGCGGAGGAGACCCGGCCCCGGGTGGAGGATTTCGACGAATCGATGCTGGTCGTGCTGCGCGGGGTCAACCGCAGCCGCGCGGGCGAACTGCTGGAGCTGGTGCCGATCCACCTGTGGATCGAGCACAGCCGCATCATCAGCCTGCGCGACAAGAACCACTACATGCTGGCGCTGCGCGACATCCGCGAGGCGCTGTTCAACGGCAAGGGACCGCGGCGCACCGGCGCGCTGTTCACCCGCATCGCCGAGAAGCTGGTGAAGTACCTGGAGCCGGTGATCAACGAGTTCGAGGACCGCGCCGACCACCTGGACGAGACCTTGCTGCAGCACCCGACCGACCAGTGCCGCGCCGAGCTCAGCGACCTGCGCCGGCACGCGATCCTGCTGCGCCGCTACCTGGCGCCCCAGCGCGAGGCGCTGTTCCGCCTGCAGGTCGAGGATGCGCCGTGGCTCAGCAAGCGCGACAAGATCCGGCTGCGCGAGACCACCGACAAGGTGCTGCGCCACCTGGAGAACCTCGACGCCATCCGCGACCGGTCGACGATCCTGCACGAGGACCTGGCCTCGCAGATCGCCGAGGAGCAGGCCCGCGCGTCGAACCGCCTGACCACGGTGGCGGCGGTGCTGCTGCCGCCAACGCTGTTCACCGGCCTGCTGGGGTCGAACGTCGAGGGGATCCCGTACAAGGACCATCCCTGGGCCTTCGCCATCGCCTGCCTGATCGTGCTGGCGATGTTCGCGCTGGAAATCTGGCTGCTCCGGAAGATGAAGTGGCTGTAGGACGCCTAGCTGAGGTTGCTCCGGGCCAGGTCGTACCACTCGCGCTGTTCGCGGACATAGGATTTGCCGGCGCGCTCCAACGCACGCGCGACTTCGTCAAATATCGTTCGGGCCTTCTCCGTTTCCCCCAGGCGCTTAAGGATCAATGCATAGCGGCACTTGGCCTCGGCACCCGGATAGTATCGGGAAACGGCGTCATACTCGCGGCGAGCATCCTGCCAGCGCTCCTGGCCTTCCAGGCCCCTGGCGTAGAGCAGGTGCGCATCAGGCGACTGATAGTCGGGGTTGGCCGCGCGCAACGCATCAAGCGCCGCAACGCAGCCCGCAAACTGGTGAAGACTAAACCTGGCGCGGGCGAGCCCCAGCAGAAGGGTCGGGTCGTCTCGATGCATGCCTACCAGCGAGCTTTCGTATAGCTTCAGCGCGCTTTGGGCATCGTTGCGGCGGAGGTATTCGTCGGCCAAGGCCCGGCGATTGTCGATTGTGTCGGCCGTCTCCAACGCCTCGACCAACCTGCGCAATTCACGATCGGGGTCAACGAACTTCGCGGCGCGCGAGGCTGCGCTGCGAGCGGTGCGACTGCCGGTCAACTCGGGCATGATCTCGGCGACGAAATAGATGACGCAACCCAATAGCGGCGCCATGATGATGATCACCAGCCAGTAGATGTTCCGACCTGTCTTGACGACGTGGACTCCACAGGCGATCTGAAGGCCAAGTATGACCGCTGCCAAGATAGGCATTGCGCGCATGCTCCATTCCGATGCGACCGAAACAATAGTATCGCATTGGTTTAGTTCTTGGATATGGGCCACCTCGGGCAAAAGCTGATATGGGTGATCTGCAAATGCCGGCCTGCCGGCTTTGACCGAAACCGGGTGAACGCTTCGCCGATGTCTTTTTCCTCCCTCCGCGATTTCATGGCCCGGCTCGAGGGCGCCGGCAGGCTCGTGCGCGTGCGCGAGCCGGTGTCGCCGGCGCTGGAGATGACCGAGATCCAGACGCGCCTGTTGGCCGAGGGCGGGCCGGCGGTGCTGTTCGAGACCGTGCGCGACGCCGGCAAGAGCTGGGACATGCCGGTGCTGGTCAACCTGTTCGGCACCGTGGAGCGCGTGGCCTGGGGCATGGACCGCGAGCCGGCGCAGCTGCGCGAGATCGGCGAGACGCTGGCCTTCCTGCGCCAGCCCGAGCCGCCGGGCGGCTGGCGCGAGGCCCTGGACCTGCTGCCGCTGGTCAAGACCGTGCTGGCGATGAAGCCCAGGGCGACGGGCGCGGCGCCGTGCCAGGAAGTCGTGCTGCGGGGCTCGGACATCGATCTCGGCCGCCTGCCGATCCAGACCTGCTGGCCGGGCGAGCCCGCGCCCTTGATTACATGGCCGCTGATCGTGACAAAGGGTCCTTCCAGCAAGCGGCGCGAGGACAACTACAACCTCGGCATCTACCGCCTGCAGGTGATCGAGCGCGACAAGACGCTGATGCGCTGGCTCAAGCATCGCGGCGGGGCGCAGCACCACCAGCGCTGGAAGGCGGAGAAGCGCGAGCCCTTCCCGGCCGCCGCGGTGATCGGCGCCGACCCCGGCACGATCCTGGCCGCGGTCACGCCCGTGCCCGAGACCCTGTCGGAATACCAGTTCGCGGGCCTCTTGCGCGGCAAGCGGGTCGAGCTGGTGGATTGCAAGACCATCCCGCTGCAGGTTCCGGCCGAGGCGGAGATCGTGCTGGAGGGCCACGTCTCGCTCGACGACTACCGCGACGAGGGGCCCTATGGCGACCACACGGGCTACTACAACGCGGTCGAGCGGTTCCCGGTGTTCACCATCAGCGCGATCACCATGCGGCAGAAGCCGATCTACCTGTCGACCTTCACCGGAAGGCCGCCCGACGAGCCCAGCGTGCTGGGCCAGGCGCTGAACGAGGTGTTCATCCCGCTGTTCCAGCAGCAGTTCCCCGAGATCGTCGACTTCTGGCTGCCGCCCGAGGGCTGTTCCTACCGCATCGCCGTGGTGTCGATGAAGAAGGCCTATCCCGGGCACGCCAAGCGCGTGATGCTGGCGGTGTGGTCCTACCTGCGCCAGTTCATGTACACGAAATGGGTCATCGTGGTGGACGACGACATCGACGCGCGGGACTGGAAGGACGTGATGTGGGCGATCGCCACGCGCGTGGACCCGGCGCGCGACATCACGCTGATCGAGGGCACGCCGATCGACTATCTCGACTTCGCCTCGCCGGAATCGGGCCTGGGCAGCAAGATCGGGCTGGACGCCACCAACAAATTTCCGCCCGAGACCCGGCGCGACTGGGGCCAGAAGATCCGCATGACGGACGCGGTGATCAAGACCGTCACCGAGAAATGGCCGCGCCTGGGCCTGCCGGGCTCGGGCAAGCCGATCTGGAAATGACACCATCCGAACGCCTCGGCGCGGCCTTGGACGCCCTGCCGCGCATCCCGCTCGCCCATCTGCCCACACCGCTGGAGAAGATGGAGCGCATGACCGCGCATCTGGGCGGACCGGCGTTGTGGGTGAAGCGCGACGACTGCACCGGCCTGGGGCTTGGCGGCAACAAGGTGCGCAAGCTGGAATTCCTGCTGGCCGACGCGCGCCGACTGGGCGCGGACACGATCGTCAGCGGCGGGGTGATCCAGTCGAACCACGCGCGCCAGACCGCCGCGGCGTCAGCCAAGCTCGGCCTGGACTGCCACCTCGCGCTGATGACCGGGCGCGTGCCGGATGTCGACCCGGACTACGACGCGACCGGCAACATCCTGCTCGACCTGCTGTTCGGCGCGCACTGCACGATGTTCGACTGGAAAGCCGACCGCAACGCGGTCATCGCGGGGCTGATCGCCGATTTGAAGCGGCGCGGCAGGCGGCCCTACATGGTTCCCTATGGCGGGTCCAGCGCGCTGGGCGCCTGCGGCTTCGTCGCGGCCGTCCGCGAGCTGGCGACGCAATCCGCCGCGAGCGGCGCGCGCATCACCCATGTCGTTCATGCCTCGGGCAGCGCGGGCACGCAGGCGGGGCTTGCCGTCGGGCTCTCCATCCTGGCGCCGGAGATCGAACTGATCGGCATCGACATCGACGCCGAACCCGAGCGCGTGCGCGGGGACGTCGACCGGGTTGCCGGCGAAGCCGC
>JADLEG010000078.1 GCA_020846275.1 Alphaproteobacteria bacterium
ACGTGATGTCGATCCAGGCGCCGTTCGCGCAGCCCACGCAGGACCGCATCAAGTCGGTGCTGCCGACCAAGGGCTCGGAGATGGTGGGCGCGCTGATCTACGACAAGGACAAGACCACCTACCGCTCGGAGGTCGACCTGGCGCTGAAGACCAGGCCCGACCTGATCTACATCAACGGCTACGCGCCCGACGTGACGGTCATCCTGCGCGATCTGTACCGCGCCGGCTTCACCGGCCCGCGCTTCGCCCAGTCCTATGCCGTCACCGCCAAGGTGCTGGAATCCCTGCAGCCCGAGGTGTCGGAGGGCGTGATCACCGTGCAGCCCTCGGCCGACATCGAATCGCCCGCATTCGCGCTGGCGGCCAAGCGCCTGGGCATCGCCGAGCCCGACAGCTACGAGACCCAGGCGACCGACTGGGCGAGCCTGGTGTCGCTCGGCATCGCCAAGGCCAGGGAGGCGACCGGCACGGGCCTGCGGGACAACGTGCGCAAGATCAGCCAGGGCGCGGGGACCAAGGTCTACAGCGCCGTCGAAGGGCTGAAGCTGATGGGCGAAGGCAAGGAGATCAACTACGAGGGCTCCAGCGGTCCCTGCGACTTCACCGACATCGGCGACATCATCGACTGCAAGTTCCGCTACATGAAGGTGACGGGCGGCAAGCCCGTGTTCCTGAAAATCGCCTGATGCCGCCATTCCTGGCGGAGATCGCGCAACTCGTCGTCAACGGCGTGATGGCCGGCACCATCCTGGCGGTGCCGGCCATCGGGCTGACGGCGATCTACGCCGTGCTGCGCTTCCCCAATTTCGCGCTGGCCTCGCATGCCACGATCGGGGCCTTCGCCGGTTACGTCGCCAACGTGAAGCTGGGCCTGCCGGTCCTGCCCTCGGTCCTCTGCGCCTTCCTGGCGGCGGGGCTTGTGGGCGTGGTTTCGGACGAGTTCGTGCTGAAGCCGTTCCGCGCCGCGGGATTCATCACCACGGCGATCGCGTCGATCGCGCTGACGATCGGGCTCGAGAACCTGGTCCGCTTCGCCTTCGGCAACGAACTGCGCGGCTACGACCTGCCGATCATGCGCGACTGGCGCTTCGGCGATATCCGCGTCGGGCCGCAGCAATTGCAGAACCTTGCCATCGCCGTGGTGGCGATGGTGCTGCTGTTCGCGTTCCTCGCCTTCACCCGCACCGGCAAGGCCATGCGCGCGGTCGCCGACAACCCGATGCTGGCCGCGATCAAGGGCATCAACGCCGACGCCGTGTCGCGCCTGGTCAACTTCGTCGGCATGGGCTTGGCGGGGCTGGGCGGCATGCTGATCGGGCTCGACACCACGATCGATCCGCTGACCGGCTTCCGCGCGATCCTCAGCATCTTCGCCGCCGCCGTCGTGGGCGGGCTCGGCAGCATTCCCGGCGCCGTGGTGGGTGCGCTCACCGTCGGCGTGGGCGAGGAATTGTGCCTCTTGTTCCTGTCGCCCGACTACCGCAGCGCGGTCGGCTTCATGGCGATCCTGCTGGTGCTGACCCTGCGCCCGCGCGGCATCCTGGGCGCAAGGGCGTACTGATTCATGGAAAACTACCTCATCGCCATGGCAGTAACCGGCTGCATCTATGCGCTGATGGCGCTCGGCCTCAACGTGATCTGGGGCTTCGCCGGCATGGTGAACCTGGGCCTGATCGGCTTTTTCGCCGTGGGAGCCTATGCCACGGCGCTGGCGACCTTGAAGTTCGGCTTGCCGATGGTGGCGGGGATGGCGACCGGCGCGGCGCTGGCGGCCGCGGCGGGGGCCGGCGTGGCGATGATCACCGCGCGGCTGCGCGGCGACTACCTGGCGATCGTGACCTTGGGCTTGGCGGAGACGATCCGGATCGTCTCCGCCAACACGATCTGGCTGACCAACGGCACGGACGGCATCTCCGGCATCGCCGGACCGATGCGCGGCCGCTTGAGCCCGACCGAGTTCAACCTGCTCTACCTCGGCATCGTCGCCGCGATCGTCGTGGTTGCCTATGTGCTGGCCGAGCGGCTGCGCGCGGCGCCGTTCGGGCGCGTGCTGCGCGCGATCCGCGACGACGAGCAGGTGGCCGCGGTCGCCGGCAAGCACGTGATGGCCTTCAAGATCCGCGCCTTCGCCATCTCGGCCGGGGCGATCGGGCTCGCCGGCGCGCTCTACGCGCACTACACGTCCTATATCGCGCCCGATTTGTTCGTGCCGCTGTTCACCCTCTACATCAAGCTGGCGCTGCTGGCCGGCGGGCTCGGCAACAACCGCGGCGCGGTGGTCGGCGCCTTCCTGATCGTGTTCTTCCTGGAATCGACCCGCTTCGTCATCCCGTGGATCCCCGGCGTCAGCGCGGTGCAGGGCGCGGCCCTGCGCGAGCTCCTAATCGCGGCGCTCTTGATCGTTCTGCTGCGCTACAATCCGCAGGGCCTGGTGCCCGAACAGTTGCCGCGGCTGAAGCTGCCGGCGGCGGCGGGCTGAACGGTCAGAGCGACCGCTTAAGCAGCCGCCCCCGCTCCACTTGCATGCAGACGTTCTTGACGGCGACGAAGCCCTTGAACTCCTTCGTCGGACCCTCGGTAGCCAGGACGATGTCGCTTGCCATGTCTCCCCGTTTGCCCGGGCGGCGAGGCGCCGAATATGCCCATTTTTTGAGCCGCTTAAGCGCTCTGTTGGCGGCCGGGCGCGCAGCCCGGATCGCGCGTGCGTCCTGCGTGAGGGACCGTGCCGGCGTCAACGCTGGAACGTCATGACTCGGCCGACGTGCGTACGGTCACGGAAATACGTCAGGGGAGCGCGTGCATCCGGGACAAAGCTACCGTATAGTTACGATGAAGCTCGGTTTTCGCTCGTGGACCGAGAAGAAGGCCCCGCGATCCATGGCAGGTGGTCGCGTTCTTGCACTGTCCGAAATCGTGGTCGTCGCGGGGGTAAACGCGAGCTGACAGCGAAAGGGGAGAGCACACGATGCGACAGGCTAGCTTCATACGTTGCAGCCTTCAGGTTGCAGCCATCCTGGCGTTTGCTGCCGTCGCCGGTCTTGCCGGCGGCAGCGTCGTCCAGGCTCAACAAAAGTCGGTCAAGGTCGGGATTACCCTGCCGTTGACCGGCGCCGACGCCGAGGACGCGCTGCACATCAAGAACGGCGCGGTGATGGCGATCGACGAGGCCAACGCCAAAGGCGGCGTGGGCGGCTACAAGCTCGATGTCGTCGTCTATGACAGCGGCACGGCCACCGCCGGCCAGTACGACCCGGCGCAGGCCGCCACCAACACCAAGAAGCTCGCCGCCGATCCGGCGGTGGTCGGAAATATCGGCCCGCAGATGAGCGGCGAGGGCAAGGCGATGACGCCGATCCTGAGCGAGGCGAACCTCGCCACGATCACGCCCAGCTCGACCAATCCCGACATCACCAATCCCTACATGGCCGCGCAGTTCAAGCCCAAGGGCAAGGCGATCTACTTCCGCACCGTGACGACCGACGCCTTCCAGGGCCCGAACATGGCCAATTTCGTCAAGGACAAGCTGAAGGTCACGTCGGTCTACGTGCTCGACGACTCCGGCGCCTATGGCGTGGGCATCGCCGACAGCTTCCAGCGCCAGGCCGAGAAGATCGGCATCAAGGTGTTGGGCCGCGACCAGCTCAACCCGAAAGAGGCGGACTACACGACCATCCTGACCAAGGTGAAGGCCGCCAAGCCGGACCTGCTCTATTACGGCGGCGTCGGCCAGGCCGGCGTGAAGCTGGCCAAGCAGGCCTACGACATCATCCCCAACATGCTGAAGGCCGGCGGCGATGGCATCCAGGGCACGTCCTTCCTCAAGGGGGTGGGCTTCCCGGCGGTCGAGGGGTGGTATTCGACCAACGCCTCGCCGCACGTCACGCAGACGCCCGAGGCGGCGGACTGGGTCAAGCGCTACAAGGCGAAGTTCGGCGCGAATGCCGCCTATGACGACTACACGATCACGTCGTACAACGCCGCGCTGGTGCTGATCGACGCGATCAAGCGCACGGCCGAGGCCGGCAAGCCGGTCGACCGCCACAACGTGCGCGACGCCATCCAGGCGACCAAGATGAAGACGCTGCAGGGCGACATCTCGTTCGACGAGAACGGCGACATGATCGACAAGGTGGTCAGCGTCTTCCAGTACAAGCTGGACAAGAGCAAGCCGACCGATGACCTGGACGCCCAAAACCGGTACATCGGCGTGGCGCCGGCCACGCCCAGCAGCTGAGTCGATAGTGCCGTCCATCGTTAGGAGGTCCTGAGGCCATGAGCTTTCAGGACCTTCTTCTCCAGCAGATCATCAATGGAGTGAGCCTGGGCGCGATGTATGCCTTACTCGCGCTCGGGTTCACGATGGTCTATGGAATCATCGAGCTGATCAATTTCGCGCATTTCAACGTGTTCATGGTCGGCTCTTTCGTCGCGATGTGGATCATGGGTGCGATGGGCATCGTGGGCCAGAGCGAGGTGCTCTACGGCCTGCCGCTTGTGGGCGTGCTTCTGGTGACCCTGATCGCGACCATGCTGATCACCGGCCTCTTGGGCGTCTTGATCGAGCGCGTGGCGCTCAGGCCGCTGCGCGGCGTGGCCGGCACGGCGCCGATGATCACCACCATCGGCCTGTCCTACATCCTGTTCAACGTCATCCTGCTGGCGGTTGGCGCGGATTCGAAGAACTATACCAACCCGCTGCCCCGCACCCATTGGGAGATCGGCGAGGCGGTGCTTCGGCTGCGCGAGCTGCTGCTGTGGGGCATCTCGATCGGCCTGATGGTGGTGCTGCACTACTTCGTGCGCGGAACCAAGATGGGCAAGGCGATGCAAGCAACCGCCCAGGACCCCGAGGCGGCGCGCATGATGGGGGTCGACGTGGACCGGGTCGTGGCCATGGCCTTCTTCCTGGGTTCCGCGCTGGCCGGCGCGGCGGGGATGATCTTCGGCCTCTACTACAACTTCACCAGCTTCATCATCGGCTACACGGCGGGATTGCGCGCCTTCACCGCGGCGGTGCTCGGGGGGATCGGCAACATTCCCGGCGCCATGCTGGGCGGCATCCTGATCGGGCTGATCGAATCGCTGGGCGGGCATTTTATCGCCGTGCGCTGGACCGACGTGATCATCTTCTCGATCCTGGTGCTGGTGCTGGTGTTCCGCCCGACCGGCCTTCTGGGGCGCGCCGCGCCCACCAAGTCGTGACGCGGCCATGAGCACCCCATCGATCGCGCGACCGGCGGGCCTGATTGCGGGCCTGAAGGAGCGTGCGCGCAGCGAGTGGGGCCGCCGCGTCGGCCTTCTCCTGCTGTTTCTGGCGGCGCTGGCGTTTCCGCTGATCGACCGCAACGAGGGCGATATCGACGCGGTGGCCAATGCGCTCGCCTTCGCCATCCTGGCCCTGGGGCTGAACATCGTCGTGGGCTTCGCCGGCCTGCTCGACCTCGGCTACGCGGCCTTCTTCGCGATCGGCGCCTACACCTACGGCATCTTCTCCTCCTACCAGGTGCAGCCGGAATGGAGCAGCTTCTGGGTGCCGTTCGAGTACCTGGGGCTGGTCGCGCACAACACGGCCAACGGCCGCGACCTGGTGCATTTCACGGTGTCGTTCTGGCTGATGCTGCCGGTCTCGGCCCTGGTCGCGGCTTTCTTCGGCGTGCTGTTCGGCGCGCCGACACTGCGGCTCAAGGGCGACTACCTGGCGATCGTGACCCTGGGATTCGGCGAGATCGTGCCGATCGTCGCGCGCAACACGCCCTATCTGACGAACGGCGCGCAGGGATTGAACGGTGTCCAATCGCCGACCCTGTTCGGCTACACCTTCGGCGTGGCGTCCGCGCCCTACTACTATCTGGGCCTTCTGCTGCTGGTGATGCTGATCCTGATCTCCACGCGCCTCAAGGATTCGCGCGTGGGGCGCGCATGGCTGGCGATCCGGGAGGACGAGATCGCGGCCGAGGCGATGGGCGTCGACCGCACGCGCCTGAAGCTGCTGGCCTTCGGCATCGGCGCCGCCTTCGGCGGCATGACCGGCACCTTCTATGTCGCCAAGCTGCAGACCGCCACGCCCGAGATGTTCGGCTTCCCGGTCTCGGTCATGCTGCTGGTGATGATCGTGCTGGGCGGCACGGGCAGCGTGGCGGGCGTGGTGGTCGGCACCTTGATCCTGCAACTGCTGCAGTCGTGGTTTCTGCAGGACCTGACGCAGTGGACCCACGCGCTGGGGCGCATGACCGGCATCGGCGTGCTCGAGCGGGTCGACTTGGTGCAGTCGATCGAGCTGATCTTCGGCATCATCCTGGTGGTGATGATGCTCTACCGCCGCCAGGGCCTGATCCCCGAGCGGCAGTCGGTCAAGGCCCTGTCGCTCGACCAGCAGGCGGCCACGCCCTCGCGCGGCGGCATCAAGGTCGAGCTGGGGCCGATCCACCGCAAGACGGTCGATCGCAACCGCCCGCTGCTCGAGGTGCGCGGCCTGTCGCGGTCGTTCGGCGGCATCCAGGCGGTCAAGAACCTGGACCTAACCGTGATGCCGGGCAGCATCGTCGCGGTGATCGGCCCGAACGGATCCGGCAAGACCACGTTCTTCAACCTGATCACCGGGCTGATGCCGCCGAGCGGCGGTAAGGTGACGTTCGCGGGCGAGGACATCACCGGGCTGGGGCCGCACCAGATCGTCGAACGCGGGATCGCCCGCACGTTCCAGAACCTGCGGCTGTTCGCCAACATGACGGTGATGGAGAACGCGCTCGTGGGCGCGCACACGCGCACCACGACGGGGCCGATGGGGGCGGTGCTGCGCCCGCCGGGCGTCAAGCGCGAGGAGCTGGCGGCGCGGGCGCGGGTGCTCGAGGTGCTCGGCATCTTCGGCAACCGGCTGATGCCCCGCATCGAGCACCTGGCGCGCACCCTGTCCTATGCCAACCGGCGCCGGCTGGAGATCTCGCGGGCGCTGGTGTCCGAGCCGCAGCTTCTGCTGCTGGACGAGCCCACGGCCGGCATGAACCCGACCGAGACGCTCGAATTGACCGACCAGATCCGCGGCCTGCGCGAGCGCGGCGTGACGATCCTGCTGATCGAGCACAAGCTCAACGTGGTCAACGAGATCGCCGACGAGGTGATCGTGCTCGACCACGGCGAGAAGATCGCCGAGGGCAGCCCGGCGGAAGTCCAACGGAACGAGGAAGTCCTGCGTGCATATCTCGGACGCACAGCAACAGCCGGAGCGCCGGCCGCTTCTTGAGTTCAGCGACGTCGACACGTACTACGGCGAGATGCACGTCCTCAAGGGCGTCAACTACCGGGTCGGCGAGGGCGAGATCGTGTGCCTGCTGGGCGGCAACGCCTCGGGCAAGTCGACCACGATGAAGACGATCCTGGGCATCGTCACGCCGCAGCGCGGCACCGTGACCTATGCCGGCGAGACGATCAACACCCTGCCGACCGCCGATCGCGTGCGCAAGGGCATCGCGCCCGTGCCCGAGGCGCGTCGCCTGTTTCCGCGCATGAGCGTGCTGGAAAACCTGTACATGGGCGCCTTCACGCGCGAGGACAAGGCGGAGATCGAGTCCGACCTCGAGCGCGTGTTCGGCCTGTTCCCGCGGATCAAGGAGCGGCTCAAGCAATCCGCGGGCACGCTGTCGGGCGGCGAGCAGCAGATGGTGGCGATGGCGCGCGCGCTGATGGCGCGTCCGAAGCTCCTGTGCATGGACGAGCCGTCGATGGGCCTGTCGCCGCTGTTCGTCGAGCAGGTGTTCGATCTGATCCAGGCGATCAACCGCCAGGGCACCACGATCTTCATGGTCGAGCAGAACGCCAACATGGCGCTGTCGATCGCCAACTATGGCTACGTGCTGCAGACCGGCGAGGTGGTGCTGTCGGGCTCGGCCCAGAGCCTGCGCGACAACGAGATGGTGCGCCAGGCGTACCTGGGCGAACTCAAGGTCGCAGCGCATTGAGCGCCGCGACGCCTGGCGCCGAGAAAAAAGCCCCGCCACGAGGGCGGGGCTAGGTGAACAGGGAGGCTTCACGTCTGGGAGACGTAGGGTCCGAAGACCCCATCCCGAACCCTCGCGGGTCCGGAATCTCGGAATGTTGAACCGTCGCGACGCGTCGCGCGCCGCAACGACGCTTTATAAATAGGCGGCAAGGCTTCGGGTTCCCACCAGAGATTCGTCAGTCCCGTCATGCCCATGCTGCATGGCTGTATCGGGCTTAGCCACGCATTTCACAGGGCTGCATTGCCATTAGGCGGAGTCATTCAACCGCGGCGGCAATTGTCCCGCGCCGTCGGATCAGCGCTGATTGCCTTCCGCAACCTGGCGGACGAGAAAATCGCGCAAGACCGCGATGCGCTTGGAGTGGCGCAGTTCCTCAGGATAGACGAAGTAGGCCTGCACCTGCGGGCCCGTTAGATCGGGCAGGATGCGCACGAACGGCGCGTCGGGCGGCACCATGTATCCGCCGAGCGACCCGATGCCGAGCCCGCTGCGCACTGCTCGATAAATGCCGTAGACATTGTTGACTCGCAGCACCGGGCGGCGCGGCCGTTCCGGGCTGGCGCCGATCTCCAGCAGCCAGTTGACGTGCGGGACGGGCAGGTTGCCGGTGTCGCCGTAGACGACGATGCGATGGTTGTCGAGGTCCTCGGCCTTCTCGGGCTTGCCGTGCTTCTGGATGTAGTCCCTCGACGCGAAGATCTCCGCCCGCATCGTCATCAGCGGGCGCTGGATCAGGTCGGCCTGGCGCGGCGGCGACATGCGGATCGCCACGTCCGCCTCGCGCATGCCCAGGTCCAGCTCGGCGTCGTCCAGCAGCAGGGTCAGGTCGATCTCGGGATAGAGTTCAAGGAAGTCGCGCATGCGCGGCGTCAGCCAGGCCGAACCGAAGGCGACCGTAGTCGTCACGGTCAGGGGCCCGCGCGGGCGGTCCTTGCTCTCGCTCAGCATGGCTTCCGCCATCGCCAGCTTGTGCACCACGTCGCGCGCGGTGTCGTAGAGCAGCTCGCCCTGCTCGGTCAGGATCAGCCCGCGTGCGTGGCGGTGGAACAGCGGCACCCGCAGGCTTTCCTCCAGCGCGCCGATCTGCCGGCTGACCGCCGACTGGCTGAGGTTCAGCACCTCGCCGGCATGGGTGAAGCTGCCGGCCTCGGCCACGGCATGGAACACGCGCAGCTTGTCCCAATCCATCAGCGGACGATTGGGCGAGCCCGGTGGCCGTCCCCCCGATATCGCCATGGCTTGGTCTCCCCCTTCGCGCGGCGGCCTATTGCGCCGCCTGGGCCGCCTGGTGCGCGCGGGTCGACAAGTATCGATCCGCCTCCAGCGCGGCCATGCACCCCATCCCGGCCGCGGTGACGGCCTGGCGGAACACTTTGTCCTTCACGTCACCCGCCGCGAACACGCCGGGGATCGACGTCGCCGTCGAATCCGGGGCCGTCAGCAGGTAGCCCTCGCCGTCCATCTTGAGCTGGCCCTTGAACAGGCCGGTGACCGGATCGTGGCCGATGGCGATGAACACGCCGTCAAGCGCAAGGTCGCTTTTCGCGCCGGTCTTGGCGTTGCGGATGCGCAGGCCCGTGACCGTGGGCGGCGCGCCGTCCTTGCCGTCCTCGCCCAGGATTTCGTCGACCGTGCTGTCCCAGACCACCTTGATCTTCGGGTTTGCGAACAGCCGGTCCTGCGCGATGCGCTCGGCGCGAAAGGCGTCGCGGCGGTGGATGACGGTCACCTCGGTCGCGAAATGGGTCAGGAACAGCGCCTCCTCGACCGCGGAATTGCCGCCGCCGATCACCGCCACCTTCTTGCCGCGATAGAAGAACCCGTCGCAGGTGGCGCAGGCCGAAACGCCGTGGCCGCGCAGCCGGGCCTCGCTGGGCAGGCCCAGCCAGCGCGCCTGCGCGCCGGTGCTGATGACCAGCGTGTCGCCGGTATAGGTGTCGCCGCTGTCGCCGACGCAGGCAAACGGATGGCGCTTCAGGTCGCAGGAAACGATCGTGTCGTAGACCAGGTTGGTGCCGACATGCTCGGCCTGCTTCTGGAACTGCTCCATCAGCCAGGGACCCTGCACGGTCTCGGCGAAGCCGGGGTAGTTCTCGACATCGGTCGTGATCGTCAGCTGGCCGCCGGGCTGCATGCCCATTACCAGCGTCGGCTTGAGGTTTGCGCGCGCCGCATAGATCGCGGCCGTGAAACCCGCCGGCCCGCCGCCGAGAATCAATACCTTGGTGTGATGGGTCGTTGTCATCGCAATCCCTTGCGCTCGCTTAGGCATGCGTCGCGCTTGTCATGATATTAGGGCGGGGAGTATGGCCGTTACAAGGCGGGGGCCGGCAGGCCTTGTGGTCTGCGCAGCCCGGCGGATTGGGTGAATAACCGGCTCGCGGCACGCCCGGCGGTCGCGATTCGTCAGAACCCGAACATGTGGTCCAGGCTGAAGCGGTCCTGGTCGTCGATCAGGCCGTGATAACCGAACAGCCGGCAGGTCGTGTCGCGCACGATGACATAGGCGCCGTCGCCGGCGCGCGCGCGATCGGTCTGCCCAAACTGCTCGCGGTAGCGCCAGAAGAGCGAGCCGCCGCAGGGAATCGCGACCGGGCGGCGCGCGACTTCCTTGCCCGCACGGTCGTGCAGCGCAAACTCGGTCGCCGACCGCGCGCGCCACGGGGTCGAGGCGGGATAGATCAGGTGGCACAGCGTGTCGAGCGGCGGCGGGCCCAGCCGCAGGTAGAGCCGCGTGCTGAGCCCCGGCGCACGGCCGGCATAGGACTGGGGCTCGTTGCGATAGGTCAGCACGGTGTTGAAGATATGCGCGCCGAAGCTGGTCTCGGCCGCGTGGCCGGTGGCCTTCGATTCGTAGCGGAACAATCCGTGCAGCCAGCCATCGGCCTCGCCGCCACCCTCGAGGTCGTAGAGAAGCTCCATGTGGCCCCAGTCGGCGCCCGGCGCGCCCAGCGACGCGCCATCCAGCAGCGTCTCGGCGTCGATCGCCACGCTGTCGGCGCGTTTCATGCGTCCAAAGCGATGGCGCGCCTGCTCGCGCCCATCCTTGTCGTAGACGATGGCGGCGATCGGCAATTCCTTCTGGCAGGTCGCCATCGGCGTCGGCAGCGCGGTCGAACGCCAGCGCGACACCGGCAGCACCGGCGCGGGAAGCAGATAGCCCTTGCCCATCAGGTTGCCCAATTCGGCGATGTGCGGATCGGGCTTCAAATCCTCGCGCTCGACATTGGGGTGCGCGATGCGCCGCCGGCCCGCGTGCGGCGCCTTGGTCTCGATCACCTCGTAGCGCGGGCGCACGAAATGCTTGCCGGCCTGGATTTCGATCTGCTGCGGCCAGCGCGCCTTGGGCAGCAACGCCGCCACGTCCAGTTCGCGGCTGGCGAAGGCCGGCACGGGCTCTTCCAACCACGAGACCCGATCGTCGCCCATCAGGTTCAGCCCGATCGCGCCCGCGGGAATCGGGCAGCAATGGCTGTTCTGCACCCAAAGCACGACGCGCTCGTCCGCGCGCGGGGCCGGCAGCCCGGCATAGAGGTTCGACGGCCAGGCGTTGGCGTCGTGCGTGCAGGACAGGCTCGAAGCGCCGTTGGCCAGGGCAGGGTCGCTGTAGGTGTCCAGCGCGTACTTCACGACGTCGTGGCCGCGGCCGTTGACGACGTGCACCAGGATCTGGCCGGTGAATTCCGGCAGGTCGAAGCGCCGGCGGATATCGCGGCTGTCGATCGCGATGGCGGCGATCCCGTCCGGCACGGCCTGGGTCCAGGTGGCGATGCGCGTGCCCGCCGCGTCGAACAGCGCCAGCCACAGCGACACGTCCTTGGCGCCATAGCCCGACCAGTAGTTGGCGGTGACCAGCCGGGTGTGCAGCCTCTCCCGGTCGCGGAAAAAGGCGAAGTTGGTGGCGAAGTTGAGCGGGTCGAGATAGCGCTGGCGGTTGGTCAACAATTCATCCGGCAGGCGCGCGTCGTCCAGCGTGGCGACCGTCACGGCGGCCGGCAGCAGGTGGCGGATGTGGTCGACGAAGCGTTGGGCGTCGAAGGCAGCGACCAGCACCGCGCGCGCGGACGACGCGCCGATATCCGTCACGGGCTGGGTCGGGCGACCAAGCCGCGTCTGGCCGAGATCGGCCAGGTCCTGGACATAGACACCGGCGGTCTTCAAGGCTGACAGATCGTGCAGGCTCGCCATCGTGGACAGGAACCCGAGCGGGTCGTAGATCGCGACCGGCCCCTGGCCGGCCAGCTTCCGGATCAGCGCCTGCAGGCGCTCGGCGCCGATCGGATGGCCCAGCGCCTTGAACAGCGCGTTGCCGCCGGTCTGGTTGCTGAACGTGTCGATGCGCAGCGCCATCGGGTTCAGGCCGCGCGCTTGCCGGTGAAGAACAGCTTGACCGGCTTGGTCATGGCCGCCTGCCAGTGCCGGCCCTGCTCGAACCAGCACATGAGGCGGCTGCTGACCCAGTTGAGCTGGATCGCGCGGCGCTGGCCGACGAACGGCTTGTGCCCGTGCCAGGCGTTGTCGGTGCAGCGGAACAGCAGCAGCGTGCCCATCTCGGGCGGCACCTCGGCGGCGTAGTCCTCGAGGTCGTCGCGCGAGCGCAGCATGCGCAGCCAGCCCGCCTTCTCGCGCCAGTCGCGATTGAGGTACAGCAGCGCCGTCACGACCTTGCCGCGCCGGTCGTAGTGGATGCGCCCGTCATGCGCGCCGGTATGGCCGCGCACGGTCAGCATGGTCGGCAAGCTTTGCAGCGGCAGGTCGAGTTTCTGCCCCATCGTCCGCGCCAATTCCGGGCCGCGCAATTCATCGATCAGCGCGCCGAACGCCGGGCCGTAGGACAGCGTGGAGGGCGGGAAGCTGCCGGGCGTCGTGATGGCCGGGAAATCGCGCTCCACAACGGCCGCCGCATCGGGCCGGAGAAATCCTGGAACCACCGCGAAATCAAACGGTTGGCGGTTCAGCGGGGCGCGTGCCAGGGCGTCCAGGTCAAGCATGGCCATGGGCCGGATATAAGGCCTGTCCTGGCGCGAGGCAAACGCGATTCTCAGTGCTTGGCCGTGGCTTGTCGCCATAGGGACGGGGCGGCGATGACGACGCCCAGCACCCCCGTCTTCCACCCCGGCGCCATCAGCAGCAGGCCGCCCAAGCCGACCAGCGCGCGCTCCCACTGTCTGAACGGCGCGCGGGCATAGCCGGTCAAGACCGCGGCCAGGAAGACGATGCCGATCAGGCAGCCCGCGACCGTCTCGACAAAGGCGAACCAGGTGAAGCCCTTGGTCACGATCAGCATCGACGGCGCGTAGGCGAACACGAACGGCACCAGCGCCTTGGCCGTGCCCAGGCGGAAGGCGGTGTTGCCGGTCTTGAAGGGGTCGGCGCCCGCCATGCTGGCGGCGGCGTAGGCCGCCAGCGCCACGGGCGGCGTGATGTCGGCGAGGACCCCGTAGTAGAAGACGAAGAAATGCGCCACGATCGGCTGCATCCCCAGCAGCGCCAGCGAGGGCGCCGCGACCGTGACCATAATGATGTAGTTCGCCGTGGTGGGCACGCCGCAGCCCAAGAGGATGCACACCGCCGCGGTCATCACCAGCGTGTAGAACAGCGTCCAGTCCTTGAGGTCGAACAGTAGCGCCGGCAGCAGCCCGCCGGTGAAGCCGGCCAGGGTTCCGGCGAAACTGGTGACGATGCTCGAAATCTTGAAGCCGACACCGGTCAGGGTCACCACGCCGACGATGATGCCGACGGTGGCCGCCGCCGCGCCCACCGCAATCGCGTATTTCGCGCCTACGACGAAGCTGTCGACCAGGTCAGCGATCTTGCGCCGAGCGTCGGGGTCGCGCCGCAGGAACGCGGCCGACACCAGGGCGCAGGCGACAAGCAGGCCGATCGTCACGTCGCCGCGCTGGAAGATGCCGGCATAGACGGCGAGGGCGACGGTCGCGAGCAGCGCGATGGCCGCCCAGCCGTTTCGCCCGGTCAGCCCGACGACCATGCAGGCGGTGATGCCCCAGAATGCGGCCAGATAGGGCGTGAAACCCGAGAACAGCACGATCAGCAGCACGAACAGCGGGATCGATGTCGGCCAGTCGCGCCGCAGCACCTCGCGCACGTCGGGCAGCTCGTCCTTGGTCAGGCCGCGCAGCCCGTGCTTCTTGGCCTCGAAATGCACCTGCCAGAACACGCCGAAGAAATGCATGAAGGCCGGCACGATCGCCGCCAGGATGATGGTCTGGTAGGGCGTATTGAGGAACTCGACCATCAGGAAGGCGGCCGCGCCCATGATCGGCGGCGTGATCTGCCCGCCCGTGGAGGCCGTGCTTTCCACGGCGGCGGCGAAGTGCCGCTGGTAGCCCAGCCGGATCATCGCCGGGATGGTCAGCGAGCCGACCGTCACCGTGTTGGCGATCGACGAGCCCGAGATCATGCCGAACAGCGCCGATCCGAAGATCGACACCTTGGCCGGCCCGCCGGCGTAGCGCCCGGCCAGCGCCGAGGCCAGGTCGATGAAGAACTTGCCGAGGCCCACGCGCGTCGCCAGCACGCCGAACAGGACGTAGTGGAAGACGTAGGTCGCGACCACGCCGAGCGCGATGCCGTAGATGCCCTGGCTGGTCAGGTACAGGTGGTTGACCACGCCGGCCCAGTTGGCGCCGGCATGCGCCAGGATGCCGGGGAAGGACCGGCCATAGAGCGCATAGAGGATCATCGCGACCGCGATCGCCGGCAGCGGCCAGCCGACGCTGCGCCGCGTCGCCTCCAGCAGCACGACGACCAGCAGGCTTCCCATGAGCACGTCGATCGGCAGCGGGTTGCCGACGCGGAAAGCCAGATCCTCGAAGATGTACGGGACGTAGAGACTGGCCGCCGCGGCCGCCAGGGCGCCGGCCCAGTCGATCCAACCGATGCCGAGCGGCTTCAGCACGCTCGCGCGGGGCTCGCGTCTGTTGTCGGACTTCAGCATGGGGAAGACCAGGAAGATCAGCCCCAGCACGAAGGCCATGTGCACGCCGCGGTGCGTGGTCTCGCGCAGCAATCCGAAGCCGGCGGTGTAGTAGTGGAACAGCGACAGCGCCAACAGCAGGACGGTAACGATCGTCCCCGCCACCGGCAGCAGCGGACGGAAGCGGATCTCGCTGTCCGGTTCCTCCTCGAGCTTGCGGACGTCGCCTGCGAGCTCCAGCTTGGCGTCGCTCATGGGCTGTCTCCGGGGCGCCAACGCACCGCGAGCCGCTCCTGGTCGAAGCGGCTCGCGGCGATCGTTGCGATGACGAGGGGGCCGGCGGCTACTTGATGAGGCCGGCTTCCTTGTAGAACTTCTCCGCGCCGGGATGCAGCGGGATGCCCAGACCCAGCAGCGCCGTCTCCTTGCGGATCGACTTGCCCTTGGCGTGGCCGGCATCGAGCACGGCGCGGGTCTTGTCGCTCCACAGCGCCTTGGTCACGTCGTAGACAAGGCCCGCGTCGATCTTGGCCGAGGTAACCCACTGCGCGCCGACGGCCACGGTCTTCACCGCGCCGATGTCCTTGTAGGTGCCGGCTGGAATCTCGTCGGCCGCGAAGAACTTCGCGGACTGGCGCAATTTGTCGGCCTGGGGGCCGTCGATCGGCACCAGTTCGATGCCGCTGCCGGTGGCGGTCAGCTCGGAAATGGCGCCGGCCGGATAGCCGCCGGTGAAGAAGAACGCGTCGACCGATCCGTCCTTCAGCTTCTCGCCCGCCTGGTTGGGCTTCAGGTATTCGGGCTTGATGTCCTTTTCCGTGACGCCATAGGCCTCGAGGATCGTGCGCGCGTTGATCAGCGTGCCCGATCCCGGCTCGTCCAGCGAGACGCGCTTGCCTTTCAGGTCGGCCGGCGACTTGACGCCCAGACCCTTGCGCACGACCAGGTGCACGCTCTCGGGATAGAGGTTGGCGATGGCGCGCAGTTCCTCGACCTTGCCCTTGCCCTCGTAGACGCCGGTGCCGGTATAGGCCCAGGAGGCCACGTCGGCCTGCACGAAGCCCGATTCCGCCTGGCCGCCGACGATGGCGTTGACGTTGGCGACCGAGCCGTTGGTCGCAACCGCGCTGGCCGAGATCTTGTCCGTGGAGATCGCGTTGCCGATCATGCCGCCCACAGGGTAGTAAGTGCCGGCGGTGCCGCCCGTGCCGATGCGGAAGAACTGCTGCTGCGCCCAGGACGCGCCGGACCACGCCGCCGCGGCGGTTACGCCCGCGGCAAGCGCGACGAGGGTCCGTCTGGTGACGCTGAAGGCCATTGATCTCCTCCGTTCATGGTCATTGCATCGCGCCCCGGCGATTTTGCCGGTCGCGCTGGCGAACCGCCAGGAAGCCGGCAAAGCTACACGTTGCGTCCACACCGGACAACAGGCGGCGCCCGGTCGCTAGGGGGCGGGCTTGCCCACGCCGCGGGCCTGAAGCGCCTTCAGCACGGCGTCGGAATAGAGGTCGATGCCCTTGGCATTGGGATGCCAGTCCTGCGGCGACGCGACGTAGGGTTTGAAGTCCTTGATCGGCATCGGCAGGTATTCCAGCAGGTTGACGGACTTGGTGCCGACGATCGCCTCGAGGCTGCGCACCAGGCCGCTGCCCTGTTTCTCGGTGGTCGCGCCGGCGCGGTTCCACAGGTACTGCCTGCCGGATTCGATCTCCGGCAGGACCGGGAAGTGGATCAGGACCGGCTTCGCGCCGGTAGCGAGCACCCGCGCCGCCGCGTCCACGAACCGCTGGTCGCCTTGATAGGTCTCGTCGTCGATCAGCACGTATCCGACGCGCCGCGAGCGCACGCCCGTTTCATGGAACGTGTCGGCATGGACGATGCGGTTGTAGAGATAGGACCACCGCGGCGACCACAGGTCGACATCCTTGGGATCCACGATCTGGCGCGCGTTCTCGTGGCGGATCGTATTGTATTGGCGCACGAGCTCCTGCACCAACGGGTCTTCGCGCGCGACCGCGCGGTCGCCGGCCTGCAGCCTCGCCGTCATGCGGTCGCACCACGCGCGCGTAATGCCGGGGTTGATGAGTCCCAGCTCGTTCGTGCTGGTATTGGGGCCGGGTTCGATGCCTTCGTCGGGCTCCATGGCCATGATGAAGCGCCAGAAGCCGCGCACCTCCTTGATGACGCGCCAGGCGCGCGGCCGCACCAGGTCGTTGGTGATGTAGGCGAAGATCACGTAGTCCGGCCGCCATATCGGCACCTCGCGCGCGGCCAGGTCCATCATCTGCAGCAGGCCATAGGAATCGCGGCCGAAGTTGACGACATGCACGGACCGGCCGGTAGCGGCCGCCAGCTTGCGCTGCAGCAGGTTGGGCCAGGTATCGCCGTCGAAATGCATCGTGGCGAAGCTGTCGCCGAACACCAGGATGCGGATCTCGGCCGCGTCGTAGGAGCCGATGACGGTGCCGATATTGCCCTGCTCGTTAGCCATCACGATGGGCGGCGTGCAGTACGCGAAGGCGCCCTTGTCCACATAGGCGGTCCAATAGGACAGGTTCGCGATGTAGCCGAACCCCGCGTCGCGGTCGAAGCGCCATGGCGGCGCGTTGTAGATGCCGAAGCTGGGATTGGGATCGTCGACCACCGGCGCCGCGAGCGCGTGCAGCTTCACGGACAGCCAGACGCGATAGGCGGCTTCGGCGCCGACGAGCCCGACGGCGAGCGAAGCCGCCAGCAGGAGGAGATTGGCATAGCGGCGCAGGGGCGGTGCTCCGGTCTTGCACGCGCCCGCGCGGGCGCTGCCGGTTAACGATTGACCCCCAATCTACCGCAGGCCCCCCGGCGTTGGCGAGCCGCAACGGGTTGATATCAGGCCGCTTTGCCGGCCGCATCGGCGCCGTTCGGTCAAGGGCGGTCCGGGCCGGCCCGGTCAAGTCTTGCCGTCCCGGGCGGCCCGGCATCAACCGGTTGTAAACCATCTGTGCCCTATCAGTTCTTGTTCGGAATTTTCCAATGCGGCCGGCTCCGCGCGCGGCCCGAGGCAAGCATGGCGATCGAGGATACCTCCGCCGATCCGACGCATAGAATGACCTCGATCGGCCGCATCATGGTGAGCCTGCGTTTCAGCATGCTCACCGTGTCGCTGGTGACGGTGCTGGCGACCGCGGCGGCGGTGCATCTTCCCTGGACCTGGATCTCGCGCGCCAATATCGGCGACATGGCCGGCCAGTTGAACGCCGAAATCATCGGCGGCATCAGCCGCGAGGTCGACCGGCTGTTCGAATCGACCGTCAACACCCAGGCGGCGCTGGAGCAGATCCTGTCCAGCAACACGGTCGCGCTCAACGATCCCAAGCGGCGCAACCAGCTGTTGTTCGCGCTGCTGCGCGCCAATCCGCATTTCTCGTGGGTCAGCTTTGGCGCGCAGAACGGCGACTTCTTCGGCGCGCAGCGCCGCGAGGACCGGAGCTTTCGCGTGGTCGAAAGCACCTGGGACTCCAACCTCGACATGGCGACGCGGCGCGAGGACTACTATGTCGGCGACGATAGCCGCATCTTCTACACGCAGACCAAGACCAAGGAGAGCGACTACTACGCGCCGGCGCGCCAGTGGTACCACCGCGCGATCGCCAATCCGCAGAAGCATGTGTGGACCGACGTGTACATTTTCTCGGCGAACGGCAAGCCGGGCATCAACACGTCGATCGCGCTGGACGTCGAAGGCCAGCGCGTCGGCGTGGTCAGCATCGCGATCGAGCTCGACCGCATCTCGCGCTACCTGCGCGACTTGACGATCGCCCAGCGCGGCGAAGCCTTCATCGTCAGCCAGAAGGGCGAGATGATCGCCTTCCGCGACGTGGGCGAAGTGGCCAAGGTGGTCGACAACGAGGATCGCGACGGCGCGCTGAAGCAGTTGCGCGATTCCCACCATCCCGCGCTGGTGATCGCGCGCGAGGCGATGGCGGCGGGCGGCGTGCAGCTCGACGCGATCAACGAGCCGCGGCGCCTTTCCTACACCCAGCCGGGCACCGGCGAGCGGTATTTCGTGACCGTCAAGCCGGCCAACCGCCTGGACTGGCTGATCGCCACCGTGATTCCGGAATCGGACTTCCTGGCCGGCGTCGACCGCAACCTCGACCAGATCGCCTATACCGTGCTGGGCGTCGTGCTGTTCATCATGGCGCTGTCGATGGTCGTGGCGCGCGTGCTGTTCCTGACGCCGCTTTCGCGCATGATCGAGCAGACGCGCCTGATCGAGCGCTTCGACCTCAATGCCGTCCGGCCGATCGACACGCGCATCAAGGAGATCGCGAGCCTGTCCGGCGCGCTGGTGCAGACGAGCCGCGGCCTTGCCGCGTTCCGCAAGTACATCGCGACCGACCTGGTGCGCGACTTGCTGTCCAAGGGCGTAGGCGCGCGGCTGGGCGGCGAGCGGCGCACGCTCACGATCCTGTTCATGGACCTGGCCGGCTTCACCACGCTGACCGAGCGCATGGGGCACCGCCTGCTGCCCTACCTGTCGGCCTATCTCAGCGGCATGACGCGCACGATCATGGACAACCGCGGCACGATCGACAAGTTCATCGGCGACGCGGTGATGGCGTTCTGGGGCGCGCCGGCCTGGAACGAAAACCACGCCGTCGACGCCTGCCGCTCGGCCCTGCAGTGCGTGCAGGTGATGAACGGGCTGCGCGAGAAATGGCGCGCCGAGGGCCGGCCCGACATGTATGCGCGCATCGGCGTCAATACCGGCCGCGTCGTCGTCGGCAACATCGGCAGCGACGAGCGGCTGGACTATACGGTGATCGGCGACCCGGTGAACCTCGCCAGCCGGCTCGAGGGCATGAACAAGGTCTACGGCACCAGCATCATCATCGGCCACAACACCTACGAGGAGGCGAAATACGACGTCGTCGTGCGCCGGCTGGACGCGGTGCAGGTCAAGGGCCGCGAGGAGCCGGTGTTCATCTACGAGCTGCTGGACATGGCCGATCCCGAGAAGGACATCGTGCGTCCGGAATGGGTGCAGGTCTACGAAACCGGCCTCGACGCCTATGCGGATCGCGACTGGACGCGCGCGCGCGACCTGTTCCGGCGCGCGATCGAGCTGCGGCCGGGCGGCGACGCGCCGGCGGCGCTGTTCGTCACGCGTTGCGATGCGAAGCTGGCGCCGCGTCTGCACGACGGGAAATCCGATTTCATCGCGGCGGCGGAATAGACGCCCGCCTCCGTCGACGGACTAGTCGTTCATCAGTCCCGCAAGGAGTTTGCGCAGCTCCGCCGCCCGCACTGGCTTGCCGACCACGGCCGCGATCGTCAGCCCGCTCGCCGATCCCAGCGTCGCCGCCATGCGCGGGTACATGCCGTCAAGGCCGCTCATGATCAGCACCTTGGCCTTGGTTCCCTGCCGGGCCAGGAAGCGCAACAACTCGATGCCGTCAATCTCGGGCATGTTGATGTCGACGATGATGACGTCGGCGTCCGCGCGCAGGACCGAGGCCTGGAACTCGGTCGGCCTGGTGTGCGGCTCGACCGCGAATCCCAGCGGTTCGGCGACGTCGCGAACGAAGGCACCCAGATCCGCGTCGTCGTCCACCATCAACAACCGCTTCGGGATCGCCATCCTGTCAGTATCCGTCACGTGCGCCGCGCGACCTTAGTCATTCGCAAGTCAGGTGTCGATGGCGGCCCGCACGGCACGCGCGAGGTCCGTCTTTCGATAGGGCTTGGGCAGCAGCGGCAGTCCCGGCGCGCGCTTGCCGATGGTTTCGAGCGCCGTGCCGGGAAATCCCGATGTCAGCAGGATCTTGACGCCGGGCCGGGCATCCCCCACCGCGCGCGCCAGGGCATAGCCGTCGAGCTTGCCGGGCATGACGACGTCGGTGAACAGCAGATCGATCGTCTGCGGTGATCGCAGCAGCAGCGCCAGCGCATCGTCGCCGCTGGCCGCGGCGACCACCCGATAGCCCAGCTCGGCGAGCTGCGTCATGGCGGTCTGCCGCACGGCCTCGTTGTCCTCGACCACCAGCACGGTCTCATTGCCGCCCGGCAGCTCCGCCGGCGCGGGCCGCGGCGCCTCCGCGGCTTGCGTCTGGTCGTGGGCGCGCGGCAGGTAGATGCGGACCGTGGTGCCGTGACCGAGTTCGCTGTAGATGTGGATATGGCCGCCGGACTGCGTGACGAATCCGTAGACCATGCTGAGCCCGAGCCCGGTGCCGTCGCCGGGCCCCTTGGTCGTGAAGAACGGCTCGAAGGCGCTCGCCTGGGCCTCGGGCGTCATGCCGGTCCCGGTATCGGATACCTCGATCAGCAGGTAGTCGCCGGGCCTGGCGGGCAGGTCGTCGCCGACGCCGACGTCGGTCAGGGTTATGTTGCTGAGCGCGACCGTCAGCGTCCCGCCCTTCGGCATCGCGTCGCGCGCGTTGTTCGCCAGGTTGACGATGCTGGAATTGAGCTGGTCCTGGTCGACCTCGGTCTTCCAGACGCCCGGGGCGGCGATGAACCTGATGGCGATGCGTCCCCCCAGCGTGTGCTCGAGCAGCCGAACCGTGTCCGCCACCGACGCCGCGGCATCCACGACCTTGGGCGCGAAAGGCTGGCGGCGGGCGAAGGCGAGCAGGCTGCGCGTCAGGTCGGCCGCGCGCGTGGCCCCGCGAAGCGCCGTCTGCACCTGGCGCAGGGCGCGCGGGTCGTTTGCCACGTCCTCCTGCAGCAGGTCGAGATTGCCGATGATGACCGCCAGGTAGTTGTTGAAGTCGTGCGCCAGGCCCCCGGTCAACTTGCCGATCGCCTCCATCTTCTGGGCTTCGCGGAGCTGGCGCTCGGTGCGGAGCTGCTCGGTCACATCGACGCCGATCGAGATGATGCCGCCGCTGCGCGCCTTGCTCTCGGACACGTGCAGCACACGGCCGTCCGGCAGATGCCGGACGATCGTCCGGCCGTCGGCCCTGCGGTGGCGCGCGATCCGCTCGACGATAAAGGCCTCCTTGTCCTCGCCCTCGGGAACGACGACGGCGCCGCGAGCGACCGCCGCCCTGAACATCTCCTCGAAGGTGGCGCCGATCCGGATCGCGTCCTTGATGTCGGCGTAATGGTCGACGAAATGGTGGTTGAACAGCACCACCCGGTCGTCGCGGTCGTACAGCAGCACGGCGTGTGCGATGCTTTCCAGCGCGTCGGCCATGTTCAGCCGCATCGCGGCGAGCTGCGCCTCGGCCGCCTTGAGCATCGTAACGTCTTGGACCGTGCCGATCACTTCGGTCGGATGGTCGGGATCGCCGGCGACCGCCTCGGTGATTTCGACGATATCGCGCATCCCGCCATCGGGCCGCAGGATGCGATAGTCCAAGGGCGTGCCCAGCTTGCGCCGCTCGATGTAGTTGGCGAAGCCCGCACGTACGCGGGCGCGATCGTCGGGGTGCACGAAGCGTTCGATGTACGCATCATCCGCGATCGCGAGCTCCTCGGGTGCTACGCCGAAGACGGCGGCGGCGGCGGCGGAGTACTGGACCCGCCCGTCGGCCCACGACGCGTAGGGCGGGCCGGTCCATACCCAATGGCCCAGCTTCGCGATCCGTTGCGCGCGGGCGAGCTGGCGCTCGCTCGCGGCCAGCGCCTGCGTTCGCTCCCCGACGCGCTGCTCCAGCGTCGCGTTCAGCTCGCGCAGCGCACGCTCGGATTCCTTGCGCGCCGTGATGTCGATGTAGATCAGCATGACCCCGCCGTCGGGCAGCGGGTAGGTGCGCCGGATCAGGCTGCGTCCGTTGGGACGCGTGCGCTCGTATTCCTGCCGGGTGTGCATCAGCGGCAGGCGCCGGTCCGCCTCGACCTCGGGATCGTCGCAGGGACCGAACTCGCCGGCACGGGCCTGGGCGACGATCAACTCGCGCATGGACGCGCCGGCGCGCATCAGCGCGGGGTCGACGCCCGTGACGTCGGCCGCGCGGTCGTTCCACATCGCCAGCCGAAGGTCCTTGTCGAAGACCGCGATGCCCTCGCCCATGCCGGCGAAGGCGGTGAGCAGCAGGTCGGCCTGCTGCTGCAGCTCCTGTGCAGCCCGCTTGCGCTCGGTGATGTCGACATAGAGGGTCACGAAGCCGCCGCCGGGGATCGGGTTGCGCCGTATCTCCAGCGTGCGCCCGTCGGGGCGCGTCCGCTCGTGCAGCAGCGGCTTCGGCTGCCATAGCTCCTTGACGTCGCGATCCGCCTCGGCCTCGGCATCGACCGCGCCGAATTCTCCGGCCTTCGCGAGCGACACCACGATGTCGCGGACCGTCGCTCCCGGCCGCGCCACGGCGCGGTCGACGCCGGTCGTTTCGAGGAAGCGCTCGTTCCACGCCACCAGGCGCAGGTCCTTGTCGACGACCGAGATGCCTTCGCCCATGTTGTCGAGGATCGTTCGCATCAGGGTGGCCTGGCGGGCCAGCGCCTGTTCGCGCTGTCTTGCTTCGGTGGTGTCGCGATAGAGCGATACCCAGCCGCCGCCCTCGATCGCGGCGATCCGCGCCTCCACCCAGCGGCCTGTCTTCAACTGCCGCTCGTAGCCAAACGATTGGACGGTGGCCAGGCGGCGGCGGACCGCTTCCTGGCGCTCGCGCACCAACACCTCCGGATCGCCCGGGCCATACTCGCCGCGCCGCGCCATCTCCAGGAGCGGATAGTAGACCGGGTCCGGCGCAGTCATGCAGGCCTGCTTGTCGAGATCGAATATCTCGAAGAGCCGGTCGTTCTGTATGTAAAGCGTGACCTTGTCGTCGACTACGCGCACGCCATCCGGCATTGCCATCAGCATGGCGTCGAGAACGCGGTTCCGGCTTTCCATCGCCGCCTGGGTCTCGACCAGCTCGGTCACGTCGCGGCCCGCGCCGCGATAGCCCAGGAAGGCGCCGGCATCGTCGAAGCGCGGCTCGCCGCTGATCGCGCACCAGCGCATGCTGCCGACGCCGACCAGGATGCGGCAGTGCAGGTCGCGGAACGGGCTGCGCCGGCGCATCGCGTCGTCGAGGGCGGCGATGCGCGGCAGTTCGCCGGGATCGTGCGCCGCCACCTCGCTCCAGCGGCGACCGAAGAAGGTCGCGAAGTCGAAGCCGATATGCTGGCCGTCGGACGAGAAATAGGTGAAGCGGTCCTCGCGGTCGGTTTCCCATAGCCATTCCGACGCGATCCGCGCGAAATCGGCGAAGCGCCGCTCGCTCGCCACCAGTTCGGCGGTCCGCGCATGGACCTGACGCTCCAGCAGCAGGTTCACCTCGCGCTCGGCGCGTTCCAGCCGGTGCTTGTAGAGCGCGGCCTGGATGCTGGCGTGCAATTCGCGCTCGGTGAACGGCTTGGCGATACAGCCGAACGACCCGGCCTCGGTGTGCGGCCGCAGCCGTGCATCGTCCGGGCTGGGGGCCAGGAAGACCACCGGCACATCGCCGCGCTCCCGCAGCCGCGCCGCCGTCTGCGCCCCGTCCATCGCGCCGGCAAGGTCCGTATCCATCAGCACGAGGTCGGGATGGGCGTCGGCGATGCGCGCCAGCGCGTCCTCGCCGCATCGCGCCCCGCCGCAGGCGGCATAGCCCAGGCGCGTCAGGCGGTCCGCGATGCCGTCCCCGTCGGCGGCCTCGGCCGCGACCACGAAGATGCGCGCCTGGTTCGCGTTCACTGCAGGGACTCCGGGGGAAGCTGACGGATGGGCATCGAAGGATCGGACCTGGTTGCTGGGGGCGTCCGCGTTCCGGTGGCCCTGCCTGCGGGCGAGCCGGGGATTCCACGGTACGAATGGACTGCCGCCACGCTATCAAGAATAGGTTAATACTCTGCCGCCGAGCGAAATTTGAGGGCGTCTCGACGAGAAACGGGTTGGCCGTCACAATTGCGCCGATCGCCATCGCGGGCAATCGCCGGCCGGTTGAAAATGGTGCCGCCGGGGTGAATCGAACACCCGACCCCACCCTTACCAAGGGTGTGCTCTACCTCTGAGCTACGGCGGCGCCTCAAGCGGCCCGACCCGGCCGCGAAACGGCCGCGATCCGGCCGCTTGAACGGGGCGGGACCATAGTATAGGCCCCAAAGGGGCGCAAGCGCGCCCCGGCGCGGCCCTATTGCCGCCGCAAGCCTCTGGCAGCATCCGACGCCATGGACAACGACGCGCCCGACAAGCCGACCCTCACCCCGCGCGCCAAGCGCGAGGCGGCCGATCGCCGCTTGCGCCAGGCCAAGGCCCTGCGCGCGAATCTGGTTCGCCGCAAGGCGCAGGACCGGGCGCGCGACGAGCCGGGCGCGGCCGCGGACGCCGCCGCCGGACCGTTGGAAAACAAGGACGAATCCATCAACAGGGGCGGCGCTTGAGGCAGGGGTGCCCCTCCGCTACAAACCGGACCATCAACCCAAGGGGGAAAAAGCTCGATGCCGGTCATGCCCGACCACTGGATCCGCACGCAGGCCAAGGCCACGGGCATGATCGATCCGTTCGTCGACGGGATGAAGCGCGAGGGGGTGGTCTCCTACGGCCTGTCGTCCTATGGCTACGACGCGCGGGTGGCGGACGAGTTCAAGATCTTCACCAATGTCGACAACGCGCTGGTCGATCCCAAGGCGTTTTCCGCGCAGAGCTTCGTCGACCGCAAGCAGGAGGTCTGCATCATCCCGCCCAACAGCTTCGTGCTGGGGCGCACGCTCGAGTATTTCCGCGTGCCGCGCGACGTGCTGGTGATCTGCCTGGGAAAGTCGACCTACGCGCGCTGCGGCATCATCGTCAACGTCACGCCGCTGGAGCCGGAATGGGAGGGGCACGTGACGCTGGAGTTCTCCAACACCTCGCCGCTCCCGGCCAAGATCTACGCCAATGAGGGCGCCTGCCAATTCCTGTTCCTCAAGGGCGACAGCGCCTGCGAGACCTCCTATCGCGACCGCGGCGGCAAGTACATGGGCCAGCGCGGCGTGACCCTGCCGAAACTCTAGGACGCTCAAGGAATCCAGGAATGGACCGACTTCGCATCGCGGGCGGCAAGCGGCTGGTGGGCGAGATCCCGATCGGCGGGGCCAAGAATGCCGCCCTGCCGCTGATGGCGGCGAGCCTGCTGACCGACCAGGAGCTGACGCTGCGACACGTGCCGCGGCTGGCGGACATCGACACGATGACCAATCTTCTGGTCCAGCACGGCGTGACCATCACCCTGGTCGGCGCCAACGGCAAGAACGGCAACGGGCACGCCAAGGGCGACGAACGGCGCGCCAATGGCGGCGGCGTCACCATGCGGCTCAAGGCCGACGACGTGGGCAGCACCACGGCGCCCTATGACCTGGTGCGCAAGATGCGCGCCTCGGTGCTGGTGCTGGGGCCGCTGGTGGCGCGCCACGGCCAGGCGCGGGTGTCGCTGCCCGGGGGGTGCGCGATCGGCACGCGGCCGATCGACCTGCACCTGAAGGGGCTGCAGGAGCTGGGGGCCGAGGTGGTGCTGGAAGGCGGCTATGTCACCGCGCGCGCCCCCCACGGGCTGACCGGCGCGCGCATCGTGTTCCCCCAGGTCTCTGTGGGCGCGACCGAGAACCTGCTGATGGCGGCATCGCTGGCGCGCGGCGAAACCGTGCTGGTCAATGCCGCGCGCGAGCCCGAAGTGGCCGACCTGGCGCGCTGCCTGGTGGCGATGGGCGCTGAGATCGAGGGTATCGGCACCGACCAGATCGTGGTGCGCGGCGTCGACCGCCTGCACGCCGCCGAGCACCAGATCGTGCCGGACCGCATCGAGGCGGGCACCTTCGCCATCGCCGCGGCGATCACCGGCGGCGATATCGAGCTCCTGGGCATGGACTTGGCGCTGATGGAGGCGCCGGCCAAGACGCTGGGCGAGGCCGGGGTCGCGATGTCCGGCACCGAGCGCGGCATCCGCGTGGCGGCGGGCAATCGCCGGCCCGCCGGCGTCGATGTGATGACCGAGCCTTTCCCCGGCTTCCCGACCGACCTGCAGGCGCAGATGATGGCGCTGATGACGGTGTCGGAGGGGGCCGCCATGATCACCGAGACGATCTTCGAGAACCGCTTCATGCACGTACCCGAGCTCTGCCGGATGGGCGCCAACATCAACGTGCATGGATCGTCGGCGATGGTGCGCGGGGTTGCGTCGCTGACCGGCGCGCCGGTGATGGCGACCGACCTGCGCGCCTCGGTCTCGCTGGTGCTGGCCGGGCTCGCGGCGCGCGGCGAGACGACGGTCAACCGCATCTACCATCTGGACCGCGGCTACGAGCGCGTCGAGGAGAAGCTCGCGGCCTGCGGCGCGGATATCGAGCGGGTGCGCGACTAGCGCAGAAAGCGGATCTCCCGGCCGACCGCCTTGGCCGGCGCTTGCTCCCAGCCGTCACCGGTCGCCATCAGGCAGGCCCGCCCGTTGGGAAAGCTGACCAGCAAGGTCCAGGTGCCGCTGTCGGAAGTCGTCAACTCGACCACCGCGCCGTTCTCGGTGATGCCGACGCCGGTCGGCCTCTCGTGATATTGATCCTTGAGGCGCGCCAGCACGTCGTTGCGCTCGGCGCAGGGGGATTGCTCCTGGGCAAGGGCCGGGACGCTGGCTGTCGCAGCCAGTATGGCCAACGTCAAGATGTGGTACTTCATCAAAGCCTCCTTTCAAGGCCTCGTTTGACCTGTCCTCCCTTGTTGTTGTCGTCGGGTAGAGCAACGGCGGCGTAGGCCCGGAGTTCCCGGGCGGGAATCGCGCCGGGTGCAGGCATTGGGTAGGATCGAGGCGATGGAGCACAAGGGCGGCTGTCATTGCGGCAACATCCGCGTCCGGCTGCGCCTCGCCGGCCGTCCGGCCGACAGCGTGCTGCGCGCCTGCGGCTGCGCGTTCTGCCGCGCCCACGCCACGCGCACGGTCGCGGACCCGCAGGGCCTGTTCGAGGCCTGGGCCGCGGACTGGTCGCTGGTCGAGCGCTATCGCTTCGGCACGCGCACCGCCGACTACCTGATCTGCCGGCGCTGCGGCGTCTATGTGGCGGCAATCTGCGAGACCGCATCGGGCTTGCGCGCGGTCGTCAATGTCAACAGCCTGGACGATCGCGCCGCATTCACCCGCGCGCCCGAGGCGATGGACTATGACGGCGAAACCCCGTCGGCGCGCCTGGCGCGGCGCGCCGAGCGGTGGATGCCCGCGCGGCTGCACGACCATCCCGAAGCCGGGGGAGGCGGAGGCCTGGCCGGTTAAGGCTTTCCCCGATCGCCGCTTTGCAGTATCTCCACGGACCGACGCCCCCCGGAGCCCGCCGCCCCCCGGAGTCCGCCGCCCCATGAGTTCCGACGCCCCGCAAGACCGGCTGCGCCTGCGCGCCGAGGATGACGAGGACCTGGCGGTCCTGTCGGCCTGCCTGCAGGACGCGCTGGTGGCGGTGCGGGACATCGCCTACCTGCCGGCCGAGCGCCGGCTGATCCTGTCGGCCAACCGCTTCCGCTGGGAAAGCGCCGATCCGCAGGCCGAGCGGGTGCGCTGCGGGTTGATGATCGAAGGAGTTCGCGCGATCCGCCAGAAGGGCATCGACCAGTCGCAGCCCGGCATTCTGCTGTCGATCCTGGCGCTGCGGCGCGTGGCGGGTGCGTCCGGCCCGGCCGAGGTCGAGATCCTGTTCGCGGGCGGAGCGGCGCTGCGCGTGGCCGCGGAGCGCGTGCAGGTGCAGGTGCGCGACATGGAGGCGCCTTACCCGACCGCGTGGCGACCGCATCACACGCTGGACGATCCCGCGTCCGGGGCCTCATGATCGGTCGCCATGATCCGCGCGGAACCCCTTGTCCTCGCCCTGCCCAAAGGCCGGGTCCTTGATGCCGTCGCTCCGATCCTGGAGCGGGTGGGCATCGTGCCCGAGCCGGCCTTCGCCGATCCCGATGACCGCAAGCTGCGCTTCGCCACCAACCTTCCGCAGGTCGCGATCGTGCGCGTTCGCAGCTTCGACGTGGCGACCTTCGTCGCCTTCGGCGGCGCCCAGCTCGGCGTCGCCGGCAACGACGTGCTGATGGAATTCGACTATCCCGAGATCTATGCCCCCGTGGACCTGAAGGTCGGGCATTGCCGGCTGGTGGTGGCCGAGCCCGCCGCGATGGTGCACGAGGACGATCCGATGCGCTGGAGCCATGTGCGCGTCGCCACCAAGTATCCGTCGCTGACCGAGCGCCATTTCGCGCGGCGCGGGGTGCAGGCCGAGTGCATCCGGCTCAGCGGCGCCATCGAGCTCGCCCCGTCGCTCGGCCTTTGCCATCGCATCGTCGACCTGGTGCAGACAGGCGGCACGTTGAAGGCGAACGGGCTTGTGGAGGTCGAGCGCATCGCCGAGGTGACGTCGCGCCTGGCGGTCAACCGCGCCGCGCTGAAGACGCGGCCGGACGAGTTGATGGGCTGGATCGAGAAATTCCGCGAGGCTGCCGATGCCGCTTAAGCTGATCGCCGGCGATCCCGATTTCGCCCGGCACTTCCAGTCCTTCGTGGCGGCGCGGCGCGGCGCGGCGCCCGACGTCGCCGCCGCGGTGACGGCGATCCTGGCGGATGTCCGCGCGCGCGGCGACCAGGCGTTGGTGGAGCTGACGCGGCGCTTCGACCGGCTCGACGTCGCAACCGCCGCTGCCCTGGCGGTGACCGGCGCGGAGATCGACGCCGCGGTGCAGGCGGTGCCGCAAGCCACCCACGACGCGCTCGACCTTGCCGCCCGGCGCATCGAGGATTTCCACCGCCGGCAGCTTCCCAAGGACGAGCGCTGGCGCGACGCGGCGGGGGTCACGCTCGGCTGGCGCTGGACGGCGCTGTCGGCGGTCGGACTCTACGTGCCGGGCGGCACTGCGGCCTATCCAAGCTCGGTGCTGATGAACGCGATCCCGGCACGGGTCGCGGGCGTGGGCCGCATCGCCATGGTCGTGCCGGCGCCGGACGGCACGCTCAACCCGCTGGTGCTGGCGGCCGCGCGCCGCGCCGGGATGGACGAGATCTGGCGCGTCGGCGGGGCGCAGGCGGTGGCCGCGCTCGCCTTCGGCACCGAGACCATCCGGCCGGTCGACAAGATCGTGGGCCCCGGCAATGCCTATGTCGCCGAGGCCAAGCGCCAGGTGTTCGGCATCGTCGGCATCGATTCGATCGCCGGCCCCTCGGAGATCCTGGTGGTGGCGGACCGCGACAACGATCCGGCCTGGATCGCCGCCGACCTGCTGTCCCAGGCCGAGCACGACGCGGCATCGCAATCCGTCCTGATCACCGACGACCCGGCCCTGGCCGACAGCGTCGTCCAGGTGGTCGAGGTGCTGCTGCAGCGCCTGCCGCGCGCCGAGATCGCCGGCGCAAGCTGGCGCGACCATGGAGCGGTGATCCTGGTCGAAGACCTGATCGGCGAAGCGCCGGCGCTAGTCGACGCGTTGGCGCCCGAGCATGTCGAGCTGGCCGTGGCCGACCCCGAGACGCTGATGGGCCGGATCGCCCATGCCGGCGCGATCTTCCTGGGGCGCCACACGCCCGAGGCGATCGGCGACTACGTCGCCGGATCGAACCACGTGCTGCCGACCTCGCGCGCGGCGCGCTACGCCTCGGGCCTCGGCGTGCTCGATTTCATGAAGCGCAGCTCGATCGTCGCCTGCGATGCCGCCGCCGCGCGCGCGATCGGTCCCGCGGCGGTCGCGCTGGCCGCGGCCGAGGGGCTGGACGCGCATGCGATCTCGGTCGCGCTGCGCCTGGGCGGCGGGCCGGACTCCCGGTGAGCGCGCCCAAGGACGGGCCGGACAAGGCGGCGGCGCGCAGCCCCAACCGCATCGTCAAGATCACGCTCGACGAGAAGAGCGTGGTGCGCCGCGCGCCCGAGATCGAGCACGAGCGCGCGGTCGCGATCTTCGACCTGATCGAGGACAACAGCTTCGCCCCCACCGGCGACCTCGAGGGTCCGTTCGCGCTGCACCTGTCGGTCGCCGACAATCGGCTGGTGATGGACATCAAGCGCGAGAACGACCAGCCGCTCACCCGCGTCGTCCTGCCGCTCAGCCCCTTCCGCCGCATCGTCAAGGACTACTTCCAGGTCTGCGAGAGCTATTTCCAGGCCATCCGCAGCGCGCCGGCCTCGCGCATCGAGGCGATCGACATGGGCAGGCGCGGCCTGCACAACGAGGGCTCGGACCTGCTGCGCCAGCGGCTGAAGGACAAGGTCGAGATCGACAACGATACCGCGCGCCGGCTGTTCACGCTGGTCTGCGTGCTGCACATCCGCGGATAGAAGCGCGATGGCCGACGCGCCGGGAAGCGTGCTGTTCGCCTGCACCATGAATGCGGTCCGCTCGCCGATGGCCGAGGCGATACTCAAGCATTTGCACGGCCGGCTGATCTACGTCGATTCGGTCGGCGTGCGTCAGGGCGAGATCGACCCGATGGCCGTCGAGGTGCTCGACGAGATCGGCATCGACGCCCGCCGCCACAAGGCGAAGAGCTTCGACCAGCTCGAGGACGGGTTCTACGACCTGATCATCACGCTGTCGCCCGAGGCGCAGCACCGCGCGGTCGAGTTGACGCGCACCATGGCCTGCGAAGTCGAGTTCTGGAACACGTTCGACCCGCAGATCGTCGAAGGCAACCGCGAGCAGCGCCTGGACGCCTACCGCCAGGTCCGCGACCAGCTGTTGCGCCGGATCAAGGAACGATTTCCGGTGGCCGGCGGGCCGGCGGTGTGAACTTATCTGTCATGGCCTCCCGGCCACGCCTGGCCGGTAGACCGAGGACTGAGCACCAATTCGTCCCCAAGGTCGTCATGCCTGGGCTTGAGCCACGGCTGTCCGGTTGACGCCTGTCGCGTGCGTGCCTCTCTCTTGTCCCCCCTGCCCTTGCGGGAGGGGGTTAGGGGGAGGGGGCCGCTCGCACAACGTCGCCGCGCATCGGCTCGTCTTCCATCCGGAAACCACCAAGGCACCAAGGCACCAAGGCCAGAAAGAAAGATCCGCCAGCACGGCACCACGTCGGTATCGGGCATCCGTCTTCCGGCGTCGTGTCCGTGGTGTCGTCGTGGTTCAATTCCTTCTTCTTGGCGTCTTGGTGCCTTGGTGGTTTCCTTGCGCGCTGGACGGGCCGAACAGCGCGGGCGGCGATGTGAGAAGCCCCCTCCCCCTAACCCCCTCCCGCAAGGAGAGGGGGGACAAGAGGAAAGCGCCGTAGGTCATCGAGCGCGAGAACCTAACCCCCTCCCGCAAGGGAGGGGGGACAAGAGAGAGGCACGCACGCGACAGGCGTCAACCGGACACCCGTGGCTCAAGGCCGGGCATGACGAAGCAGGAAAGCGGGCCGAACCGGGCCAGGCCTCTTCACCTTCGCTTCATCACTTTGGATGAGCATCGCCATCGCTTAGAACGATGAGAAGCAAGCGAAATCCCGCCCCGTCGTTGACTTGACCGGACGAGGGGGTTAAACGGGACGACACGAACGACTAGCGCTTTGCGACGGCGGGTGAGGCCGTACGCCAGCGAGGACATGGATGGCCGCTCGACCGCGCCCGCTTTCGCCGCATCTCCAGGTCTATCGCCCGCAGATCACGACGGTTCTGTCGATCACCCATCGCGCGACCGGCGTGGCGCTGGCGGTCGGCACCTTGATGCTGACCTGCTGGCTGGTCGCTGCGGCCACGGGCCCCACGGCGCACGAGGTGCTGCAGGTCTGGCTCGGCGGCATCATCGGCCGGCTCCTGCTGCTGGGATGGACCTTCGCGCTGTTCTTCCACCTCTGCAACGGCATCCGGCACCTGCTGTGGGACACCGGCTGGGGGTTCGACCTGAAGCAGGTCGACATGACGGGATGGACCGTCGTCGCCGCCTCGGCGGTGCTGACCGTGGCCGCCTGGGTCGCGGCCTACGCGCTGCGGTGAGGGAGACGGCCCGATGACCTTGCGATCCCCCCTCGGCGCGGTGCGCGGGCTCGGTTCGGCAAAGGACGGCACGCATCACTGGTGGATGCAGCGCGTCACCGCGGTGGCCTTGGTGCCGCTGACGATCTGGTTCGTCATCGGCGTGATCGGCCATGTCGGCGCCGAGCAGTCGGCGATGCAGGCCTGGATGGCGAGCCCGATCAACGCCGCGATGATGATCTTCTACGTGGCGACCGCCTTCTATCACGGCCAGCTCGGCATGCAGGTGGTGATCGAGGATTATGTGCACGAGGAGCTGGCGAAGGTCGCCGCGATCATCGTGGTCAAGCTCACCGCCGCGCTGTTCGGGCTGACCTCGGTGATCGCCGTGCTGATGCTGGCGATGGGACGCTAGGGCCATGCCGTTGGATACAGCGAAAGCGACCTCGCCGGCCATCAACGGCCAGGCCTACAAGGTGGTCGACCACACCTACGACGTGGTCGTCGTCGGCGCGGGCGGCGCGGGCTTGCGCGCGACCTTCGGCATGGCCGAGAAGGGCCTGCGCACGGCCTGCATCACCAAGGTGTTCCCCACGCGCAGCCACACCGTGGCGGCGCAGGGCGGCATGTCGGCGTCGCTCGGCAACATGGGCGAGGACGACTGGCGCTGGCACATGTACGACACCATCAAGGGGTCGGACTGGCTGGGCGACCAGGACGCGATCGAGTACATGGTGCGCGAGGCCGTGCCGGCGGTGGTGGAGCTCGAGCACTACGGCGTGCCGTTCTCGCGCACGCCCGAGGGCAAGATCTACCAGCGCCCGTTCGGCGGCATGACCACGCGCTACGGCGAGGGCATCGCGCACCGCACCTGCGCCGCGGCCGACCGCACCGGGCACGCCATCCTGCACACGCTCTACCAGCAGGCGCTGAAGCACCA